>CAJYJW010000246.1 GCA_913775025.1 uncultured Sphingomonas sp. | reverse complement strand
AAGGAAGCGCGCGTCGCACTCAACCGCTCCCATGCCGAGGCGACCGTCTGCCGCACCTCGCGCCGGGTCTGATCGACGAGACGCCAATCCGCGTCGTTCGTCGCCTGCGCCTGCCGCACCTGCGCCGAAATAAGCCCGGCGGTGAACAGCGGCAGGCTGACGACACCGCGCCCGACGACCTGATCCGTCCGCAACAGATTGTTGAACGGCGAATTGGAGTTGCGCGCCGCGCTGGCCTCGACGGCGACCGTGGGCCCGCGTTGGGCGCGTGCGGCGGTCAGCGCGGCCCGCGACTGGATTTCGCGATATTCGGCGGCGAGAAGCGAGGGGTTAAAGGCCTCGGCGGAGGCGTAGGCCTCGTCGACGGTGGAGGGCAGGCCCGGCAGCGGCGGCTCGGGCTCCAGCACGCCGGGCGGGGTGCCGACGACCGCCGTATAGGCGGCCCGGCTCGATTGCAGCTGCCCCTCGGCCTCGGCAAGCTGTGCCTGCGCCAGCGCGTAGCGGTTCTCCGTCTGGTCGAGATCGGTCGAGGTAGCCTCGCGTACGCGGGCGCGCTCGCCGGTATCGCTGCGCTGGCGGGCGAGCAGTTCGGCATTTTCCCGCGCGATGGCGACGAGCTGCTCGTCCCGCCGCACCGAGACATAGGCGGATATGACGGTCGAGATCGTCTCCTGCTCGACCTGTCGCAGGGATTCGCGCGCCAGCCCCACGCCGGCCTTCGCGCTGCTGACGCCGGCGGCCAACCGGCCGGAGGTGAACAGGGGTTGCGAGAGGGTGGCGGCGAAGCCCGGCGCGAACCCGTCTTCCTTGGCGGAAAGACCGGCGGCGATCTGCTGCCGGACATAGGTGTAGGCATAGCTGGCCGATGCGCTGAGCGAGGGGCCATAGGCCGCGCGCGACTGATCGAGCACCGCCCCCGCCGCCCGCTCGCTCGCCCGGCTGGCGAGCAGGCGCGGGTTTGCGCGATAGGCGGCGGCGATCGCGTCCGCCAGCGTATCGGCGGCGGCGGGCGCGGGAAGGGTGGCGGCCGCCGCGATCGACGCGGCGATCAGGCCGGATGTACGGCGCATCGTGCAATGTCCCCGAAAGACGTCAATTCTCGCGGAACGAGCGGTTGAGCTGATCGCGGAGCGGCTTGGTGATATACGAAAGCAGTGAGCGGTCGCCCGTCTGGATGAAGCTTTCCACCGGCATTCCGGGAACCAGCTTGAGCGTGCCAAGCCGCTTCACCTCCTGCTCGCTCACCTCCAGGCGGATCTTGTAATAGCTGGCGCCGGTGCGTTCCTCCACCGTACGCTCCGGCGCGATGTAGGCGAGCGTGCCGTGCAGTTCCGGCGTGGTCTGGAGACTGAAGGCGGAGAAGCGCAACATCGCCTCCTGCCCGACATGCAACTGGTCGATATCGTTGGTGCCGACCTTGGCCTCCACGGTCATGCGATCCGTGTCGGGCACGATCTCCATGATCGTCTCGGCGGGCGGCACGACGCCGCCGATCGTGCTGTAGGCGATCTTGTCCACCACGCCGTCGGCGGGCGCGCGCACGATGCTGCGATCGAAAGTATCGCCGGCCGCCGCCTTGCGTACCGTCTGGTCGTTCAGCTTGGCCAGCACGTCGAGCAGTTCCGCGCCGGCCTGGCTGCGCGCTTCCTGATCGAGCTGGATCGCGCTCTGGCGAAGTTCGGCGATGCGCGCGCGGGTTTGCGCGACCTGCGCCTGGAGCGACGCGGCGCTGCCGTCGAGATCGACCGCGGTGCGTTCGAGCTGATTGAGCCGGCTGATGGTGACGAGGTTCTTATCCCACAATTCCTTCACGCCCTTGCGCTCGGGCTCGATCAGCTTGGACTGTTGCTGCACGGCCGCCACCTGCGCGCGGTAGCCGGAGATCTGCTCCTCGCTCTGGTGGATGCGTTCCGAAATCTGCGCCTGCTGGCCCATGCGCGCATTGCGGCGAATGGCGAACAGGCGGTTTTCCTGCGCCATCGCGGCAAGGGCGGTGGGGGTGGGGTTGGCGGTAAGTTCCTTGGGATAGACGACGACGCCTGCACCGTCTCGCTCGGCCGACAGCCGCGCGCGGGCGGCGAGCAACTGGTCAAGCCCCTCGCCCGAGGCGCTGGCGCTGACGCCGGAAACCGTGGTGTCGAGGCGCATCAGCGGCTGGCCGCGCTTTACCCGATCGCCATCCCTGACGAACATCTGGGCGATCACGCCGCCGGTTGGGTGCGCGATCTTCTTGACCTTCGATTCGACGGAAACCTCGCCGTAGCCGATCACCGCGCCGGTGATCTGGACGAGGGCGGCAAGACCGAACAGGCCGAAGATCAACGCGCCTGCCACGATCAGGCCAAGCCGCAGGTTGCGGCGCATGCCCGCGCCGGGATCCTCCAGCAGCGGCGCGTCCTGCTGCGCGACGAACGGACTGGGCACCTGATAGGTCATCTACGATACCTTTGCGGGGGCGTTGGCGGCGGGCGCCGCGGGGGCGGGCGCATCCCCTGCGGCGGGCGCACGCGCGTTGGCGGCGGCGAGGCGATTGCGCACCTCGTCCTTCGACCCGAAATCCTGCACCTGCCCGTTACGCAGGATCAGCAGCAGATTGCTCGCGCCGACCGTGGCATTGGCGCTGCCGCTGACGACGACGATCGCTCCGCGCGCCTGCGCGGCGCGGATCGCGGCGTTGAGCGCGGGCAGCCCCACCGCATCGCCATAGACGGCGGGCTCATCGAACACGAGAAGGAAGGGATCGCCATAAAGCGCGCGGGCGAGCGCGACGCGCTGCCGCTCCCCCAGTGAAAGGCGATTGCCGCCGACGCCGATCTCGCTTTCATAGCCGTCCGGCAGGCGGACGATCCAGTCGTGCAGGCCGGCCGCGGTGGCGGCGGCGATCACCGTATCGGGCGTCGCATCGGGATCGAAGCGGGCGATGTTCTGCGCCACGGTACCGTCGAACAGTTCCGGTACCTGCGGCATGTAGCCGATGTGGCGGCCCAGTTGCAGCATGTCCCATTGGGCGAGCGCGGCGCCATCCAGCCGAACCTGCCCCGCAACCGTACGCCACCCGCCGACGATCGCGCGGATCAGCGCCGACTTGCCGACGGCGCTGCCACCCGCCACCGTCAGCACGTCGCCCGCCTTGAGGGAGAAGCTGACGTCGCGCAGCACGATGCGGCGGGTGCCGGGTGCGGCCAGGCTGATGTTCTCGACTTCCAGCCTTGTGGCGGGGGCGGGGAGGGGAAGCGGCATGTCCTCCGGTGGTACGTTCGCCAGCACGGCGCCGATCCGCTGCCAGCCAAGCCGCGCGAGCGCCACCGCGTTGCCGGCGGCGATCGCGCCTTCAAGTGGTCGTAACGTCGCATCGGCGAGCAGGGCGGCGGCGGCGATCACGCCTGCGCTCGCCTTATTGTCGATCCCCAGCCATGCGCCGACTGCGAAGATCGCGCCGACGCCGATAAGTCGCAAGCCCCGCGCGATGGCAGCGCGCATCGCGTCCCGATCCGCCGCCTCTAGCTCGATCCCGGCGAGCCGGCGTTCGGTGACGGCGCGGGCGCGGGCCGCGCGTGCGTGCATACCCAATACGCGGATCAACTCGGCATGGCGCAGGCCGGTTTCAGTGGAAACATTGCGATCGGACAAGGCGGTCGTGCCCATCAACGCCGGATTCCGGCCGGACCGCACCGTGCGCGCCGTCAGCCAGGCAAGCGGGGCGGCGACGGCAAGCAGGGTGAGGGCCAGCCACCCATGGAACAGCACCATCACCAGCAACAGCAGCGGCACGCCCGCGATATCGCAGAAGGCGGCGGCGGCGCGCCCGGCGAAGGCGTGGCGCACCGCGTCCAGATCGCGCGCGGCCTGCAAGCCGTCGCCGGGCGAGGCGACCGTCTCGATCGAGCGGGCAATCGCGCCGTCAAGCCGCTCCGCCACGCGGTGATGGAAGACGGCGGCGATGCGCACCAGCAGCCGATCCCGAATCAGGCCGAGCCACGCCTGCGCGGCATAGATGACGACGATCAGGCCGAACAGCGCGGCCAGCGTCGCGCCGCTGCGGCTGGCCAGCACGACATCGAACAGCATGAGAACATAGATTGCGGCGGCGACGGGCAGCAGCGTGAGCACAGCCGTGACCATGCCGACGCCAATCAGGCCGGGGCGGCACGCCGCCAACGCGGCCCGCATTTCGCCATGATGCTTGGAAGAACTCGTCTGCATGGTCCGTTCTGAACTCTGGCCGGTAGGTCGCCATCACATTTCTTGGTGAATATATCGATAATTGTCTTGCGATAATACATCCGCCCGGCCGACCCGTCGGCCTGTCACTGGCGATACTCGCCCACCTCTGGTAGCGCGCCCGCATGATTATCGACGACCGTATCCTTAAAGCGCAAGCGAATAACCTTACGCTGGTGAGACTTGTGCTCGCCTCGGCGGTGATTCTCAGCCATGCTTACTGGCAGGTGAACGGCAATGGTGAAGAGGATCCGCTGACGTGGCTGTTAGGGCAGCCCATCTCTACCTACGCGGTCGACGGTTTCTTCTTCCTCAGTGGCTTTCTCGTCTATCCGAGCCTCATCAAGCGCAACGATGTCGCCTCCTTCGCGGTAGCGCGGCTCATGCGGCTGTGGCCGGGGCTCGCGGTATCGGTTGGCCTCACGATTCTCGTCGGGGCGTTTTTAACCCGCGTTCCGATCGCCGAATATCTCACCGGGCCGACCGCGGCCTTCGCCTTCGGCAACCTCAGCCTGACGAACGCGAAATTCCATCTTACCGGCATCCAGTGCGGCGACGTGCTGTGCAACATCAACGGATCGCTGTGGACGCTGCCGCGCGAGGCGCAATGCTATCTGGCGCTGGTGCTCCTGTTCCTCGCCGGGCTGGCGAAACCGGCGTGGATGCTGCGGCTGGTGCTGCCGGCCACGGTCGTCTTCGCGCTGGTTTGGCATCTGCCCGGGCTTGAGGAGGCGGTGTCGCGGCGTTCGCACGGTCTGGCCTATGCGCTGCACACGTTCGATAGGCTTTGGGTGCTGTTTGCCGCCGGCATCGCCGCCAGCATCCTGCGGCCGCATATTCGCTTGAGCTGGGGCTGGCTGGCCTTGCTGTTCGGCGTAACGGTGGCGGCGGAGCATCTGGGCTTCGGCCTGCACGTCCGCACCCTCTTCGTCGGCTATGCCGTGCTGTGCTTCGGTTTCCTCACCGCCCGCAACGGGGCGATCTCCGCCCGGTGGCCGGACTATAGCTATGGCATCTACATCTACGCTTTCCCGGTGATGATTGCGGCCTATGCGCTATGGCCCAACCTGAGCGGAGCGGGGCTGGCGCTCGTCAATTTTCTCCTGACGCTGCCGTTCGCGATTTTCTCCTGGCATTGCGTGGAGAGCCCGTTCCTGCGCCTGGCCAGCCGCCGCGCCGCCCTGAAACGGGAACGTGCGGCAGCCGCCTAAGACCTTGGGCGGGGGCCGCGCGGCGTGACACTGGGCTTCGCGACAGAGGACGCGAGCGCCTTCGGTTTCGTGGTAACTGGCCTTTATGGCGTAGTGACGATCCTCTGCACGATCGCGGCCGATCGCGTATCGGGGCGCTTCTGGGCAGCCATGGCGATCACGCTCTGCCTGTTGGGGTTGAACAAGCAGCTCGACCTGCAAACCGACATGCTCGCTTTTGGTCGAGCCCTTGCGTTGCGGGAGGGGTGGTATGGCTGGCGGCGGGTGCTGGAAGCCGCTGCGCTTCCCGCCTTCGCGCTTTCGCTGCTGGCCATGCTCGCCATCGGCGTGCGCATGGGCGCGGGGCGGGCGGGCGGCGGGCTTGCGCTTTGCGGAGCGGGACTGGTCGCCGTGTATGTCGCCCTGCGCGCCACCGACATCCTGCACCTTTCGGCAAAGGATGCGCCGCCGGTCGCCTTGCTGGAGCCGGCGGGCCTCCTGCTGATTCTGTACGGCGCGGTGCGGGCGATCAGGCGCGCTTCCCCCGCCAGCCGGACAGGAGGGATCGCAAATGGGCGATCAGGGCGCCCGGATCGGTAGTCGCGGCGACAGGCGTGCGCACTCGGG
>CAJYJW010000245.1 GCA_913775025.1 uncultured Sphingomonas sp. | reverse complement strand
CCTCGCCATTGGCGGCGATATCCACGGCGAAATGTTCGGCACGCAGCGCGCGGGCCACCTCCTCCGCCAGATCGCCATCATCTTCCACCAGCAGGATCCGCATGCCGTGCCTTTCACCCCGTCTCCGACACCAAACCGAAGATGAACGGCATGGTTCAGCGGGCGTCGGCCCGAATCACGTATCTCCTGGCCATCAACCAAGGAGACATGATGATGCCACGCCTGATCGAACGTTTGATGCCCCGCCACGGGGCGACCGCCGCCGCTGCCGCCGCGGTGCTTTTCCTGGCCGGGGGCGCGACCGGCGCGACCGCCATGTATGCGACGCGGCCTGTCGCTGCGATGGCGCCCGTGGCGATCCGCCCGATCGCGACGCTCGCCGCCAACAGCGGCGGCCCCTTCGCCGGCGACAAGATCGCCAGCGTGCGCGGCCGGGTGGCCGAGATCTACGGCAGCCGCTTCACGCTGGCCGATGCCAGCGGCAAGGCGCTGGTCGAGGCGGGGCCGCGCGGCCGCGACGGGCTGGTCGCCGCCGGACAGACGGTGACGGTGCAGGGCCACTTTGGGGACGGTGTGATGCACGCATCCTATCTCGTCGGCGCGGACGGCACGGTGACCGCGCTGGAGCCCGGGCCGCGCCCCCATGGCCCGCACGGTCCGGGTGGCCCCGGTGGTCCCGGTGGGCCGGGCGCGGATCGCGGCGATGCCCCGCCGCCGCCGCCGCCCGCCCTCGCCGATGGATCGCGCCCCGCCGCGCCGCCGCCCCCGCCGCCGCCGGCGGACGGCGCGCGCATCGCCGCGCCGCCCGTCGCCGCGCCGCAGGCCCCCGCCGCCTGATCGCCTGATGCAACATTGGTATCCCGCCTGCCGTCAGCGCAGGCGGGATACCGCTTTTCGGCGGCGCGGCGGCGAACGACCGCATTGGAATAATAAACGATTTCCCGCTACGCTTTCCCCCGACGGCGGCGGAGTCCGCCGGGATGAAGGGGCATCCGCGTGAAGCTACGATTCTGGGGGACGCGCGGATCGCTGGCAAAGCCGGGGCCAGACACGGTGCGGTACGGCGGCAACACATCCTGCGTCGAGGTCACGTCGTCGCGCGGCACGCGGCTAGTGATCGATTGCGGCACCGGCGGGCATGAGCTTGGCCGCGCGATCATGGCCGAGGGCAAACCGTCGCGCGGGCACATGCTGATCAGCCACACCCATTGGGATCACATCCAGGGCATCCCCTTCTTCGCGCCCTTCTTCGTACCCGGCCACGCGTGGGATCTCTATGCGCCGCAAGGATTTGGTGAGAGCCTGCGCGAGACGCTCGCCGGGCAGATGGAATATACCTATTTTCCGGTGACGCCCGAGGCGTTCGGTGCGCGGGTGCGCTACAATAATCTGGGTGAGGGCAGCTTCGCGATAGAGGATGTGACCATCCACACGCGCTACCTCAACCATCCTGCGCTGGCACTCGCCTTCCGGATCGAGGCGGACGGGGCGAGCTTCGTCTACTCCTGCGATCATGAGCCGCACGACGCCGGGGCTGCCTGCGGCACGGTGCCGCTGGCGGACGAGGATCTGGCCCACGCCGCCTTCATGGCCGGGGCCGATCTGATCGTGCATGATGCGCAATATCTGGCGCACGAATATGCCGCCAAGCGCGGCTGGGGCCACAGCACGATCGATTATGCCGCCGCCGTCGCACGAACGGCGCGGGTGCCGAAGGTGGTGCTGACCCACCACGACCCGATCCGCACCGATACGATGATCGACGCGGCGGTCTCCGATCTGCGCGCCGTGGCGGGCGACGGGGTGGATATCATCGCGGCGGCGGAGGGCATGGAGATCACGCTCGGCTCGGCCACGGATGCGACCGCCCCGGCCGATCACGCCAAGGTTGCCGGGGATGCCATCCGGCAGGGGCCGGCGGCGGGCGTTCCGCGCGTCCTGCTGATCGCGCGCGATGCCGACATCGCCGCCCGCATCGCCCGTTCCCTAGAGGACGAGCCGATCGCGCTCACCCGCGTATGCGGCCTCGCCGACGCGGTGGAGGCCGGGGATTTGGCGCACGCCGGGCTGGTGCTGGTTGAGAGCGGCATCACCTCGCCCCAGGCGATCGCCGCCGCGATCGACGACGCGGGGGTCAACGACACCCCCGTCGTGCTGCTCGGCGGAGAAGGGCCGACCGGAGACGTGGCGGTGGACCGGCTGGATGAGCCATGGTCCTGCGAATATGCCCGCACACGCATCCGCACGTGGCTGATGCGGGCCGAATGCCACTGGGCCCCCGCCGCCATTCCGCACGACGAGGCGGAACGGCTCGCCGCGCTGCACGCGCTTCGTCTGCTCGATACGCCGGCGGAGGAACGGTTCGACCGCCTTACCCGGCTTGCGGCCGGCCTCTTCCGAACGCCGGTGGCGCTGATCAGCCTCGTCGATGCGGATCGCCAGTGGTTCAAGTCCGCCGCCGGCACCGATATGTGCGAGACCACGCGCGAGAGCAGTTTCTGCGCGCATGCGGTCGTCGCGCGCGAGATGCTGATCGTGCCCGATGCGCTGGCCGACGATCGCTTCAGCGACAATCCGCTGGTGACGGGGCCGCCGCATATCCGTTTCTACGCGGGAACGCCGATCCACGCGCCGGGCGGGCAGCCGATCGGCACGCTGTGCATCCTGGACGAGAAACCGCGCGATCTTTCGCCTACGGAGCGCGGCCTGTTCGCCGATTTCGCCCTTACGGTCGAGGCGGAACTGGCGCGTCCGGCCTGACGGCGGGCAAGTCCCGCGATCCGCTTGGTGAAAGCATGGGTTGGCGCACCCGATAGATTTCCTCTCTTTCCCTCCCTGCGATATGCCTTAACTCTACCATCCGAGTAGGCAAGAAGCCGGTTATTAACGCAAAGGAGGGCGACGCCTCTCCTTTGCCGGCCGCACGACGTGCGTCCGGATCATACCCGTGCGTCCGTTCGCATTTTGGGGGGAACGAATGATGTTTTCGACGCAGAGCGGGGCAGCCCCGCGTCTTGGCCTGCTGATGGCGCTCGCCGGATCGACCATGCTGATCGCGCCCGCGGCATTTGCCGCTCCGTCCGAGGCGGAGGCTGCGGCGGAGGCAGAGGCCGCGCCGGCCACGCCGGCCGCAGGCGAGATCCTCGTCACCGCGCGCCGCCGCTCCGAAAATGTGCAGGACGTGCCCGTCGCCGTCGCGGTCGTCGGCGGGGCGACGCTGGAGGCGCAGGGCACCTACAACCTCAACCGGCTGACCCAGTTGCAGCCGACACTGCAATTCTATTCCACCAATCCGCGCAACACCTTCATCAACATTCGCGGCATCGGCGCGCCGTTCGGCCTGACCAACGACGGGTTCGAGCAGGGCGTCGGCATCTATATCGACCAGGTCTATTACAATCGCATCGCATCGGCGACGCTGGACTTCGTGGATGTCGAGCGGATCGAGGTGCTGCGCGGGCCGCAGGGCACGCTCTACGGCAAGAACACCACCGCCGGTGCGATCAACATCACCACCCGCGCGCCCAGCTTCGATTTCGAAGGCAAGGCGGAGGTGTCGCTCGGCAACTACGGCTTCAAGCAGGGCAAGGCCTCCATTTCCGGCCCGATCACCAGCAACCTCGCCGCTCGCCTCAGCGTCTCCACGACCGATCGGCGCGGCACCATCTACAATGTGGCGACGAATCAGCACGTCAACTCGCAGGACAACCTCGGCATTCGCGGCACCCTGCTGTGGAAGCCGAGCGATCGGCTTAGCTTCACGCTGGCAGGCGACTATAACCTGCAAAATCCGAATTGCTGCGTGCAGATCTATGCGCGCGTCGGCACCACGCAGCGTGCGGCGAACCGGCAATATGCCGCGCTGCTCCAGCGCTTCCCCGCCTTTGTCGCGCAATATGGCCCGCAGGGCGTGCCCAGCACCGATCCGTTCGACCGGCTGACCAACCTCGACGCCGCAATCGCCGCGCGCAACGAGCATGGCGGCGTATCGCTGCGCGCCGAATGGGATGTCGGCCCGGGCACGCTGACCTCCGTCACCGCGTGGCGCTATTGGGACTGGCAGCCCAAGAATGATCGCGATTTCACCGGCCTGCCGATCTATACCAAGGTCAACAACCCGACGAAGCAGGACCAATATACTCAAGAGTTGCGCTACAATTTCGAGGGCAAGGCGGTAAACTTCGTCCTGGGTGCCTTCGCCTTCCACCAGAAGATCCGCACCAGCGGCATTCAGGAGACGGGCACGGCGGCCAGCGCCTGGTTGCTCAACCCGACAAGCGCTTTGTCGAACAATCCGGCGGTGCTGAACAATCTCGTCGCGACGAACGACATCCGGCTGAACAACACCAGCCTTGCCATATACGGCAAGCTTAACTGGAAGTTGACGGACCGGCTGACCGTCTCGCCCGGCCTGCGCGTCAATTACGACAAGAAGGACGGCTATTATAATTCGGTGGTGGTCGGCACCGCCTCCAACGGTACGCGCCAGATCGTCAGCAGCGATCCGCGCAGCGCCAGCTACAACGATCCGTGGACGGCGGCGCAGCGCGGCGTGCAGGCCTCGCAATTCTTCGAGGTGCCGTACAGCAAGTGGGAGGCGAGCGGCGACATCAACCTCGCCTATGAAATCAGCGACACGGTGAACGCCTATGCCACCTATGCGCGATCGTTCAAGACGGGCGGCGTCAATCTGAACGGCGTGCCCAGCCGGGCGGACGGGACCGCGCAGCTCGACGTGGCGGTCATCAAGCCCGAGAAGGTCAACCATTTCGAGCTGGGGCTGAAGTCGCAATTCTGGGATCGCCGCGCCACGCTCAACCTGGCGGCCTTTTGGACGATCATCGATGATTTCCAGGCCAGCGTCATCAGCAATGTGAGCGGCAGCAACGTGTTGCGCGGCTATCTCGCCAATGCGGACAGGGTGCGCACGCGCGGCATCGAGGCGGACTTCTCGATCCGCCCGTCCGACCGGTTCAGCGCCTATACGAGCGGCGCCTATACCGACGCCACCTTCCGCAAGTTCGCCAACGCCCCCTGCCCGCCGGAGCTTGCCGGCGGCGGTACGGGCACGCCCGCCGGCCCGGCGGCGACGCCGGGCGCGAACAGCCCGGCGAACTGCGATGTTTCGGGCAGCTGGCTGCCCGGCGTATCCAAATGGGCGGCATCCTGGGGGGCGGAATATAACCTCCCCGCCACCGTGCTGGGGCGCGAGGGGCAGACCTATTTCGGCTATGATGCGAACTACCGCTCGAAATTCTCGTCCAACGCCTCGCGGTCGATCTACACGGACGTCAGCGGCTATTCGATCCACAACTTCCGCCTGGGCTTCCGCACCGACACGTTCGACATCTTCGGCTGGGTGCGGAACGCCTTCGACGAGAAATATTTCGAGTCCTTGGCGGTGACCCCGGGCAACACCGGGCTGATCTCCGCGCAATTGCCCGATCCGCGCACCTTCGGAGGGACGGTAAAGATTAGTTTCTAATCCGAAACAGCGCTGATTATTGGTCTGGCGGGCGGCCTCGCGCCCGTCTATTCTTGGCGGAAGGGTCGCCCTTGTACAGGGCTCGTTCCGCCTGGCGATCGGCAAAGCCGGGGCCAAGCGGGGGGTTGCGGGTTCTGAGTGCCGACGCTTGCGCGTCATCGAACAGGAGGGCCCTTTGACTCGTAAAGGAAAGTATCTGGGGGGCGGCCTCGCGGCGCTGCTGGCGATCCCCCTCATCGTCGCGGTCGCCGACCGTGGCGGTTTCGCCGCCGACCATCTCGATCCGCCCGCGCGTACCGACGCCGCCGTCGATCCGACGCCGGACCGGGCCGCCGACATCACCGACATCTATGCCTGGCACACCGCCGACAATCTGATCATCGCGTTCAACTTCGCCGGCCCGCAGGCCACGAACCTGCCGGCGGTCTATGATCGCAACGTGCTGTACACGCTGAACATCTCCACCAGCGATTCGGTCACGAATCCCGCTTTCCCGATCCGCTTCCGCTTCGGCACCGATGCGGCGGGCAATGTCGGCATCCGGCTGGAGAACGTGCCCGGCGTCGGCACGATCGAGGGGCCGGTGGAAACCACCCTGTCGCGCAACGGCGTGCAGATCCGCGCCGGCCTGTATGACGATCCCTTCTTCTTCGATCTTCAGGGGTTCAAGCAGACGCAGAGCACGGGCACGCTCTCCTTCGACAATAAGCGCAACTTCTTCGCCGGCCAGAATCTGACCGGCGTGGTCCTGCAGATCCCGCGCGCATTGCTCGGAACCAATGTGCAGAAGGTGCGCATCTGGGGCGATACCGCGCGTTTCGGAGGGCAGATCTGATGAACCGCAATCCTTATCGCGCGCTGCTGGCGCTAACCGTGGCGCTGCCGCTTTTTGCCCTTACCGCCTGCGGCGGCGAGGACAACGACACGGGCACCGTCGTGACGCCCACGCCGACGACACCCACCACGCCCACCACGCCGGGCCAGACCGGCACCAGCTTCAACGTGTCACGCTGCCTCAACCAGATGGTCGGCAACCAGACGGTGGCGAGCCTCGTCGTGCCCGACACGTTGCAGATCAACTTCGCCAACGCCTCCGGTTTTCCGAACGGGCGGCAGCTGGCTGATCCGGTGATCGACGTGACGCTGGCGGTGCTGTTCCTGGACCTCACCAAGCATCCGGCGACGACGTTCGCGAGCATCCCGCTCAACCCGCCGGCGAACGATCTGCCGTTCCGCACCGCCTTCCCCTATATGGCGGCGCCGCAGGGCACCCCGCCGATCGCCTCGGGCACGGGCGCCAACTTCAACTTCCGCACCGATGCCCCGTCCGCCTACACGCGGGTGGATCGCATGGGCATGCCGGCGGTGGCGACGGCGTTGATCCGGTCCGATTCGAAGACCGCCTACAACGACGACAGCCCCGAGGTGGATGCGACCGGCAAGTGGGTGCCGGAGATCACCGCGACGCTGACCGGGCTGACGAACGCGCTGGCGGACGATCTCGCCGCCGCGAAGCTGACGCCCTGCGCGACACCGAACTGATCGACGCCTAGGCCTGATCGAGGGGCGTGGCTCAGGCCGCGCCCCTTTTTTTGCGTGCGAGGAGGACGATGACCGCCGCCGCCAGCGTCACCGCCGCCAGCAACCAGGGCGCCTGCCCCAGCCCGGTGTCTATCGCGCGGCCAAGCGCGTTGTCCGCGCCCAGGCCCCGCTCCACCGTCCAGGCGGCGGCCGCCACGCCGGCCAGCAAGGCGCCCCCCCGCCGCAACCACGCATAAGCCGGGGTCGGGGCGAGCAACAGCAAGGCGGGCAGCGATGCCGCGACCACCAGCAGCTGCACCAGCTCGATCCCCAGATTGAAGCCCAGGATCGACTGCGCCTTCTGCCACGGATCCAGCCCGAAATGGCCGATCAACGTCGCGAAGGCGAGGCCATGGACGAGGCCAAAGCCGCCCGCCACCAGCGCCTCCCGCCCGGCGAACAGCGGCCGCCAAGCATGGACCGCCGAGATGAGAATCGAAAGCGCGATGCCGATCTCCACGGGCCGCGACGGCAGTTGCCAGCCTAGGAACGCCCCGCCGATCAGCGTGATCGAATGGCCGATGGTGAAGGCGGTTACAATGCCCAGCAGCGCGCGGGCGGTGGGCCGCAGCCCCTTGTATCCGCCCCAGCGTCGCCCCCGCGCGATCAGCGGGGCGGGCAGCAGCAGCGCGATCAGGAATAGCAGATGATCGTGCCCCTCGGCGATATGATGCATGCCGAGGCCGATCGCCGAGCGAAAGCCCCGCCACGCACTGCCCGGCCCGCGATCGATCCGCAGCCGTTCGTTGCCCGCCTGCAACCCGCCCAGCAGGCGGGGGCGATCGGAAAGCTGTCCGGCGGCATAATCCGTCCGCACCAGCACCAGCACGAAATGGTTGGGCACGCGATGGATGACGGCGCTGTACGCCAGATCGAACCGCCGCACGTCCGCACCCGGCGGCGGCGTGAGGGCAAGGGTGGCGCGCAGATCGGGCGACCCACCTTCCTCGACGATGGCGAGTCGGTCCACATCGAGCGCCCACCGCCGCCCGTCCGCTGCGATGGTGGCGACGTTGCGGGCGAGATAGGCGGCAAGCCACGCGCGGGTCGCGCCGGTGACCGGGCCGGTCGCGGCCGGCAGCGGTCGGCCCGTGGCATAGCCCAATTCACCAAGAGGGATGACGAGTTCGGCGATGACCCGCGTCGGCCCGAAATCCAGCCTTACCTCGGAATTGGGCGTCAGGTGGGCAAAGGCCGGCGTTGCCAGCAGCGCGAACAGTAGCGCGAGAAACCGCACCATGATCAATGGCCGAACCAGACCAGCGCCGCATCGCGATCAAGCGCATGGGGACTGACCGCCAGCGCCGCCTGCTGCTCCGTGTCCGCCGCCTCCCCGCGCCCGAGCAGCAACAGCGCCTGCGATGCGACGATGTGCTGATCGGCGGAGACCCACGCCGAACGCAGCACCGGTTCTACGGCCGCCAGCGCCTCTGCCGGGCGATTATTGGCGAGCCACGCCCAGCCGAGCGCGATCGCGCTGCCGGCATAGGGCCGCGCGCGATAATCCGCTTGCGCCAAGGCAAGCGCGCGGACCGGGCTGCCGAACGCCAGCTCATGCTCCACCGCGTGGCCATAAGCCGCCTCCGGCAACTGGGCCAGGCGGCGCTGCCATAAAGGCGTGGCCCGCGCCGCCCATGCCGCCGCCCGCGCGTGATCGCCGGCGGCGCGATAGAGGCCGGCGAGCGCGTCCATCACTTCCGGATAGGCGCCCGTCCGCAGGATATTCTCCATCTGCGCGATCGCACCTGCGCGGTCCCCGGCCAGCGCACGCATTTGGGCGCGATGCGCGCCGATCAGCCATGATCCGGGAAACAGCCGGTCTGCCCGGCGGAAATGCAGGGCGGCCACGTCCCATCGCCCGCGTTGCAGCTCGATCGTGCCGCG
>CAJYJW010000244.1 GCA_913775025.1 uncultured Sphingomonas sp. | reverse complement strand
TCACGCGCTCGGGCAGTTGCTGCTGCGCCCCCGGGCGGCGGCGGCCATCGATCAGCGCATCATCTGCACCTATTTCCCCCGAGCCGATTTCGGCGGCGGTCGGCGGCGGTGTGGCGGACGTACGATTCCCGAACGTCTCCACGACGGGCGCTGTCGGCGTCGCGGCCGTCGCGGTCGACACCGGCGCTTCTTTATCTAGCCGCTGCGGGGCTGTTCCGGGGTTGACCGGCCTATCCTCGCGCTTTGCCTCGTCCCCGCTTGGGGAGGCCGCAGCCTCTCCACCTTGCGCGGTGTCGGTGCCCGCAGCCTGCTGCAGCGGACTCGGCATGATCGGTGAGTTCGGTGGCGCGGCGGCCTGAGCAAGCGCTACCTCCCGTTCGGGCGCAACGGCGCGCTGCGCCACTGGCTGCGCCTGCGCCGAAGACCCCGCGACGATGGCGGCGAACTGAAGCATCTGAGAGGAGAGGATCGCCACGGGCTATTTCCCCTCGCACACATTCTGTTCGCTGGTGTCGAGGAAGGGGGCGACGGGGCACTGGACGTAGGGCAGGAAGCCGTTTCTGGCCTGTGCGAAGGGGATCGCGCTGATCCGCATCGCCTGCGCGGCGTGGCCGATACCGCCCACCCGCGCCCCGCCGTTGAAGATGCCGAGGAACGAGACCATGTCGTCCTGATCGATGCCGTCGCCGGAGACGCCGACCGCACCGACCAACACGTTACCGCGATAGATCGGCTCGCCGCCCGGAAAGATTTGGAGCCCGTTCTGCAGACGGTTGATGCCGGTGCCGTCGATCGCCGGCAAGGTAGTGCAGCGGCGCGGCACCTCCGTCCCGCCGGCCACCTCGCCAAGCTGCTGCTGGAGATTTCCCAGGATCAGGGCGGATTGCAGGCCGGTGGAGAAAGGGCTAAAGCTGGCGATCGGCCGCGACAACGGACCGTTCGCCGTATTCACCTGACCGTCGGGAAAATAGGGGCGGGCAAGCAGGCCGATCGGTCGCTCGGAGAAGGCGATCGTGCCAGTGAACACATCCTGCCGCCCGATGAAGTCCCGCGCTTTCTGGACGAAGCCGGCGACATCGGCGGAGCCGCTCCCTTGCAGATCCGCCGCCGCGCGTGGCGAGGAGAGGAACGCCGCCGAGCGCGCCTTTTGCAGGGATACGTCGGTGCCGAATACGGGGGCATCGGGCGCGCGTTGCAGTGCCAGCACCTGCCCGCGCGTATCCACGATAGAGATCGTCGCCTGCATCCGGCTGTCGCGCGGCTGGCGGATCGCGCCACGCGCGCGTGTGAGGATCTTGAACGCCTCCTCCGCGATGGCCTTAACCTCGGCGGCGCTCAGCGGCTGCGCCACCTCATTGCCGTCTGTCCCACCCCGTATCGGGTAGCGATTATTGCCCGCGGCATCGACGACGATCATCGCATCGGCATTGTCGATCACGCTGCCCGCTGCCCGTTCGGCCGAGGTGACCGGCCGGTAGCCAGAGGCGGCGGTCGCGTAGGGCGTACCCGCCAATGGGCCGCCCCCCGCATAATAGCCGGGGATCGCGACGTAACTGCCCAGCCCCTCGAGCGCAGGGGGCGTTGCCGGGTTGCTCTTCAGGCGCGACGCCACGGCATCGATGAAGCCGAGCAGCGTTCCATCGATCGATACCCGATCGGCGCGAATCTCCGCCGGCGCCTCGAACCCGGTCGATCCGGCGAGCGCGATATACTCCTCGTCATCCTCGTCCACGTCGGAGCTGTTATTATCGACGCCGTACACGCCGTCGCCCATCACACCGATGCCGCCGACGGCGACGCCGTTCTTATAAAGCGGCACCGCGCCCGGATCGCCCGCCAGCCCCAGCGGCGAGCGTTTCGGCCCGATCGTGCCGTCGCTTAACCGCCGGTTGAGGTCGGAGCAGGGCAGGGAGCTGAACTGCACGCCGAACAGCGGGCCGCTTTCCAGCCCGATCGTGTTGGGTGCGAGCGGAAAATGCTCCTGAATGATGTCGCTGGCGGTGCGCGTTGTGAAGGCGTTGCCGGAACTGGAGAGATAGGCTGCCGTGATCGCCTTGGCGATCGAGCCGGCGGCGGCGGGAATATTCTTCAGATCCTGTACGTCGAAGCTGGGCCCGCCGCCGGGCGGTGGGGGGATGCGCATGAACGGCGCCGCGCCGTTCATATTGTAGACCGCCAGCACATTGCCCACCCGATCCACCACCGTGATGACGGAGGGGAGATTACGTGCGCGCGCCTCGCCCGCCGCCTGCGCGATGATGCGCACGACCTCGGCGGACGTCAGCGCCTCCGCCGCGGGAACGGCATAGGCGTTGGCGGGTGCCTGCACGCCGCCGCCACCCGTCGACGGTGTGCCGGCCGGATTATCATTCGGGTTGGAACTGCCCGCATCGCCGCCGCCGCCGCCGCAGGCGGACAGGACAAGCGCGGTGCCGGCCAGCAGGGCGAGGGCAGGGTGACGAAGCATCAGCGGAGAGCCCTGATTGCGCTGGCCGCACGGCCAAGCGAGGCGCGGAAATCAGCCGGGCGATAAGCGTTCGGATCCCGCACGGCGGCATAGGCGCGGTTCACATCGCCTCGTATCGCCTGCGCCGATCCCTTGCCTACCTGCCCCGCGTTCACCAGCGCGTTGAGCAACGTGTCGACCGCCATCACCGCCTGCACGCTCCCTTCGTAATCGGTATAGCGCGCCGAGATCGCGTTGCTGGCGATCGCGTCGATGATCGCGAAGGTTTCCGCGCGGCCGAAATCGGCGGCGGCGAAGCTGTTGGCCAGCGTTCCGGCCGTGCTTTTCAACTGCGCGGCGGCGCGAATGGCAGCCGTGCGATCCGTCGCCAGGGCTGCATGGAAGGCGCGACTGTCGCTTTCGAGTTTCGCCGCAAGGCCAGGGGCGGCCGCCCGTGCCGCTGCCGAGAGCATGATCATATTCTCGTCGTTGAAGGCAGGCATGCCGCTCGGGATCGGTCGCGTCGGATTGGCGACCGCGGTCGAACGGAAGTCCGCGTCATCGGAGATACGACGATGGCAGGTGTGGCAATCGAAGAAGTAGAATTCCGGGAAGCTGCCTTCCTGACCCAGCTTCGCGTTCGAATAGAGCGACAGCGCACGATCCAGCGCCATCGCCTGACCGACAGCCCACATCTTCACATTGCTGGTGCGGCCCTTTCGGCGGGCATAATCGGCGTCCTCGTCCCAATGTTGCTGCAACGTGGAGAAGAGGTCGAGTTCGAACGAGACGCGCGGATGGCCCGCCGCCATAATGCGGTGATCGACGAACTGGCCCGCGCGATCGCTGCCGAAATGGCAGTCGAGACAATTGTTTGCGCGCACCATCGGCCGGGTCAGATCCACCAGGCCGCGCGCCACATTGCCGGCATGGGTCGCACCGACCGCATAATGGCTGGCGAGCCAGTTCTGAGCGCCGCCATGGCATGCCTCGCACCCCACGCCATCGTTCAGCTGGAAGCGCGCGCCACGCGTTCCCGGATCCGAATGACAGCCGAGGCACATTGGCGCGGCGGTGGCCGGACCGATGCCCAGCCGTTGCGCGATCGCCTGGCTACGTGGGTTGGAGAGCACAGCATAGGCACGGCTGTGCGCGCCGGTGGGGCTGGAGGGTTCCTGCCAGCGCATCAGCTCGTCCTGGCGGACGACGCGGCCATCGCCTTCCTGCCGGCCATGGCATGTCGATCCGGCGCAGGATGCGACGCCGACATGCACGCCCGTGGCGGATGAGCCGGAGGACGCGGCGACCGCCGGCGCCCCGCCGGCCATCCCCCCCAGACCGAACAGGCAGAAGACGGCAAGCGCCAGCAGCGCGCAGCCAAGCGCGCTCACGGCCAACGGCATTCTGCCTGCCATAGATACCCCCGGCATGGCGCTCCCTTGTCCGGCGTAGAGGCCGGATCTTGTTACCCTGTGGCGCGACCCATGTTTTGTCGCTTTATCTTCGCTCTTGTAGCGAGAGGCAATAAGGATTTCCGAAGATCGGAACCGAATAAGGCTGCCTGAATAGTAGCAGGTTGCATTGTCCGATGAAGAGGCGAGAGGCGCGCCGGCAGACCCCGGCGCGGCATTGCCCATGGCCCTATGGTCGGCCGAAAGCGTCAGGTCGCCGGCTTCGGATCCACGCCCGGCCGGCGACGGATGACGAGATTGCGGATCTCGGTCATATCTTCCATCGCGAATCGTACGCCTTCGCGCCCGAGGCCGCTGTCCTTCACCCCGCCATAGGGCATGTTGTCCACCCGGTAGCTGGGCACATCGTTGATGACGACGCCGCCGACATCGAGATGATCCCAGGCATCAAGCGCCTTGAAGATATCGCGGGTGAAGATGCCGGCCTGCAACCCGAACTTGCTGTCGTTGACGATCTCCAGGGCCTCGTTGAAGTCGCTGAACTTCGCGAGGAACGCAACCGGCCCGAAGGCCTCCTCGACGTTCAGCTTCGCCTCGCGCGTCACGCCTTCCAACAAGGTCGCCTTCAGCATCGCCCCGTCCCGCTCGCCACCGCATAGCAACGTCGCGCCAAGGCCCTTCGCCTCTTCGATCCAATCGTCGAGACGCTTGGCCTCCTTCACGTCGATCATCGGGCCGACGAAGGTGCTTTCCTCATGCGGGTTGCCGGCGATCAGCGTACGAGTTTTGGCGACGAGCTTGTCGCGGAAGGCGTCATAGACTTTTGCATGCACCAGGATGCGCTGCACCCCGATGCAGCTCTGCCCGCTCTGGTAGAAGGCGCCGAAGACGGTGCGGTTCACCGCGTCGTCAAGATCGGCATCCTCGTCGATGATGACGGCGGCATTGCCGCCAAGCTCCAGCACCACCTTCTTCTTGCCCGCCCGCGCCTTCAGATCCCAGCCCACCTCGGGCGATCCGGTGAAGGAGAGCAGCTTCAGCCGATCGTCGGTGGTGAACAGGTCCGCCCCGTCGCGCGACGCGGGCAGGATCGAGAATGCACCCTTCGGCAGATTGGTTTCAGCCAGCACCTCGCCCATGATGATCGCGCCTAGCGGGGTGCGGCTCGCCGGCTTCATCACGAACGGACACCCCACCGCGATCGCGGGCGCGACCTTGTGCGCGGCGAGGTTGAGCGGAAAATTGAACGGCGAAATGAAGCTGCACGGCCCGATCGGTACGCGCTTCCACATCCCCTGATAGCCCTTGGCCCGCGCTGAAATGTCGAGCGGCTGGACCTCGCCCGTCATCCGCACCGATTCCTCGGCGGCGATGCGGAACGTGTCGATCAGGCGGCCGACCTCGCCCCGGCTGTCGTTGATCGGCTTGCCCGCCTCCACGCAAAGCGCATAGGCAAGCTCGTCCTTCCGCTCGGTGAAGCGATCGACGCAATGCTGGAGGACAGCCTGCCGCTCGAACGAAGCCATGCGCGCCATCGGCTCCGCCGCGGCGGTCGCCGCGGCGATGCCCGCATCGATCGTCGCGGCATCCGCCAGCGCCACCCGCGTCGCGACCTCGCCGGTGAACTTGTCCGTCACGGCAAGATCGGTGTTCGGCTGCTGCGCCTCGTTGGCGAGATAGAGCGGATAGATGTCCTTGAGCGTCACGACTTTTCCTTGTCCACCGGGCGCGGATCGGGGCGGCTTGAAACCGCCCCGATCCCTTAGAGCGCGGCTGAGAGTTGCTTGATGTCCTTGTTCAGGATCTGGTCGTTGTCCGAATAGTCGACCGGACAATCGATCAGATGCACGCCGGGCGTATCGAGGCAATGCTTCAACAACGCCGGCAGCGCCTCCGCGCTTTCCACGCGATGGCCGTTCGCCCCATAGCTTTCAGCATATTTGACGAAATCGGGATTGCCGTATGTCAGGCCCCAATCCTTGAAGCCCATGTTCGCCTGCTTCCAGCGGATCATGCCGTAGCTGTTGTCGTTCAGGATCAGCACCGTGATGTTAAGGCCCAGGCGAACCGCCGTCTCCATCTCCTGACTGTTCATCATGAAGCCGCCGTCGCCGCATATCGCCATCACCTTGCGGTCCGGATAGACCATCGCGGATGCCATTGCGGAGGGCAGGCCCGCCCCCATGGTGGCGAGCGCATTGTCCAGCAGCACCGTATTCTGCTGACGCGCGGTGTAGTTACGAGCGAACCAGATCTTGTAGACGCCATTGTCCAGGCAGATGATCCCGTCCGCCGGCATCGCCTCCCGTACCTTGCGGACGAGATAGGGCGGATAGATCGGATGCCGTGCATCGTCCGAAATGCTGTCGGTGTGCTGCACCTCGGCTGCCCGAGCGGCGAGCATGCGATCGAAATTCCAGGCGGGCGAGGGGACGATATCCTCCTTCAACTGCCAGATGGCATTGGCGATATCGCCGATCACCTCAACCTGCGGAAAATAGACCGGGTCGACCTCAGCCGATCGGCTGGAGATGTGGATCACCTCGGTGCCGCCCTGCCGCATGAAGAAGGGCGGCTTCTCGATCACGTCGTGCCCGATATTGACGATCAGGTCGGCGCTTTCGATCGCGCGATGCACGAAATCGCCGGCGGAGAGCGCTGCGCAGCCGAGGAACTTCGGATTGCACTCGTCGATCACGCCCTTGCCGAGCTGCGTCGTGACGAACGGAATGCCCGTCTTCTCGACGAACTGGAGCAGCATCCGGCTCGTCATCGTGCGATTGGCGCCGGCGCCGATCACCAGCACGGGGGATTTGGCCGCCTCCAGTTTCTTCGCGGCCGTGCGGATCGACTTGTTGTCGGCATGCGGGCGGCGGACATGGCTGCGCTGCAACGGCACGCTGTCGGTATGCTCGTCGGCGATATCCTCGGGAAACTCGATATGCGTCGCGCCGGGCTTCTCTTCCTCCGCCAGGCGGAACGCCTCGCGGACGCGGCTCGGGATATTGTCGGACGAGGCGAGCTGGTGGGTGAATTTGGTAATCGGCCGCATCATGTCGACCACGTCGAGGATCTGGAAGCGGCCTTGCTTCGATTTCTTGATCGGCTTCTGCCCCGTCACCATCAGGATCGGCATGCCACCGAGATAGGCATAGGCCGCCGCCGTCACGAAATTGGTCGCCCCTGGCCCGAGGGTCGCGAGGCACACGCCGGTCTTGCCTGTGTGGCGGCCGTAGGTGGCCGCCATGAAGCCTGCGCCCTGCTCATGCCGGGTGAGGATCAACCGAATCTTCTCGGATCGCGAAAGGCTATCGAGAAAGTCGAGATTCTCCTCGCCGGGTACGCCGAAGACGTATTCGACGCCTTCTTCCTCAAGACATTGAATAAAGAGATCGGACGCTTTCGTCGCCATGCCTAGTCCCCCCACGGCGCCACCTGTCGGCGGCCAGTGCCTGTTATCGGATGCGTGCGACCGCTTATGCGATTTTGCCCGTTGCTACGGTATTTCGATCGCCGGGCAAAGCCTGTTTCCTTACAGCGCCACACGCCATTCCCAGCCGAGCGGATCGCCGTCCATCACCTCCACGCCCTCCGCGATCAAGGCATCGCGGATCGCGTCCGAGCGGGCGAAGTCCTTCGCCGCCCGCGCTTCGCGTCGCTCGGCGAGACGCGCATTGATGTCCGCCTCTGTTAGTATCGCAGCCGCTGGGCGGACCCGAAGGGAAGTGGGTGCGAGCGGTTTCAGGCTTTTGATGTCTAGACCTAGAACGAGATCGACACTTCCTAACAAACGAGCTTTCTCCACGACACTGAGTTTTGGATCGACAAGCAGGCGATCGACCACGGTTAACGCCATCGGGGTGTTGAGGTCATCCGACATGGCCATCGCGAATTCAGCGATATATCCCTCGGCGGCAGTACTGAGGTCTTGTTCTAGCTTATCTCGCACCAAGTTAAGCTGAGCGGCGTCGTCGGCTTCTGCTAACGTATCAAAAATGCTGCTAACGTGCAAAGCGTACTTGTTTACCGTTCGTACAAGCCGTTTCAGTCGTGTCAGCGCCGCCATCACGTTGTCAGCGGAAAATTCAAGTTCGCTGCGATAGTGCGCGCT
Organism: uncultured Sphingomonas sp.; assembly: GCA_913775025.1. Lineage (GTDB taxonomy): Bacteria > Pseudomonadota > Alphaproteobacteria > Sphingomonadales > Sphingomonadaceae > Alterirhizorhabdus. The sequence goes on along the minus strand of CAJYJW010000244.1, from coordinate 4,855 downwards.
CAGGCACAGCAGGCGATAGGCGAGGGGATGCACGCCCGCATCGGCCAGCGTGTCCAGCGTGGCGAACCCGCCGGACGACTTCGACATCTTGGCGCCGCGTTCCACCAGGAAATTATTGTGCATCCAGATGGTGGCGCCGGTATGGTCGCTTCCAGTGTAGGCTTGGTTCTGCGCGATCTCGTTGGGATGATGAATCTCCCGGTGGTCGATCCCGCCGGTATGGATATCAAACCGTTCGCCCAGGTGCTTCATGCTCATGACGGAGCATTCTAGGTGCCAGCCCGGAGCGCCGACGCCCCAAGGAGACTCCCATTCCATCTGTCGCAAGCCGGGCTGTTCGGACTTGCGCCAGATCGCGAAATCGGACGGGTGCCGCTTGCCCTCCACATCGTCGATGCGGCTCACCTCCCGCCCCTCGTCGGGGCGGTGGCCGGCGAGGCGGCCATAGTCGGGCACCGATCGCGTATCGAAATAGAGGCCCGACGGCGTCTCGTAGGTCGATCCGGCGATCCGCTCACCGAACGCGATCATGTCCGGGATATGCGCGGTCGCGACGCTCCACAGCGCGGGCTCGGCAACGTTCAGCCGGGCCAGATCCTGCTTGAACAGGCGCGTATAGCGATCGGCTATATCCCAGGCGGTCAGCTGCTCGGCCGCCGCCGCTCTCTCCATCTTGTCGTCGCCCGTATCGGCATCGGATGTGAGGTGGCCGACATCGGTGATGTTGATGACGTGCTTCACCGGATATCCTGCCCAGCGAAGCGTCCGGGTCAGCGTATCGGCGAAAATGTAAGCGCGCATGTTACCAAGGTGCTGCCGCGCATAGACGGTCGGCCCGCAGCTGTAGACGCGCACCAGATCGGGATCGATCGGGCGGAACGTCTCGGTCGTGCGGGTCAGGCTGTTGAACAACGTGAGAGGCAGGCCGGCGGGGGCGGGGCGGGGCATGTCGTCACCTAGATCGGCGGGGCGGCAGGCCCCGGGGACGCCCGCTTAGGTCAGGCGCGCGTGGCAGGAAAGGCCCGAGACGGAAATCGCGCGACGATGGGGCGGCCGGGCCACCCCATCGTCGGGATCATCTGCAATCCGGGTCGGTGTCCGGCTGGGATGCGTCGCACCGGCCATCCTTCTGGGCCGCAGCCGTCAGGTCGTCATTGCCGGTGCCGGTCACTTGCTCGTCCAGTTTCGTCGCCGAGGCGAACGGATCGTCCCCGGCGAAACTGGTGTAGAAGTCATCGTTGCCGGCGCCGGTCACCGGTTCCTCGATGATGCCACTTAGGCGGAGAGCGGCGAAGTCCACCATCTCGATCAAAGGCGAGTTGAGCTGCTGGACCACGCTGTTGATCGCCCCGGCCAACTCATCCTGGCCATCGGTGAGGGAGCGGATGACGTCCTGTACCGGCTGGGACGGAGGCGTCAGGACCGGTGGCTGGGGTTCGGGCTCTGGCTCAGGGGTCGGGCCGGGACCGGGATCCGGATTGGGGGTCGGGCCGGGGTCAACGACCGGATCGAAGCGGCAGCTTTGCCCGACGATAAGGCAGCCGTTCACCGTCGATCGCGGATCGAAATTCGCCATGGTCGCGCTGCCCGTGCCGGACAGACGCACCAGCGGAATCAACGCCGCGCCGGTCACGAAGCCGCCGCCCGCCGTCGTCTGTCGCCCGTTCAGCACGATCCCGGCCGGTCCGCTGCCCGTCGTCGTCACGGAAACGCCGCCCGCGCCGACCGTGAAGCCCCGTCGGTCGAGCGATGCAGTGCTGGCCCCGCTGTTCTGGATATAGAGGCCGTCGCTTACCGCAAAGTCGATGGCGTTCGCCTGCAACGCCCCCGCATCGCCGCGAACCCCGTCGTTCGCGCCCAGGCGTTCGTCCCGCGCGTCGAGCGACGCCAGCCGGTCAAGCGCCGCGTCCGCATCGGGCGTGGCGACGCTGATCCGCCGCGCCGCCAGCTGCAAGCGGCCCGAGAGCGCGCCCGAACTATCGCTAAGAGCGAGCGCCCCGCCCGGCGTCAGCACCGTGATGCGATCCCCCGCCGTGATCGCGAACCTGTCGCTTTGGGCGGCGGACGTGATCGTCGCCGTGCCTTCCACCCGCACCGACCCCGGTGTCGCGACCTCGAACGCGGCGGCGTTGCCGATCAGGTTGCCGCCCGTCGCCGTCGATCCGGTGAGGGCGAGCGATTGGATGGTAACATCTCGTGGCCCCTCCACTCTGATGATCTGGCTACGGGTACGGCCGAGCGTGCTAGCGTCGACTGCGTAGCCACCGCTCCCCCCGGCACCACCGATGAGGGTCAGGCCGGTCCCGCTGTTCCGGTAATTCATCAGCGCGGTGGATCCGCTGCCGATCCGGCCGGACGCGCCGCTGGTCAGGCCCTCTGAGGTCAGCGCGATATTGACCCCGTCCACCGTGCCGTCGAGCGCGATCGTCGCGGGGTCGTTGCCCGCCGCGTCCGTCGTTGCAAGGCGCAGCGAACCGGCGTTCAGCGTGACGCTGTCCGTCGGGCCACCCGTCAGCAGCGGTAGCGCGATCGCATCGGTGGTGGCGGCCAATGGCCCCAGGCCGATAACCGCGCCGCTGGCGACGGCGAGGTCGTCCCCGGCTTCGATGGTTATGGCGCGGTTGGCGCGTAGGCGCGCGGTGCCGGCAATCGTCACGTCGCCACCGCCCTGAATGGTGACGGCATCGCCGCCGCTGACGGTGCCAGATACGGTCAGATCGCCGCTGGTGGTATAGACCGGTGTCATGCTGCCGTTGAAGCTGTAACCCGCGCCCAGCCTGACGACGCCCGTCGCTGCGGTGGCCACCGCGTCGCGAACGAACAGGTCGTTCAGCGAACGCGCCGTGACGCTGGTCACGCCGATCAACTCGTTCGCGGTCACCCCGCCGGAAGACGACAGGATGAAGATATCGCTCTGGGAGCGAGCTGAGTCGATCACGACATCGCCGATGGACGAGACCGTGAAAGAACCATCCGCCCGAACCGTGTCGGCCCTCACACCGAAAGGCACGAAGCCGCCGATCTGAAGATCGACGCCGCCGCCTGCCACGGTTCCGCCGAACAATATGTTGCCGCGATTATTGAAGGCGCTGATATTGCCGCCGGCTGTCTGGTTCGCGATGACGATGTCACCGCTATCGCCCTCGATGGGGGACACGCCGATCGTCTGCACGGTGTTGGTATAGTCGATCGATCCCGCCGAGGTCACCCGGTCGATCCGCGTCCCCACCTGGGATACCACGGTGACGCTGCTTCCGGCGGCATTGCCAAATTCCGTGCCCCCCGCGTCGGCGCCGGCACCTGTGGTCGTGAGGCTGTCCGCCGTGACCCGCCCGAACGCGGCCAGCACGATGTCGTCCCCCGCCGTGCCGGAACCGAGCGTTATGCTGCGCGGGAGCAGGCGTTGGTCACCCTGCGACCGTCTCGTGACAAGCTCGAGGTCGCCGCCCGCCGCCAGCGTGCCGGCGGTGATCGATGTCTGACCTGTCACGACCAGATCCAGACCCGCTTCGCCCTGATCCAGCGATACCGTGGTCGCGCCGCGAACCTGGCCGGTCCTGCCGGCGGCGAGGGACGCGATGGTGATGGCCCCTTGCGCGTTCACCGTCGCGTCACGCCCGGCCACGATCGTGGTTGCGGTGACGGTGCGGGCATCGTCGGGCGGCGCGACGTCGCTGCCGCTTGCCAGCAGCACGTCGCGCGTCGCGGTCGCGCGACCAACGGTAAGCGCGCCGCCGCTGTTCAGCGAGACATCGCCCGCCGTGGCATCCACCGTCGCAAGGCTAAGATCGCCAAGTGCTGTCAGGTCGATTCCCGTGCCGGTCGCACTGATTGCGCCGCCAGTTGCGATATCGGTCGCGATGCTGACCGTATCGGCCGCCGTCAGCGTGATATCGCCGGTGGCGCGCAGGATATTCCCGGCGATGGCGCCGTTCGACGAGGACAGGCGGGCCGTCCCCTGTGAGTTGATCGATCCGAACGACAGCGCATCGCCCGCCGCGATCGTCACCGACCCGGCCGTCACGCTTCCCCCAAGCGTCACGGTGCCGCCGGTCGCGATCGGCGTCACGCTGTCGATGGCAGCGGGATCGACAGCGTCGAACGTTTCCGGCGCGGCGATGTAGAAACGGTCGCCGGCCGTCACCGCGCCGGTGGTGATCGCGCCGCTCGCCAGCAGGATCGCGTTGCCGCCGGCGGAAAGGTCGCCGCTCTTAATGCCGCCGCCCCGGGCGCGCAGGCCTATATCGGTCAACGCCGTGGCGACGCCGATGCCGATGTCGCCCACCGCATCGATGCCGATCGCGCCGCGATACTCGCTGTCGCTGAGCGCGCCCGCCGGATAGGTGCCGGCGGCCAGCCCGCCCGCTATCACGCCGTCGCTCTGCGAGGCGAGAATGATCGAATCGCCCGCGAAGGCATCGCCGATACGGATCGCGCCGGTCGCGGCATAATCGACATCGCCGCGGAAGGCGGTGGACGCGCCCGTCACGTCGATCGATCCGCCCGCGACAAGCTCGATCGCGCGATAGGCCGCGTCCGCGCTTGCGCTGCCGGACGTAAGGCTGCCGGCCGCGATCGACCCGCCCGCCGTCACGAGGATGCTGTCGGCCGCCGTCGCATCGCCAAGGGTGATGTCGCCCGGCGCATCGAGCGTGATGCTGCCGGCGCGCGCGATGGCATCGCCGCCGGCGATGCGGGTCGCGGCGGTCAAGGTGATGGCGGGGGCGCTGAGGCTGGTGAAGCCGATGCCGCCGTTGGGCGCCGAGATGCCGAGTCGCGTGCCGGCGTTCACGGTGCCGAGGTCGATGGCCAGTATCCCGTCCGGGAGGGAGGGGGCGGGGGGCAGATCGCTGCC
>CAJYJW010000243.1 GCA_913775025.1 uncultured Sphingomonas sp. | reverse complement strand
CGACCGGAGCGCAGGTTGACGCGGAAGGAGCCCGGCCGCTGATCATGTCGGCGCGGGTTGAGCGCGGTCCACTCAACGCCAGCCGCGCGGCCGGAGGGAAGCCATTGCTTCACCAGCGCCGGGAGCTGCGGCAGAAGCGTGGCGTTCAGTCGCTCGAAACGCTCGCGTGGCGCGGGCATGTCCTACGCCTCCAGCAGCTTGGCGAGTGAAGCGGCCGGGATCACCGTTCGCTTCCCGATCTTACGCGTCTCCAGCCGGCCTTCCGCGATCAGCGCATAGACCTTCGATCGGCCGATGCTAACGGCAGCAGCGGCTTCCGGGATGCTGTAGGCGAGCTTGGCGTGGCTCTTCGCGTCCAACACTGTCCATCCTTTGCATAGTGGATGGATCATTCGTTCGATGAAGGCGAAAAGAGCGGCAATAAAAGCGTGTGCGCTTTAGCCTGCCGTTTTTTCTGCCGCTTTGATCGACTTCGGCCGACCGCGCGGGAGGGTTCCCCGCACTACGCGCCGCGCATGTTCATTCTGCACCAAGCTAAAGCCTGGAAGTTCTCGAATGTGCTTTGCTGCATCATCCCTTCGCATCCCACTCGCGATAAGCTCGTGCATTTTCGCGACGATCGCTTCGTCTGATGGCAAAGTATCGTTTACTGAGCTAGTCACCGCCTCCGCCGGCATTAACGAATGTACGAACCTGTCCCAATTACTCGCCTTAACCCAGAGGCAGGCACCCTGCGCGTCGGGCTCTGGCCGCTCGAAAGATTTGAAGATGCCGTACTTGATGTTCTCGCGAGAGAGTACGATTGGCGCAAACTGCACCTCGCGAGTGTCGTGAACGCGCCATATCACTAATTGGCCGTCAGAAATCGCCTGCCTGATGCGCGAGACGGCCTTGTCTGCCATGATGCACGCTTTGATCCATGCCATTGTCTCCGCATCTTCGGCGTCGCCACGCATGGCTTTATACAGGGCGAGCTGTTTTGGAACGTAATCATCCTCTGCAAGTTCATCTTTTTCAAAGATGGCAGTCAGGAGACGGCAGCAATCTCCAAGTCTGATCGCATCTGACACCGCGATCAAATTGTCATCCTGCTGACGTTGATTGCCTATTTTGGACCGGTCCACCCTTTGCTCCGTGTCATTGATAGCAGATGCCGTGCCGTGTCCGGCCTGCTCGATGACAATACGAGCGGCGTCATCGGTTGACTGGTCGGGCGCTTGAAGAACCATGAGCCGCTGACGATCCACCTTCACGTCAACAAAGCGGTGCGTTGTTGCCGGTAGCGCTCGGGCAAGGGTTGTCACGCCGGGATCGGTCCAATCCCAGCTTACGCCTGTGCCATAGCGCAGCCCGTCGAACGTCACGTCGAATTGGCGGAAGTCCTCCAGCCGCTCGGGCTCAATCCGCGCCGTCAGCGCCGCGCCGCAATCACCGTGCATAGGCACGAACTTGCCAAGCATCGGAAGCCCTCCGGTCCCGGCTGTGACAAGCCGATCTGTCGCTTGCTCCAGACGGCGATGGGCGTCGGTACGGCTTGCCCCCAGCACACCGGCGCCGAGCGCAGAGGCGAGGTTTTGCGCGTCCAGTGATATGCCGAACGCGAGCCAGGACAGAGCGTGAGCGAGCGAGACGTTCGGCCTGTCGGGCGGCTCCAGGCGAGTGACGTAGGGCGGTCGGTTCGCCTCATCGTAGGCGGGTGGCAGCTCCGGGAAGCCGGTCTGATCCGCAATTTCATCTGTGCCGAGCCAGCGCATGAACTCGGCTCGTTCGACTTGAACGGGCAACCATGCCCAGCGCCTCACCTCTGGCGGAGCAAGCGGATGGAGAAAGTCGTTTCCCATGATCAGCGCGCGCCAATCGCCGCCCTGATCAGCCCACGCCCAACCCGGTATTTGCCAGCGTTCGTCGCCGTCCACGAACCAGCCGCGCAAGGAGCCGACCAGCATCGCACGGAAGAACGTCACATTGGCACGCGCATAGACTGCCATCTGCCGAACGTAAGGCGTCTCATTGTCGCCCGGCAGCGCGGCAGGGCTCGCGACGTACCAAGGCGCAGGATCGATCCCGCTAGTCAGCTCATCGATCCGGGACCGGATCGCCAGCAAGCAATCGCGCGACTCCAGATAAGCGCCTACGCTGTCGTCCATCCCGCCTCCCAAGCGGCTCCCACGATGATCAGGGAAGCACATGGGATGTGCGCTTGTCGGCTGGCCGGCCTATCCCCGGAGCCGAACATAGGTGGAACAGCGCGGCAGGCAACCGGGCTGTCTCGACACTTTGTTCCCGATCCTCAACCGGCTACGCTCGCCACCATGACGATCGCGACGCCGCTATGCGCCTGAGCTGGCCAGAAATCCGTGCCAACGCCGCCCGCTTCAGCGAGGAATGGAAGGGCAAGGGCTATGAGAAGGGGCAGACGCAGACCTTCTATGACGAGTTCTTCGCCATCTTCGGCGTGCCCCGTAAACAGGTGGCGGTCTACGAACAGCGGGTGAAAGCGCTCGACACGTCGCGTACCGGCGGCTTCATCGACCTGTTCTGGCCCGGCACGCTGATCGTGGAACAGAAGAGCGCCGGCCGCGACCTCACGCGCGCCATGTCTCAGGCGCTCGACTATTACGATTGGCTGCCGGAGGTGCAGCGTCCGCGCTACATGATGGTCTGCGATTTCCAACGATTCGAGCTGCTGGACCTGGAGACGCGCCGCGAGTGGAAGTTCCCGCTTGCCGACCTGAAGCGCCACGTCGAGGCGTTCGGCTTCATCATCGGCGTGCAGCCGCGCCTGTTCCGCAACCAGTCGCCGGTCAATCGCAAGGCGTCGGAGCTGATGGGCAGGCTCCACAATGCACTCGCCGCTGATGGCTATACCGGGCACAATCTGGAGCGGCTGCTGGTCCGGCTGCTGTTCATCCTGTTCGCCGACGATACCGGCATATTCGAGCGCAAGGATCAGTTCCTCACCCTCCTGGAGCAGCGCACCGGCGCGGACGGGCGCGACCTGGGGCGGTGGCTGGGCGAACTGTTCCAAGTGCTCGACACGCCGCCGGAGAAGCGCCAGCGCGGACTGGACGCGGACCTCGCCGAGTTCCCGTACATCAACGGCGAGCTGTTCCGCGAGCGCATCGACATGCCCGCGTTCGACAACGCGATGCGCGACATGCTGCTGGACGCTAGCATGTTCAACTGGGGCGAGGTATCGCCGGCCATCTTCGGCTCGCTATTCGAAAGCGTCATCGACAAGGTGACGCGGCGCAAGCAGGGCGCGCATTACACGCCCGAACAGGCCATCCTGAAGGTTATCGAGCCGCTGTTCCTCGATGACCTGCGCGCCGAGTTCGATCGGCTGAAGGCGCTGAAATCTGGCCGCGAGCGCGCCCTGCGCGCCTTTCACGAACGGCTAGGCGCGCTCACTTTTTTCGATCCGGCATGCGGGGCCGGCAACTTCCTTGTCGTTGCCTATCGCGAGCTGCGCGAGCTGGAGCGCGAGCTGTTGAAGGAGCTGCTGACGATCGACGGTAAGGTAGAGCTGGTGACCGACGTTGCCATGCTATCTCGCCTCAACGTCGATCGCTTCTTCGGGATCGAGGTAGACGAGTTCCCGGCGATGATCGCGCAGGTCGCGCTCTGGATGACCGATCATATTGCCAACACCCGGCTGGCGGAGGATTTCGGCCAGCATTATGCGCGCATCCCGCTGGTGACCGCTCCGGGCATCCGCCACGCCGACGCGCTGGAGCTGGACTGGAACGCAGTGTTGCCGGCGGAGCGGTGCAGCTTCGTGTTCGGCAATCCGCCGTTCGTGGGCGCCAAATACCAGACTGAGGCGCAGCGCGCGCAGGTGCGGCGGCTGGCGGCGCTGCCCGGCAGCGGCGGCACGCTCGATTACGTAGCGGCATGGTTCATCAAGGCGGCACGCTATGTGTCGGCGGGCGAGGCGCGGATCGGCTTCGTCTCCACCAATTCAATTGTTCAGGGCGAACAGGTGGCGCAGCTCTGGCCGGTGCTGTTCAAGGCCGGAGCGGAGATTGCCTTCGCGCATCGCACCTTCGTTTGGCCCGGCCGCGCGGCGGTGCACTGCGTAATCGTCGGACTAGCGCAGCGCGGGGACGAACCAGCGGAGAAGCGGCTGTTCAGCTATGCCGATGCGAAAGGTGAGCCGACCGAGACGCGACATTCGGCGCTAACGGCATATTTATTCGATGCGAAAGAAGCGGATCGGCACTTAGTCGTCAAGGAAGAAAGCAGGCCAATCAACAGCGCAGAAAAGCTCAAGACCGGCGTTCAGATGATTGATAATGGCATCTACACGTTCGACAATGCGGAACGTGCTCGCTTCTTGACAGAGGAACCGGGAGCCGAGCCACTCTTCCGCCGTTTCGTCGGTGGCGACGAATACATCAACGGCTTTCATCGCTGGATACTCTATTTGGCAGACGCAACGCCGACACAGCTCCGCCAGCTTCCGCACGTCCGCCAGCGCGTGTCCGCCGTCCGTGAGTATCGTTCCGGCAGTTCCCGTCCGAGCACAATCAGGATGGCTGATGAGCCAATGCGGCTTGGAGTGGATGAACGGCTTACCAGCGACTACCTTGTAATACCAAATACAAGTTCTGAGCGGCGCGAGTATGTTCCGATCGGTTGGCTTGGGCCAAATGTAATCGCCAACCAGAAACTGCGAATTCTTCCTGACGCTACAACATGGCAATTTGGAGTTCTGACGAGCCGAATGCACATGGCGTGGATGCGCCAGATTACTGGTCGCATGAAGAGCGACTACATGTATTCAGTCGGCGTAGTCTACAACACCTTCCCCTGGCCTGACGCAACACCCGCGCAACGCGCGCAGATCGAGGCGCTGGCACAAGCCGTGCTCGATGCCCGCGCGCTGCCGAAGAACGCCACCTCCACGCTCGCCGACCTCTACGATCCCGATACCATGCCCGCCGAGCTGCGCCGCGCGCATCGCGAGCTGGATACGGCCGTGGACCGGCTCTATCGCCGCACACCTTTCGCCTCCGATCGCGAGCGCGTGGAGCACCTATTCACACTCTACCAGCGCCTTATCGATCCGCTCCAGAACGAAGGCGTCCGGCAGAACCGGCGTGTCGCTCGGCGGAAACGGGCAGCGACCGCCAGCAATGAGGAAAGCGCACAGGATGGCTGAAGCTTGGGGCATCCACATTCCGGCAGTCGTCGGAAGCGACCCGGTGGAAGGAGGCTTTGTCAGCCTTGGCTGGCCAGCGCTCGGCGACATCTTCGCGCTGCCGCCCGATCGCGAGGTGTTCAAGCGTCTGGTGGCGCAGAGCTATCCTGAAAAGAAGCCGGGCGCGATCCCGGTGGATGCTGGAACGCTGTTCAAATTCGCTTTCGAGGTGAAGCCCGGCGACTTGATCGTCTACCCGTCCAAACACGATCGGATGATCCATATCGGTAGGGCGACGGGCAAGAAGTGGCACGATG
>CAJYJW010000242.1 GCA_913775025.1 uncultured Sphingomonas sp. | reverse complement strand
CGACCGGATCCGGCGCGGACCACGCGGGGGCAGCCGCCAAGATCGCGCCGCCCGCCAGCATCAGACCCCACATATTCCTTGGCATCGTCATGCTATGATCCCCTTATAACCATGGGCCATGCCCAAGATGTAACTTGCGAAACGCGGCATGAAAGCCCGTATCTGATCTTCCCTTAGACCGCCGACCCCGATTCGATCAGTGACCACAATCACTCGCCGGCAAATAGTCTGCGTTCTCTCCTGTGCCGTTACTTCGGGTCGATGCGAAACCAGACCATATCGGCATCCCAGGCTCCGGATGCCGTCGCCTGCCTGAGGGTGGTTGCGAAATCCCGGGCGGATTGCTCCGTCCCCTGCGGCTTCGTCACCGCCATCGGCTGCCCGCCGACGATCAGGAACAGCCCGGTCCAGCCGAGATGATCAGGATAGATCGAGAACTCGTAGGTATTCGGCGTGCCATGCGTCAGCCCGACATCCGCGGACTTCAACGCCTCCAGCGATTCGCGGTCCGGCAGGGCCCATGTGACCACGCCCGAAGGCTCCACGCCGAACAACGCGACCGATTTGTCCGCCGCGTCGAGCGTCACCTGCACCCGCACCAGCGCCTGCGGCTTGGGCTTGATCGCGGTATCGAGGACGAAGGGCTCGCCCGTCACCAGCAGCCGGCCGCCGGGGCTCCGGCGGAGACGGCGTGGCTCGTCGATCGCGGCGCACTCGCGCGGATCGATACGCGCCACCTTTTCGGTCGAGACCTGACGGACGCCAAGCCCGCCGGCCTGCGCGATCCGCAACACGGCAGCGCCCGCCGCCGCCGGATCGCCGGCCACCCCGGTGAGCCCCAGCGTGCCGTCCTTGCCGGTCTGCACCGGATCGATCCGCAGCCAGGCGCAGGGTGTCCGCCCCAGCTGCGCCTCGATCATTTCTACCTGCGTCGGCTGGGCGGAACGGTATAGAAAATAGCCGACGATCCCGGCCACCGCGATCAGCGCCGCCGCCAGCAATCCGAATGTCTTCTGCCGGCGGCGATCGACCGGCGGCGGTGGCGGCGGTGCGAGCGCGGCGACGGGCGCCTGCCCGGTTTCCATGAACGTCCGCACCGCCGCCAGTAGCTTGGCACGCTGCCCGCCCGATCCCTCGCGAAACGGCACGACGTCGACAGGCGCATAGCCGCCGAAGCCGAACGGCAGCGGCACGTCGTCTATCAGCGCGCCCAGATAGGCGCCGCGCGCCTTCGCGGCCTCCGCCTCATCGAGCACGGCCGGGTCGCCGCCATCCCCGGCAGAGGCGTTCGACCAAAGGACCAGCGAAAGCCGCGCCGGCGGATCGGCCTGCTGCCGCCCACCCGTATCGACGCTATGGCCGGCCTCGCGCAGCGCCGCCGCGATCGCATCGGCGCGGCCGGCGTCGGCGGGGCTGTGGGAAACGAAGATGTCGCTCATGATCGTGCCGTGGCCTCGCCAGACTAAAAGGTTTTCGTGCGGCGCAACGCCAGCGAGAGAGCAAGCGCGCCCAGCACGACGCTGATGACCACACTCGCGTTCAGCCCTTCGATGGAACCTCCCCAGATCGCCGGCCCGGTCAGATCGACGTCGATGGCCGACCCGAATACGCCGACCCCCGGATTTGGCGAGGCTCCGAATATCATCTCTTCCACCCAATTGTAGCCGAAATGAGCGAGGATCGGCGCCGCCAGCCCGCCCGACCGCAATGCCAACAGCCCGAACCATAGGCCGGCTAGCAGAATGTTGACGAGGCTCATCGGCTGCCCCCAGCCTCCCACCATATGAATAAGGACGAATGCCAGCGCGGACGCCGATACCCCCGCCGCCGTGCCCCACGCCCGCACCAGCACGGGCTGCAACAGGCCGCGCAAAAGCAATTCCTCCGCAACGACGCCCAGCAGGATCAGCAATGTGCCCAAGGCGAACGGCCCGACGGCAATGCCGCTACCCGGCCGCATCGCCGCCACGCCCCCCGCCCCGGCAGCGGCAAGGCCCAATGACACGGCCAGCGCGCCAGCGAGGAAGGCGGTGCCGGTCAGCAAGGTCGGTCGCAGGGCAAGCGCCGGCGGGCGCGTGGCGGAGAGAAGGAACCCCGCCAACGCCACCACCATGATGCACGCACCGATCCCCAGCCGCGCGCATAGTTCGAATGCCATTCCAGTCGGCGCGGGGCCGACGAGCCATTCCACAAGCGTGGCCGTGATCGGCTCGACGGACAGGACGACCAGCGACGCGCCTGCGACCACATAAGCGAGCAGCAGCGGCGCGCGCCAATCCACGCGGGCGGCGCGCGTCATCGGCCCGTCCGGCCGATAGGCCACAGCCTCGCGATGCACATCTGGCACCAGATCATCCCCCTTCGCCCGATCCGCTTCGGCGCGCCCCTACTTAGCGGATCAAGTCCTCACCGGCGTCGCCGGTCGCGCGCACTCTATCATCTCCCGCCCGCGCCGCTAGAGTGGAAGTCATCGCAAGTGACGAGCAAGGTGATGAGTGGAATGGCGGGGCCAGAAAAGCGCGTGGAGACTGTCGAGCGTCATGGGCCGCGCTGGGGCCTGCCGCGCATCGCGCTGATCGCGGCCGCCATCGTCGCGCTGATCGCCGTCGGCATTTCCGTCTGGCGGCAGCGCGCGCCCGATCCTGCCACCACCGCGGACGGCGCGCCGCCGGTTCAGCAGGCGGACGTCGGAACCATGATCAGCCAGCTGGAGGCCAAGATGAAGGCCAATCCGCAGGATGCCGCCGGCTGGCGGATGCTCGGCTGGTCCTATTATCGGACGGAACGGTTCGCCGATGCCGCCAACGCCTATCGCCGCGCGGTCGCCATCGAACCGAAGAACGCCGAGGGCTGGTCGGCGCTGGGCGAGGCGATCTCGCTCGGCGGCAAGGGCGATGTGCCGGCGGAGGCGGAGGCGGCGTTCCGTCGCGCTCTGTCGATCGATCCGGCCGATCCGCGTGCGCGCTATTTCCTGGCGGTGAAGAAGGATCTCGCCGGCGATCACAAGGGCGCGATCAACGACTGGATCGCGCTCCTCAAGGACACGCCGGCCGGCGCACCCTGGGAGCAGAATGTGCGCGAGACGATCACGCAGGTGGCGGCCAAGCATGATATCGACGTGGCCGGCCGCCTCCCCGCCGCGCAGGCCCCCGCCCCCGCGATGCAGGCCGGCGGGCCGGACGCCGCGACCGATGCCATCCCCGGCCCCACGCGCGAGCAGATGACCGCCGCCGCCGGCATTCCGCCATCGCAGCAGGATGCGATGGTGAAGGGCATGGTGGAATCGCTCGCGAGCAAGCTGCGCGCGGACCCCAAAAACGCAGATGGCTGGTTACGGTTGATGCGAGCGCGCATGGTGCTGGGCGATCGCACCGCCGCAACCCAGGCTCTGCGCGATGGCACCGCCGCCTTCTCGGGCGACGCCGCTACCCAGAAGAAGCTGGCGGAAGGCGCACGGACATTGGGCGTGCCCGGCGCCTGATGCGCCTGCTGACGATCGCCGGCACTCGGCCGGAGGCGATCAAGCTCGCCCCGCTCGTGATCGAGGCGGCGCGGCGGCCGGAGCTATTGCACCGCGTTGTTGCGACCGGCCAGCATGGCCGCCTGTTTCATGGGACGCTGGCGGCGTTCGGGGTCGAGGCCGATGCGGATATGGGCTTGCCCACGGCGGGCCAGTCGATCGAAGGGCTCGCCGCGCTGGTCCGGGCGGCGACCGCCATCGAGATCGATCGCGCCCGGCCGGACCTGCTGATCGTTCAAGGCGATACCACCAGCGCCTGGGCCGCGGCTATGGCGGCGCATGCGGCGGGGCTGCCGATAGCGCATGTCGAGGCGGGCCTGCGGTCAGGCGATCCGTTGCTGCCCTGGCCGGAGGAGCGCAACCGTATCGAGATCGACCGTGCGGCGACGCTGCTGTTCGCGCCCACCCCCGCCGCCCTCGCCAATCTCGCCGCCGAACCCGAGGTGGGCGGTGTTGCGATCCTGACCGGCAACACCGGCATCGATGCTCTTCTGGCGATGCGGGCAAGCTTACCCCTTCCGCCCCCGCCTCCTGGAGGCCCGCGCCTGGTTCTCGTGACCGCGCACAGGCGGGAGAATATCGGCGCGGGTCTGGCGAACATCTGCGATGCCGTCATTAGGCTTGCCGCGCGCGGCGATGTAGAGATCGTCGTGCCGGTGCATCCGAACCCATCGGTCCGCGCGCAGGTCACCACCAGGCTCGGGCAGGTGGCGGGTGTCACGCTGGTGCCGCCGCTCGATTACCCGCAGATGGTGGCGATGATGGCGCGGGCGACGCTGCTGCTCAGCGACTCCGGCGGCTTGCAGGAAGAGGCCCCCGCGCTTGGCCTGCCGCTCCTCGTGCTGCGCGAAAATAGCGAGAGGCCCGAGGCGATAGCGGCAGGCAATGCCTGCATCGTCGGCACCGATGCCGATCGCATCGTCGCGGCCGCCAGCCGGCTGCTGGACGACCCGGCGGCGCATGCGGCGATGGCGCGGCCCGCTTTGACCTTCGGCCGCGGCGATGCCGCCGCCCGCATCCTGGATGCCATCGCCCTCTGGCATGCGCCCGCGCTTGCGATTTCCGCCCCCGTCCCGCATGGGGGCGGGCTGAAAGGACGGATGTGATGGCGACGAACTGGACCCCCGAAAGCTGGAAGACGCAGGAGGCGCGCCAGCTGCCCGATTATCCCGACGCCAATGCGCTGGATGGCGCCCTGTCCGAACTGTCGAAATATCCCCCGCTGGTATTTGCCGGCGAGGCGCGCGCGCTGAAGGCCGATCTGGCGCAGGTGGCCGCCGGCAAAGCTTTCTTGCTGCAAGGCGGCGATTGCGCGGAGAGCTTCGCCGAGTTCCACCCCAACACCATCCGCGATACCTTCCGCGTAATCCTGCAGATGGCGGTGGTGCTGACCTATGCCTCCAAGATGCCGATCGTGAAGGTCGGGCGGATGGCGGGGCAGTTCGCCAAGCCCCGGTCCGCCGGCACGGAAGAGTTGGGCGGCGTCAGCCTGCCCAGCTATCGCGGCGATATCATCAACGATATCGGGTTTGAGGCGGCGGGCCGGTCGCCCGATCCGCAGCGGATGATCCGCGCCTACAATCAGGCCGCCGCCACGCTCAACCTGCTGCGCGCCTTCGCGCAGGGCGGATACGCCAACCTCCATCAGGTGCATGCCTGGACGCTGGACTTCATGGGCCGCAGCCCGTGGGCCGCGCAATATCAGGCGGTGGCCGATCGAATCGGCGACGCGCTCGACTTCATGGCGGCGTGCGGGATTAATCCGCAGACGGTGCCGCAGCTGAACGGCACCAACTTCTTCACCAGCCACGAGGCGCTGCTATTGCCCTATGAGCAGGCGCTCACCCGGCAGGATTCGCTGACCGGCGGCTGGTACGGCTTGTCGGCGCACATGCTGTGGATCGGCGATCGCACCCGTTTCGAAGGCTCGGCGCATGTCGAATATCTGCGCGGGATCGGCAATCCGATCGGCCTCAAATGCGGGCCTTCGCTGGAGCCGGACGCGCTGCTGCGGATGCTCGATACGCTCGATCCGGCGCGCGAGGCGGGGCGCATCACGTTGATCACCCGCTACGGACACGACAAGATCGAGAAGCACCTGCCCGCCCTCGTTCGTGCGGTGAAGCGCGAGGGGCGTCCGGTCGTATGGTCCTGCGATCCGATGCACGGCAATGTCGTGAAGGCGGCGAACGGCTATAAGACCCGGCCGTTCGACCGCATTCTGGCCGAGGTACGCGGCTTCTTCGCGGTGCACCGCGCGGAGGGCACGCACGGCGGGGGCATCCATGCCGAGATGACCGGCCAGAACGTGACCGAATGCACCGGCGGCGCCATCGACATCACCGAGCAGGGGCTGGCCGATCGCTATCACACGCATTGCGACCCGCGCCTCAACGCCGGCCAGTCGATCGAACTCGCCTTCCTGCTCGCCGAAATGCTGAATCAGGAAATGCGCGAGCGCGAGAAGGCCGCGGCCTGATCCGGGGGCGGCGTACCGTTGCGCGCCGCCCCCTCACCTTGCCCCCGCCACCCTGGGCGATTTCGGCCTGCGTCCCGATGCAGGGCCAGCTTCGCCGCGTTATCCGCCATCCTGGCCACGACGGCATGCGCGGATCATGCCAGCGGGGGGCGTGACCCCGCCACGCTCGTGCGCCTGACGGAAGATGAGGCCAAGGGGCTCGATCCCCAGATGGTGACGGACCTCGCATCGCTGCGGGTCGCAGCGGACCAGTATGAAGGGCTGACGCGGTTCGACGCCGCCGGCCGCGCGGTACCGGGCCTCGCCAGTGGCTGGAGCGTTTCGCAGGACGGGTTGATTTGGCGGTTTCCGCTGCGCCCCGGCATCGCCTTTTCGGACGGGGTGCCGATCACCCCCGCTACTTTCGCCGGTACATTCGCGCGGCTGCGCGATCCCGCCACCGCATCGCCGGCGCGCGGCCTGTTCGCGGCGATCGAGGCGATCAAGGCGGACGGCAATGCGGTGAAAGTCCGGCTGCGCGCGCCCTTCCCGGCCCTGCCCGAACTATTGGCCTATCCGGCCATCGCCGCCTTGCCGCTTCACCGTATCAGGGCGATGGGGCAAGGCTGGACTCAGGACCGCCCGATGATCGCCTCTGGCGCATACCGCCTCACGAGCTGGGCGCTGCACGACGCGATCCGATTAAGTAGAAACCCCCGCCACGCCCCTCCCCCGACTGAATCCGTCGAGTGGCGGCCGGTGGAGGATCGGTTGACGATGCTTCGCCAGTTTCTTGCCGGCGAGGGCGACGTGACCAGCGACCTGCCGGCCACGCGCCTGCCGTGGCTGCGCCGCAACCGCCCGGGCACAGCGCATATCGCGCCTTATCGCGGCACCTATTATTATGTGTTCAATCTCTCGAAGCCTCCGTTCGATGACGTGCGCGTGCGCCGCGCCCTTTCCATCGCCGTCGAGCGTCCGTGGATCGCAGGGCCATTGTTGGGGGTCGGCAATCCGCCCGCCTGGGGGCTGGTGCCGGGGGACACGGGCGGCCTGCCCGCCTACCGCCCGCCATCGACCACATGGCCCCGCGCGCGACGACTGGCGGTAGCAAGGCGGCTGCTTTCCGAAGCGGGATATAGCATCCGACACCCTCTCATATTCGACCTGCGCTTCAACAGCGATCCCGACCATCGCCGCGTCGCCATCGCGCTTGCCGCGATGTGGCGGCCCCTGGCGGTGAATGCCCGGCTGTTGAATGCGGAGGCTGCGCTCCATTACAGCGCCTTGCGGAACGGCGACTTCACGCTCGCCCGTGCCGGCTGGATCGCCGATTATGCAGCACCGGAGAATTTTCTGGCCGTTCACCGCGCGAACGCGGGACCGATCAACTATGCCCGCTATGCCAACCCGCATTTCGATCAGGCGCTCGATGCCGCTTTGGGTGAACCCCGCCCCGCCGCCCGCGCCGCCGCGATGCGCACCGCCGAACGCATCCTGCTGGACGATGCCGTGATCCTGCCGCTCTATTTCTATGTCAGCCAGTCGCTCGTTTCGCCCCGCGTGGGTGGATGTTCGCCGGGTTATCGCGCCA
>CAJYJW010000241.1 GCA_913775025.1 uncultured Sphingomonas sp. | reverse complement strand
CCGAGCCGCAGACGATCGCGGCGGTCGCCGGCGCCGGGGCGCTGGCGGCAGGCGCGCTGCTGTACGCCGCGATCAAGCCGCCGCTCTGTCCGCCATGGCTGGCGGCGCGATGCGGCCGCTTGATCGCGGCGTACAGCAGCGCGCCTGCCGCCAGCGCCCCGGCGCCGGCGACCGCCGCGATCGTCTGCGGCTCGGCCTGGCGGATCGCCTGCGGAACGGCGGCGGCCTGCGCGCGCAGCGTGGCGGCGGCGCCCTGGCTCAGGCATTCCTCCAGCGGCCAGCCGAGCTGTTCCCACATGGCGAGCTTGTTCCACTCCTTGACGAACTCGATCAGCTTGCCGTCCTGGACGCGGAACAGCGCGGCCGCCGTCCACCGCGCCGATTTGCCTGTCGCCGGCAGCGATCCATGCGCCGCGCCGCCATGCGATCCTTCCGCCGTATAGCGCAGCGCCACGCGATCCGCGCTTGCGAAGGCGATATCCATGTCGACGATGCGCAGATCCGTGATCTCCCGCATCAGCCGGCTATACGCCTCGGCATAGTCTTCCAGCGTATCGACGTCGGGAAAGGTCGTCGGCGCGATGAACCGGTTGCCGGGCGCGCACAGGTGCCGCACCGCCTCCGCGCTGGCGAGGCCTGGGGTATAGGTGATCCGCATATATTCGCGGGCGAGGGCGAGCGCGGACTGCTCGGATGGCGTCGTCGGCGTGTCGGTCATGATCGTCTCCTTCGCCGCTTGAACCGCCACGCGCCGCGAAAGGTTCGTCCGTAAGGTTATGCCCCGCCCCGCCGCCGGAACGGATAGGCGAATTGCGCGCGATAGCCGTTGGGCACCTTCTCCGGTACGCCATAGCCCTCGGGCCAGCGTTTCTCCGGGAAATGGTAGGTACCGAACATCCGGTCCAGCCAGGGGAAGTGGATCGCGAAGTTCACGTCGATCGCCTCTTTCTCCAGCCCGTGATGCCAGTGGTGGAAGCGCGGCACCACGAGCCATTGGCCCAGCCGGTCGAAATCGCCGCGCAGGTTGGCGTGGATTAGCGAGGAGTAGATATAGACCACCGCGATATAGGCCTGCAGCGCGGAGGGCGCGAACCCCAGCGTCATCATCGGCAGCGCCGTGACCCCGCGCAGCGCGACGATTTCGAAAAAGTGCATCCGCGCGCCGGCCAGCCAGTCCATCGATCTGGCGCTATGGTGGATCGCGTGGAACCCCCACAGGAAAGGCACGCGGTGGAAGGCGCGGTGGAACCAATATTGCGCCAGATCGGTCAGCACCATGATCTCGATGAACTGGACGATCCACGGCTGCCCGCCGACGAGGGCACGGAACCCGTCGAAGCCGCCGCTATGCGCGACCACCGCCTTCGACGGCGCGAAGGCTAGGAACGTCAGCACCTGCACCATCATCGAGCTGACGAGATAATAGAACAGATCCTCCCGCCACTCGACGCGGAACAGGCGCTGATCCACCTTCCGCGGAAACAGGCGTTCGACCGGCGCGAACATCAGGCCCGTCACCAGCAGGTTCACGACGAAGAAATCGAGGCCGAAGAAAATGCCCCAGCTCGCCGTCTCCTCCGGCCGCACGTTGGCGCCGCCGAGCAACGCGGCAGCGATGCCGACACCAAGCGCCGTGAAGCCGAGCACCTTGGCCGGGCGCAGCAGCAGGCTGACGAGCGCCAGCGCGTAGCTGCCGAGCAGCACGCCATGCACCCCGAGGCGGAAGCCCGGCAGATCGCGCAGGCGGGCAAGCTCGGGTGTCGCGAACCAGTCCGGCCAGCGCAGCGCCACGACGAGGCCGAACCCGGCCGCCGCCATCAGGAGGGCGAAAAAGCCGGCGAACCAGCCGCTGCCGAATCGCCGTTGTTCGATCGGTGCCTGAAGATCGCGGGCGAGGGCGCCAAGGCCGGATTGTTTGCGTTCCATCACGCCATTTTACCCCCTTTACCGCCGCGAGGCGAGCGGATCAGGTCGTGGCCGCCCGCTGCCGCGATAGCCGCCACACCATCGCGGCGAGGAGCGCGGTGGCGGCGAGCAACACCGCCCACAACCAGACGCCACGCCGCCTGCCGTCTCCGGGGGGCACCGCCTCCACCACCGGATCCGGCGCAGGGGGCGTCGTCGCGCGCGGGAGCGGAGCCAGGCCGGCCGAGCCCTGCAGCAGGCTGGCGGCCGGCAAGAAGCGATCGGGCGCGCCCGCCTGCCCTCCCGCCAGCGTGAACGGCGGCCTGCCACCCGCTAGAAAGATCACCGCCGCCGGCATCAGCCGCACCGCGATCTCCGGCGGGTGGGTGAACCCCCGCGTGCGGGGATCGGCCTCGATCCGTAACGTGCGCGGCGCATTCGTCAGTCGGAAGGGCGGGTTGCGGCGCACCTGCCCCGCCTGCGTCATGCGATAGGCGGTGCCTTCGGCGAGCAGGCGCCAGGGCTGCGCGTCGTCATCGCGACCAAGGATGCGCACGGGAATTACGGCGTCACCCAGCGAGAGGCCGACCTCCAGCGCTGCCACGGGCGTGGCGAACGGCAAGGTGAAGCCGATGGCGTATTCGCCCTCCGCCCTCGCGCCGCGAACGATGGCACGCGGCCATGCGGAGGGATCGCTTGCCGGGGCGGTCGAGACGGCGGCGGATCGGATGACGACAGGCGACACAAGCCGGTTCGCGTTCCAGATTACCCGCAGATATTGTCCGGCGAGCGTGGAGGGCGGGAAGGCGATGCTGACATCCACCGCGGCGGCATCGGCACGATAAAGCGTTTTCGCCGCGATCGGCCGCCAGGTCGCCAGATCCTCGCTCCCCTCCACCGTCAAAGCGATGAGCTGACCACGCGGTAGGTCCATGTCCAGCGTCAGCCGGTCGACGGGATCGGCGATGGCCCGCGTATCGAGCAATATGCCCGGCAGCGTGGTGGAGGCAGCGGCGGGCGTCCCCTCCATCCGCACCACACGGGCGCGACCGCCCTCGACCGCAAGCGATACGCCGGTGACGGTCAACGCCCCGACAGCGCCGAGAATCGGCAGCGCCCGCAACCGGATGACGCGATGCGCCGGTGTGTCGCCCGCCGCGCGCGCCATCGGCATCGGCTGCCCGCCTGCGTCGAACAGGCGCACGTCGGCAAGGCCGGGCATCCTGCTGGCGGTGAGGATCCGCGCCGGCACCGCCAGCCGCTGGAGGCCGCCGCCCGGAACGACGGCCACCGGCACGCGCACGGCATAGTTGCTGGACGCATCGGCGACGAGCAACGGCACGATCAGCAGCGCCAGGAAACGGGCCCATCGCCTCATGCCGCCGCCCCCGCCCGATCGCTTTTCGGTGGTAGAGGCGCGAAATAGCCGACAACCAGCATCAAGACACCCACCACGATGAAGGTCACGATCCGCGCCGCGCCATCAGCGTTGGACAGATCGACCAGCAACAGCTTTGCCACCACACCCCCGAGCAGCCCCGCACCGGCAAGCCACACGCCGCGCATCCGCCGCCGGTGCCCCATCAGCGCAAGCGCAAGCGCGAGCATCGTCCAGAGGATCGACAGGCCCGTCTCCACCATCACGTCGCCGAGCAGCGCCGATGCATCCCACGGCACCCCAAGGAAGTGATAAGCGACTCGCAGCCACGCCATGTTGATCGTGACGAAACCCAGCAGCGCCAAAGCGATCGGAAAGCCCGGGCCGCGCAACGCCGCCGCGCCGGGCGGCGGCTGGTCGAGCGCCAGCACCGCGCGCCGCCACAGCAGCAGCGCGGCGATGCTGAGGGCGATGGTCAATTCCACCGGGTTGAACAGCGGCACATAGGGTAACGGCGCGGTATCCCCCGCCGCCACCAGCGCCGCCGCCATTGCCCCCAGATAGACGAGCAACGCGATCGGCGCGGCTGCGACCCACAGATAATCGCGCTTGTAGGAGGCGATCGGCCAGCGCGCATCCGGTGTCGTCCGCCCCGCCCAATATAGGATCGCCAGCAACGCCACGACGGCACCGGCAAGAAGGGTTACGCCCGCCCAGCTGCTGCCCCACAACCCGCCGCGATCGATACCCAGCCACAAGCTGTCCGTAACGAGTCCCGCGATCAGCCACGCCCCGCCGACATGCGCGATCCGGCGAAGCGGGTGGGTATCGGGTGCATCCACGCGATCGTCCTCCCGCAACAGGCGGTAATGCAGCACGAGGGCGATCGCCCAGAACAACCAATGCGGCGTCACCAGCACGAAATCGTCAGGTCCGCGCCGGGCGAGAAAAGTCAGCCACAACACCACCAGCGTGGCGCGGGCCGGCCACAGGGCCACTGCCCAGCCGAGCCGCCGCCCACCCCAGGCAGACAAGGCCGCGCTTCCGACGTAAGCGAGCATCATCGCCAGTCCGCGCACATCGTCCGCCAGCCAATAGGTCGGGGCCATGCCGGCCGACCGCGGGGGCATGAGACGGTAGATCTCGAACGCGAAGGCAAGGCACCACAAGGCGAAACCATAGAGGAAGATCGGCTTCGGCAACGTGCGCTCGAACGCGCCATAGGCGGTGGCGAATCGCGTTTGCCCGGTCGGCGCGGGCGTGCGCAGCCACCAGGCGATCGCCAGCGCGGGCAGCGCCAGCAGCAGCGCCCCCAGCGTCGCCGGATTGGCCAGCGGCGCTGCCGCCTCCCCCGGCCGCAGCGCGGCGACGAACGCGAGCAGCGCCATGGCCTGCATGGCCAGGCCGAAGACGCGCGGACCGAACCGGGCCTGCCGCAGCCCGAGCCAGAAGGCCCCGGCCCCCTCCAGTGCCCACACGCTCGCCGTCCAGCGCGCGCCGAGCGCCAGCGGCACCGCCAGCGTGACGAAGCCGACCGCCACCGCGACCAGCCCGTCCGTCAGCACGCGATTGTCCCCCCGCCCGCGCCGAACGACAGCATGGGCCAACGTCAGATATAGCGCGCCGAAACCGAGCGCCGAAAAAGCAGTGCCGAACGGCCTGTCCGCCACCAGCCCCGCCTGCAGGCCGAAGCCCGCCAGCGCGGGGCCGAACAGCAGGGTGCCGTCCACCACATTGCCCCGCTGCCCGGGCCGATGCGATGCATTGAGAATACCGGCGATCGCGTAGATCAGCACGAACAGGATCAGAAACGTCTGGCTGAGCGCATATTGCGCCGGGTCATACACCAGCAGGCCCCACGCCGTCGCCACGCCGAACGTGACGAGAAATCCCGTCAGGCCGATGATCCGCCAGGCGCGCCGATAGGCGAGCACCGGTACCGCCACGTTCAGCACGGTATAATAAAGGAACAGCCCCAACGGCCCGCCCCCGCCGCCGAGCAGCAGCGGCACCGCGAAGCCGCCCGCGAAGGATGTCGCGGCGAGCACCTGCGAATCCTGCAACAGCGCCAGCGCGCAGCCCAACCCGCAGACCATCACCATCAGTGGAAAGGCCGCGCCCGGCGGGATCAGATCGAACAGGCGCGAGGCGGCGAACAGCGTGAGGTATAAAATGGCGACGCCACCGCCCTGCAGGGTCAGCGCGAAATCGGGTTTCGCCATGCGGCGGGTGAAGCCGATCGCCAGCAGCGCGATGCCCGCCGCCGCCACCGCCGCCAGCCGCAACTCGATCGGGAACAGGCCCGCATTCGCCGCATAGCGCGCGAGAAAGGACAGGCCGACGAAAAGGATGACAAGGCCGACCCGCACGATCGTGTTGCCGCCGAACAGCCAGCCGGCCGCGAACGCGACCAGCCGATCGATGACGGTCGGGGGGGATGGCGTGAGGGCATCGGCGGTCGCCGGCATCCCGTCGTCTGGTGCTAGCGGCGGTTCGGGGGAGGCAACCCATGGCGATACGGGCGGCGCGGCATCGGACAGGCGCACCGCCTCGGCCTCGCGCGGATCGACCCGGCCGCTACCGCGCAGCGCGTCGATCTCGGCCAGCAGCGGTGCTTGCGCGCGGGCGATCTCGCGGCGCAGGATGCGGCGGAGCCACCACCCCATGCCCAGCCCCGCGACGCCGCCGGGCAGGATGCCGTCGGCGCCGTAGGCGTCGGCCACCCAGCCGATCAGCGCCCCCACTATCATGCCCCACAGGATCATGCCGCTTCCCGCCCCGCCATCGCCGGATCCTCGCACCCCCGCCCTCGCTTGGCGAGCGGGGATGTGGGGTGACGGTCAGACGTCGCTGCGGTCGATCCAGCGTAGCGCCGGCGGCCCGTCATACCGGACGATGCGGTCGAGCAGCGCCTCCGGCTCGTCCCCCACGATCAGGCGCGATCGATGCGCGGCGGAAAGGAACCCCTCCGCCACGATATGATCGAGAAACCCGGCCATCGCATCGAAGAAGCCGCCGACGTTTAACAGTCCGCACGGCTTGGCGTGGTAGCCGAGCTGCGCCCACGTCCACACCTCGAACAGCTCCTCCAGCGTGCCGATGCCGCCGGGCAGCGCGACGAACGCGTCGGAGAGGTCCGCCATCATCGCCTTGCGGGCATGCATCGTGTCGACGATGCGCAGGTCGCTCAGGCCGCGATGATCCAGCTCTCGGTCGCGCAGCGCCTCCGGGATGACGCCGATCACCTCACCGCCCGCCGCGAGAGCGGCATCGGCGATCACCCCCATCAGCCCCACATTCCCCCCGCCGTAGACGAGGCCGTGGCCGCGCTCCGCCAGCAGCCGCCCGAAGCCCGCCGCCGCCTGCGCGTAGAGCGGCAACCGCCCCGGGCTCGCCCCGAGGAAGACGCAGATCCGCATGTCAGGCCAGCCTTTCCGGCACTTCGCGCGCCTCCCGCAGCAGGGTGTCGCGCGTCGCCATCGCCTCCCAGGGGAAGACGAACCAGTCCTTGTCCACCACCCGGTCGATCGTGCGGCCGCGATAGTCGACATGCGCCGTCGATCGCACGTTATCGAGCAGCACGGCGAAACGATGCCCACCGCCCTCACCGCCTTCACCGTCCTCGTCGCCTTCGTCGCGGCGCATCAGATCGCCCAGCGCGCGGATGGTCGCGCCGCTGTCGTTGATGTCATCGACGAACAGCAGCCTGGCGCCGCCCGCGCACATCTCCGCCAGCGTCTCCAGCAGCGCGCCGGCGAAACCCGGCACCCGCGCGGACCAGTCGATCGAGAGCATGGGGATGCCGGTGCGGTGCGACAGATAGGTGGCCGGCACCAGCCCGCCGCGCCCTACGCCGACGATATGGTCGGGCCGCCATTCGTCCGCCTCCAGCGCGGCGGCGATCGCCTCCACGTCGCTTATGAAGCGGTCGTGCGGCACGGGGGTGAGAACCGGCGTATCGGGGGCGGGCATCGACAAGGTTCCTGAAGCGACGAAGCCCGTGGCGATAGCCCGCCCGCCCCCGCCGCCGCAACCATGGCGGGGATGACCGCGCCGCCGCCGCGACCTATGAGAGCCGCGACCCGCCCGCCGGAGCCTGATGCCATGACCGATCTTGCCACCTTTGCCGCCGGCCTGCCCAAGGCCGAGCTACACCTGCACATCGAAGGCTCGCTGGAGCCGGAGCTGATGTTCGCGCTGGCCGCGCGCAACGGCATCGCCATCCCCTTCGCCAATGTCGATGAGGTGCGCGCCGCCTACGAATTTTCGAACCTGCAGGATTTCCTCGATATCTATTATCGCGGGGCGGACGTGCTGCGGACGCAGGCGGACTTCCGCGATCTGGCGCTCGCTTATTTCGATCGCGCCGCCGCCGATACCGTCCGTCATGCCGAAATCTTCTTCGATCCGCAGACGCATACCGCGCGCGGCGTGCCGATGGCCGCGGTGATCGAGGGGCTGCTGGAGGGGATGGCGGAGGCCGAGACGCGGCACGGCCTCACCTCGCGCCTGATCCTCTGCTTTCTGCGCCATCTCGACGAGGCGGACGCTTTTTCCACGCTGGAGGCGGCAATGCCCTGGCTGGACCGGATCGCCGGCGTCGGGCTCGATTCGTCAGAGATGGGCCACCCGCCCGAGAAGTTCGCCCGCGTGTTCGCCCGCGCGGTCGACCTCGGCCTCGCCCGCGTGGCCCATGCGGGGGAGGAAGGGCCGCCTGACTATGTCGTGCAGGCGCTGGACGTGCTGAAGATCGATCGGCTGGATCACGGCAATCGCGCGATGGAGGATCCTTCGCTCGTCACTCGGCTCGCCCGCAGCGGCATGGCGCTCACCGTCTGCCCGCTGTCCAACCTGAAGCTGTGCGTGGTGCCGCATATCGATGCGCATCCGATCAGGGCAATGCTGGCGGCGGGCCTGCGCGCGACGGTCAATTCGGATGATCCGGCTTATTTCGGCGGCTATATAAACGACAACTTCCGGGCGATCGCGCCGCAACTGAGCCGCGCCGATCTCGTCACGCTGGCGCGCAACAGCTTCCTCGGCTCCTTCCTCGACGACGCGGCGGTCACGGCCGCGCTTGCGGAGATCGATGCCTATGCGGCGGCTCATCCTTGATGGCGCGTCTGCGGGAGATCCTCGATCCGTTCATCGTCTCGCTGCGTGGGGTCGTGCTGCTCGCCTCGTTGCTGCCCGCGCGCGGGGGCGCGGCCGTGGCGACGGAATGGATCGCGGATGCGGGCATCGTACTGCTGTTCTTCCTGCATGGCGCGAAACTTTCGCGCGAGGCGATTCTGGGCGGCGCGCGCAACTGGCGACTGCATCTGCTGGTGCTGTCCGTCACCTTCGGCCTGTTTCCCCTGATCGGCGCGGCGGTGGCGGCGCTGCCGTTCCTCCCGCCGATGATCGCAACCGGCCTGCTGTTCGTCACGCTGCTGCCGTCGACGGTGCAGTCGTCGATCGCCTTCACCGCGATCGCGCGGGGTAACGTGGCGGCGGCGGTGGTGAGCGCCTCCTTCTCGAACATGGCCGGCATCGTGCTGACGCCGCTGCTGGTCACGCTGACGATCCACGGCACCACCGGGGCGGGCACGCCCGGCGCCGCCGCCGCCAAGACGGTGGCGCTGCAACTGCTGCTGCCGTTCGTCGTCGGCCATCTCGCTCGCCCGCTCGCGGGTGGTTTCATCGCGCGGCACAAGCGGCTGGTCGGGCTGGTCGATCGCGGCTCGATCCTGATCGTCGTCTATGCGGCGTTCGGCGCGGCGGTGGTGGAAGGGCTGTGGCGGCGGCTGTCACCCGGCCAGATCGGCCTCGTCGCGCTGATCGCGTTGGCGATGCTGGCTATCGCTTTGTTCGCCACCTGGGGCGTCGGCCGCCTGCTGCGCCTGCCGCGCGGTGACGCCATCGCGCTGCTGTTTT
>CAJYJW010000240.1 GCA_913775025.1 uncultured Sphingomonas sp. | reverse complement strand
TCGAATATGATGACGTGATGAACGACCAGCGCAAGGTGGTATACGAGCAACGCTCCGACATCATGGACGCCGAGGCGGTGGACGATGTGGTGGCCGATATGCGCGCCGAGACAGTCAATGCGCTGGTCGGCGCCGCCTGCCCGCCCAACAGCTACCCCGAGCAGTGGGATATCGACCTGCTGACCGAACGATCCGTCGAACTGCTGAACCTCGATCTGCCGATTGCCGAATGGGCCGCGGAAGAGGGCCTGGATGCCGAGACGCTCGCCGAACGCATGCAGGCTGCAACCGATGCCGCCATGGCGGAAAAGGCGAAGACGATCCCGACCGAGACATGGCGCGGCGTTGAAAAGAGCATCCTGCTCCAGTCGCTCGACCATCATTGGAAGGAGCATCTGTCGACGCTGGATGCGCTGCGGCAGGTCATCCATCTGCGGGCCTATGCGCAGAAGACGCCGATCAACGAGTATAAGCAGGAAGCCTTCGCCCTGTTCGAACGAATGCTGACAGCCATCCGCGAGGATGTGACGCGGATGCTCAGCTACGCGCGGTTCATGGAGGAGGAGGCGGAACTGCCGCCGATGCCCGATTTCATGACGACGCACTTTGATCCGCTGACCGGCGAAGATGATACGCGCGACCTCGACGCGGCGGCGCTTGGCCTCGTCACCACGCGGATCGCGCCATTGCAGATGGCCCAGCCCGAACAGCCCACCGGTGCGACCGATCCGGCCGAATGGTACGGGCAGGTAAGCCGTAATGCGCCATGCCCATGCGGCTCAGGCCAGAAGTTCAAGCATTGCCACGGTCGCATCGCCTGATCCCGATTGGGGCATTGTCTCGCGATGGGGCGATAGCGTCCCGCCCCGGGACAGTGCCTTCTTTGTAAGCGAGGACAGAAAAGTTAGCGAAGCGTTAATCCCTCGTGATGATCGAGAGACGTTTCGAGACGGTGCTTCCGTCCGTATCCACCGCGACGCCAGACAGAGCGCCGTGGATTGATGATCTGCGGCTCTTCGTTTTCGCTTATCTGGCGGGCTTCCTGTTCTTCCTCGTTCTGATCGGCTGATCGCGTCAGTCGCAGGCGCGATGCAGCTTCTGCGCGAGCCAGGCGGCGATCAGGCACATCGCTGGCACCATCAACAATATCTGCAGCACCGTCGCGCCGATCGCGGTAAGCGCCATGACCGCCGCCGCCCCCAATACCATCGCACCGGAGTTGACGATGTTGTTGGCCGCCACGGTTCGCGCGGCCTGATCCTTCGCCACGGTGGTGGTGAGGAACGCGTAGAGGGGCACCACGAACATGCCGCCCGTGATCGCCACGCCCAGCAGCGCCGCGGATACCAGCCAGGCATGGGGATGATGGATGAAGGCCTCAAGGCCGTAGAGGCGGCCATCCGGCAGCCCGACCCAGTTCGATGCGACCGCATAGAGAAACAGCACGAATACGCCCATGCCGATCACCGCCGCCGGGCCGAAGCGGGCGGAGACCTTGCCGCCGAGCAGCCGGTTGATCAGCACCGAGCCGATCGCCACGCCGACAGAGAAGATTGCGAGAAACAGGCTGGCCACCCGCTCGTCCGCCGTGAAGACATTCTTCACCAGCGGCGGAAACTCGATCACCAGCACAGCCCCGATGGTCCAGAAAAAGCTGATCGAGCAGATCGCCAGAAACAGGCGCGGGATGTGCAACGTCGCCGAAACCAGCGCCACCGACGAGCGCACGACATGGAAGTCGAGCGGCGGCGGGTCGCGTGTCAGCGGCGGGGCGGCGGGCACCTGCCGCCCGGCCAGCCAGCCGAGCAGCGCCACCGCCAGCACGATCATCGCCGTCGCGCGCGAATTGATGAAGCCGGCCAGGATCGTCCCTGCGAGGATCGCCATATAGGTACCCGCCTCGACGAGGCCGGTGCCGCCCAGCACCTCGTCGGGCTCGAGATGCTGGGGAAGAATGGCGTATTTGATCGGGCCGAAGAAGGTGGAATGCACCCCCATCGCCAGCACCGCCACCAGCATCACCGGGATCGATTTCAGCAGCAGGCCGGTCGCGCCAACGACCATGATCGCGATCTCGAGCGTCTTGACCAATCGTACGATACGCGCCTTGTCGCGCGTGTCGGCGAGCTGGCCGGACAAGGCGGAGAGCAGGAAGAAGGGGAGGGTGAAAAGCCCCGTCGTCAATGCGTTGAAACCCGCCTCTACCTCGGGATTGGAATAGATTTCGAACGTTGCGATCAGCACCATCGCGGTCTTGAACAGGTTGTCGTTGAAGGCGCCGAGAAACTGGGTGACGAACAGCGGGAGGAAACGCCGCCGCGCAAGAAGCCGTATCGATGGTGTCATGCGGACGGTTGATCGCTCTATCGTTGCCGGGGGGCGGCATAGCCGAACCGGCCGGCGCGTCAAAGCGGCGCGTATTCTGACACCGCACCCTCCCCAAGCCGCGCGGCACGCGCTAGAGCGTTTGCGATGCTGACCTTGCCGAACATCCTGACGCTTTCGCGTATCTTCGCGGTGCCTATCCTGGTGTTCCTGTTGTGGCATCCGGGGGCCTGGGATTATGCGCTCGCCTTCGTGCTGTACGTGTTGATCGGCATCACCGATTATTTCGACGGCTATCTCGCTCGCGCCCAGGGGACGGTGTCCAAGCTCGGCATCTTTCTCGATCCGATCGCCGACAAGATCATGGTCGCATCGGTGATCGTGATGCTGGTCGCCTTCGATAGCGCCGCTACCCGCGAATCGCTCATTTCCGGCCCGCATGTCATCGCCGCGCTGGTGATCCTGCTGCGGGAGATCGCGGTGTCGGGTCTGCGCGAATTTCTGGCGCAGCTGAGCGTGTCCGTGCCCGTCAGCAAGCTGGCGAAATGGAAGACGACGTTTCAGCTCGTCTCTCTGGGTGCGATCATATTGGGCGGCGCGTTGACGGGCTGGCCGTTCGTGCGGCTTGTCGGGCTCGTCAGCCTATGGATGGCGGCGGCGCTCACCCTGTTGACGGGGTGGGATTATCTGCGCGTCGGTCTGAAGCATATGGACTGAACGATGGCGATCGACATGCTTTATTTCGCCTGGGTACGCGATACCATCGGCCGTGACGGAGAGCGCGT
>CAJYJW010000239.1 GCA_913775025.1 uncultured Sphingomonas sp. | reverse complement strand
GAGCGCCCAGTTGAACGGCGCGTCATGCGCGATCGTGCGCGCGATGCCCGCCTCCGCCCAGCCCGCCAGCAGCGCCGCGGTTTCGGGCAGCGCGCTGCGATTGTCGACGATGACGATATCGAGCCGGTCTGGCCGGTCGGCGGTGGCGCGCAACGTCTCGATGCAGGCGCGCAGCATGTCGGGCGCGTCGCGCGTCTGCACGATTACCTGGATCACGCCGTCTCCCGGCGGATCGGCGGGCAGCGGCGCGACCTCCGCCGCCACGGCCCCCGCCCATCGGCTGGCGAGCAGCAGCGGCACATGCGCGTAGGGCACCGGCAGCGCCAGCCGCCGGCGGAACAGCGCGCCCCACGTCGCGGGGCGGGCGGCACCCTCGGCCAGCAGCAGGCAGGGCGGGCGCACGGCGGCGCGCGCGAACCAGACGGGATCGAACATCGGCTGGAACACGGGATCGCGGCGTTCGGCCCCCTCCCAATGATCGTGGTCGCAATAGGCCGCCCCCGCCCCCGTCTCCGCGATGGCGGCGCGCAGGCGGGCGGCGGCGTCGGGCGCGATCCGCGTGCCCGCCTCGATCAGCAGCAGCGGCGCAAGCGGCGGCGCGTCCCCCTCTCCCACGTTACGCCCGAGGACGAGGACCGGCAGATCCCCGAGGGTGGCGCGGGTGGCGGCGATCGCCGCGTCGCCCGCCCCCCGCCCGTCGATCACCGCGACCACGCCGGGCGCGGGGACAGCCTGCGCCACCGGGCGGGCGGCGAGCCAGGCGGCATAGCGCGAAAGGGCGAAGGTGCCCTCCTCGGCCTCGATCCGCTGCTGGACGGGCAAGGGCAACCGGTCGCGCGCGCCGAGCGCGAGGAACGCCGCCACCGCCGCCGCTGATCCGCCATCGGCGGCGATCGCCTGTTGCAACGCCGCGATCGCCGTCTCGCGGTCCCCCCGCTCCAGATGGGCCAGGTGGATCCAGCTGTCCGCCACGCCCGGCGCGATCCGCACCGCCTCGCGATAGGCGGCGGTGGCGGCGGCGAGATCGCCCGTCGCCTTGATGTTGTGGCCAAGCTGCATCCACGCCGCCGCATCCAGCGGATGCCGCGCCAGATGCCGCCGATAGGCCGCTACCGCCCCCGCCCAGTCCCGCGCCCGCGCCGCCCGCCGCGCTCTGGCCAAAGGCGACAGCAACCAGCCCGGTATCATGACGCCCTCATACCCCCGTCTTCCGGCCCGGAACCCGAGGGGGTGGCCGCCTGAATCGAACCCGTCTAACAGACGAGCGCCGGCCGCGATAAGGGCCGACGCCCTTCGTTCCGCCGGAAACCGCCCGATGTCGCTTCTCTCCGCCCTCGCCAAGCGCCGCAACCGCACCCGCTTCAGCCGGGAAGGCAATATCGCGCGCGATGCGAAGGACTGGGCGGCGGCGGCGGCGGCCTATCGCCGGCATCTGGCGTTGCGCCCGCGGGACGGGCGGATCTGGGTGCAGCTGGGCCATGTGCTGAAGGAGGCGAAGCAGGGCCAGGAGGCGGCCTGGGCCTATCGGCAGGCGGTGGAGGTGCTGCCCGGCGACCCCGATCCGCTGCTCCACCATGCCCATGCGCTGCTGGCGGCGGGCGAGCGGGACGCGGGGGCCGAACGGCTGCGGGAGAGTGCCGCGGCAGGCGGCGCGCAGGCGCGGCGCGATCTCTACGAGATGTTCGGCGAAGGCCAGATCGATTTCACCGCTCTGGGCGATCCGGTCTCGTCGCGCACGCTGGCCGATCTCTCGCGGGAGGCATCCGGTCTCGTCGCCGTCGCCTGCCGCGACGTGGGCGTGACGCGCGAGGGGATCGAGACGCTGTCGCGCGATCCGTGGATCATGTTCGCGTGGGACGGCGCGCGCATCACCACGCCCATGGCCCTCCTCACGATCGAGGTCGCCTCGCTCGATCCCGGCATCCGGCCCGTCGCGCAGCTTTACGTCGATTTCGGCCACGGCCTGAGCGAGCGCGAGAGCACCCGCTTCTCCTATACCGACGGCAAGGCGCAGGTGCTGCTGGTTGATCCCGCCAGGATCGAGCGGTTGCGCTTCGACCCCGACGAGACGCCCAACCGCCTCACCCTGCCCCGCATCACCGTCACCCCGCTCGCCGATCTCGCCGCGGTGGAGCGGGTCGTGCGTGCCGATGCGCCCGACGATGTCGACATGGACCGGCTGCTCGACCTTCTCCGCAACACCTTCGCGGGGGACAAGGACAAGCCCGGCCTGCCCTCCCACGCGCTGGCGCTGGGTTTCGATCTCGGCCATGCGATCAACTTCAGCCACGATTACGCGCACTGGATCGCGCAGAACGCCGCCCCCTCGCCCGCCGATTATCGCCGGATGGAGGCGATGGCGGCGGAGCTGGCGATCCGCCCGACCTTCTCCTTCGTGATGCCGACCTACAATACGCCGCCGGTGCTGCTGCGCGAATGCCTCGATTCCCTGCTTGCCCAGACATGGACGGATTTCGAGATCTGCGTCGCCGACGACAATTCGCCCAACCCCGCCGTGGTGGAGGTGCTGGCGGACTATGCGGCGCGCGATCCCCGCGTGCGCTATGTGAAGCGTCCGTTCAACGGCCACATCTCGGCCGCCAGCAATTCGGCGCTGGCGCTCGCCACCGGCGATTACATCGTCCTCGTCGATCATGACGATCTGGTGCCCGATTACACGCTGTTCGTGCTCGCCTGGTATATCAACCGCCACCCGGACGCCGACATCCTCTATTCCGACGAGGACAAGGTGACGACCGACGGATACCGGACGCAGCCCTACTTCAAGGGCGAGTTCAACAAGTATCTGTTATACGGCCATAATATGGTCAGCCATCTCGGCGTTTATCGCCGGTCACTGATCGAGGCGGTGGGCGGCTTCCGGCTGGGGCTGGAGGGGAGCCAGGACTATGACCTCCTCCTCCGCTGCTTCGAACAGAGCGGGCCGGAGCGGATCGTCCACATCCCCCATATCCTCTATCACTGGCGGATGATTCCCGGCTCCACCGCCGTCTCGGCCGACCAGAAAGGCTATGCGGTCGTCGCCGCGCAAAGCGCGATCAACGGCCATTTCGAGCGGACGGGCATGCCGTTCCGCTCGGTCGAGGGCTTCGCGCCGGGCTGCACCGGCATCCGCCCCTCGCGCCTGTTCGATACGTCCGTCTCGATCATCATCCCCACCCGCAACGGGCTGGACCTGCTGAAGCCGTGCGTGGACTCGATTCTCGCGCGCGATCACGCGCACACCGAAATCCTGATCGTCGACAACGGATCGGACGACCCCGAGACGCTCACCTGGTTCGCGGAGATCGGCGCGCGCGACGACGTGACGATCCTGAGTGATCCGGGCGACTTCAACTTCTCGCGCATCAACAACATGGCGGCGGAGCAGGCGAAGGGCGAGATCCTCTGCTTCCTCAACAACGATACCGAAGTAGTCTCGGCCGACTGGCTCAACCGCGCCCGCGCCTTCCTGAGCCAGGAGGAAATCGGCATGGTCGGCGCGCGCCTGCTCTATCCCGACGGCACGCTCCAGCATTTCGGCATCGCGCTCGGCATGGGGGAGCATCGCATCGCGGGCATCCCGCATCTGGGGCTGGAGGGCAGCCTGCCCGGCTATTTCGGCAAGGCGCGGCTGCTGCAGGAGGTCTCCGCCGTCACCGCCGCCTGCATGTTCGTGCGCCGCGCCGATTTCCTCGCCGTCGGCGGCTTCGACGAGGATCTGCGCGTCGCCTATAACGATGTCGACCTATGCCTGAAGATCGGCGCCAGGGGCCTCAGGATCATCGCCGATCCCGATATCACCCTGATCCATAAGGAAAGCCACACGCGGGGCAGCGACAAGCAGGGCGTGCGGGCGAAACGGCTGAACGAGGAGGCCGCCTGGATGCGCGCGCGCTGGGCCGACGTGCTGGACGACGATCCCCATTATTCCCCCAACATCGATCTCGGCCGCGTCGATTTCGGCTACGCCGCCCGCGCCCGCAAGGCCTGGCCTTGGGCGGAGAGCGCCTGACCACCGATTGCGCCGGCCCCGGCACCTGATATTGGCTGGGGCCGACGACAAAGGACCCGATCGTGTTCAAGATCTTCGGAAAGCACAAAAAGGCGCCGCCCGCGGCGCCGCAGACGGGCTTCCCGCTTCCCCGCACCCTGTTCGACGAGGCGCGTTACCTCGCGCGCAATCCCGATGTCGCCGCCGCCGTCGCCCGGGGCGAGACGCAGGCCTATCGGCATTATGCCGAACATGGCCATGAGGACGAACTGCACGGCCGGCGGCCCCGCAGCCTGCCGCTGGTGTCGGGGCCGCTGGTCGGCCGCTACAACCCGCCCGAGGCGCTGCTCGATCGCGTGATCGATCTGGAAATCGAGAAGAAGCTGCTGCTCGAAACGCTGGCTCGCCGCCCGATCCCGCCCGCCGAGATCGATTTCGCGATGTTGAGCGAGGAGGTGGAGGATGCGCTCGCCCCCCCGCTCGACCGGGCGGATTGCGACGAGGCGGCGCTCGACGACGATCAGCGCGCATGGCGGCGTGACGGCTTCCTCATCAAACCCGGCTTCTTTCCCGACGATCTGCTCGACCGCTATAGCGAGATACGCGCGCGCGTGCCCGATCCGGGCGGCTGGTCCTGCCCCGTGCCCTATATGTATATCGCCGAGCTGCGCGACGTCTGCCTCTATCCGCCGCTGTCGCGCCTGCTCGGCCATCTCATCGGCGAGGAGATGGGGCTGCACCTGAACCTGACCGGCTGGGTCTCCACCGACCGCAACTGGCATCAGGACGATTATCTCAATCCGCCCTACATCAACAGCTGGTACGCCGCCGTCTGGATCGCGCTCGACGATATCCATCCCGATTGCGGGCCGTTCGAGTTCGTGCCCGGATCGCACCGCTGGCCGCTGCTGAAAAGCCACCGCGTCCGCGTGTTCCTGAGCGAGCAGGAGCGCGAGGAGAGAGGCTGGCCGCGCATCGCCGAACGCTTCGTCAACGATGTCGCCGAGCGGGAGATCGAGCGGCGCGGCATCCCGACGCGGACGTTCATCGCCAGGAAGGGCGATCTGCTGATCTGGCACGGACGGCTGATGCACCGCGGCAGCTATGCCAACGTGCCGGGGATGCAGCGCAAGGCGCTGATCGGCCACTACAGCGGCCTCTCCCACCGCGTCGACATGCCGGAGGTGGCGCGCACGCCGCAGGGCAGCGCCTATTTCGTCCACGGCATGCCGCTGGATTTCGATCCCTATACGGGGGAACGCAACCCCGCCGCCTGACGCCAAGCGGGATGCGAACGAGGAAAGACGAATGCTGTTCAGATGGCGCAGGCGCCCGCAGGCGGATGCGGCACCCCCGACGGAAGACGCCGCCGTTCAGGCACCGCCGACTGATCCGTTCGTGGAGACGGACAATCCGGCGAGGAACCTGCCGACCAACCGGCGGCTACGGCACGTCTGCCTGCCGTTCGCCATCGGCAAGGGGCTGGAGGTGGGGCCGTTCGACCGGCCCTATTTCACCAAGGACGAGGCCGATGTCGACTATCTCGATTATCGGACGACGGAGGAATGCCGCGAGGTCGCCCGCGTCTCGCTGGGGCACGATCCCCGCTTCGTGACCGAGCTTGACTATGTCGTGCCGCCGAACGGCCAGTGGTCGATGATCGAGGACGGACGCTACGACTGGATCCTGTCCTCCCACGCGCTCGAGCATTCCCCCAACCTGATCGCCATGATGCTGATGATCGCGGCGAAACTGCGCCCGGGCGGCACGATGATCACGATGCTTCCCGACAAGCGGGCGACGTTCGATGCGCACCGGCCGGTTTCCACGCTGGGGCAGATCATCGAGGATCATCTCCGCGACACCCGCTTCCCCCGTCCGCAGGGCGTGTTCGATCAATATTATTATGCCCGCCCCCTCTCGATGCCGGAGGCCCGCTCGATCGATGCCGATCCGGCGAGGCGGCTGCCGCAGGACGGCGATTTCACCGCCGCCATGGCCGCGGCGCAGGATGCGCTGTCCCGCTATCAGGACGTGCACAATTACGTGTTCACGTCGCACTCCTTCGAGCACATCACGTCCGTGCTCTGCGCCGAGGGCGTCATTCCGTTCAGGCCGGTGCTGCACCAGCATACGCCGGACGACGACATGACCTTCATCAATATCCTCGAACGGACCGGCTGAGGGCCCCCCGCCCCCTCAATCCCGTTCCAGCACCGCGAAGAATTCGGGCGTGTTGTGGCCGGTGGCGTGGATCTCCACCGGGCGCAGCGGGCTCAGCCCGGCGGCGTGGAGCGTCGAGGTGACGTCCCAGAAGCTGGTCGGCGTGAAATACCAGGCGTGCACGTCGATATAATCCTCGGTGCCACGATAGACACCGATCGCGTCGCGCAGGCGGCGCGGATGCTCGACGATGCGGGCGCCATGCTCGCCCCGCCAGTGCGCTACGGCATCATTGTGAGTGACGAGCGTCCAATGCTCGATCACGCTTTTCAGCGTGTGGCGGGTGCGTCTCTCCTCATGGGCCTGAACCACGTCCGCCACCGTCGATTCCGCGATGAAGTGATCGAAGCAATAGCGCTTGTCGGGGATGATGAGGTGATAGCGCCCGCCCCCCGGCCGCAGGATGCGCGCCACGCCCTCGAAATGATGGATCAGATCGGGCTGATGCTCGACCGAATGGCAGCTGATCACGCCATCGAACATGGCATCGACGGTTTCGATGCCGCCGACATGGTGGATATGCTCCGGGCAACCCGCCGGATCCAGGCCAAGCTCCGTGGCGCGCGCGCGCAACTGGTCGGCATCCAGCATGTCGAGATAGCGGATGTGCGGCCCATGCATCACCGGGTTGCAGAACGGCCCGATCTCCAGCACCGAACCCAGCTTTCCCAGCCGATCGACGAACGGCAGGCGCCGGCCCC
This sequence comes from uncultured Sphingomonas sp., assembly GCA_913775025.1. Classification (GTDB taxonomy): domain Bacteria; phylum Pseudomonadota; class Alphaproteobacteria; order Sphingomonadales; family Sphingomonadaceae; genus Alterirhizorhabdus. Next base: position 34,057 of record CAJYJW010000239.1, on the reverse strand, counting down.
AGGGCGACCCCTGCCGCCCTTCCGCCATCCCATGCTCGCGGAAATGCGCCGCCGCCTCATCCGCCGTCATCCACGTGAGGTCGGCATTGTTCTCGCGATAGAAATCGGCATCGAACGCGAAGGGGATATCGTCCGCCATGGCGCATCCCTGCCCGATGGCCGCGCAAACCGCAAACGCCGCTGCCGCCGGATCGGAGGAGGCGGGGCCAGATGGCAGGTCGGACGAGATGACATCCGCGCCGGCTTGCCCGCCAGTCATGATCGATCGATACTGGCGCGCGTCTGATCATCGCGGGCCGGGAGGTGGCAATGGATACGGGAGACGTGGCGACGTGGGCAGGCGCCCTGATCGCGTTTCCCGGGCTGTTCGTCGCCCTGGCCTCCCTGATCGGTTCCGGCCGGACCAGCCGCCTTGAGCACATGCACATGCTGTTCAAGGACTATCTGCGGCTGCAGTTCGACTATAACGCCGCGGTCGGGGAGAGAAACGAACAGTATAAGTTTCTCCGGGGCAATCTCGGCGGCTTCAAAATGTATACGTTCGAGGAGATGACCCTCTGGCTGCGACGCGAGCAGGCCTGGGGGCGGATCTATTTCTGGTCCCGGTCCCACAAGGATCATATCGAAAGCTGGTATGCCACGGTCCGCTGGCATCTCGATCAATGCTCGGTCGAGGACATAGCGGATTATGAGGAGGCGCTGCCCTGCTACGGACCCGACTTCCGACAGGAGGTTTCGGCCAGCCTCGAACGGCGGCCGCTCACTAGCCGATCGTCCGCTCCCCGCACCAGCATGGATGGCACCGCAACGATGCCGCCGGCCGTGTAGGCCGTGAACTCATAAATGAAGGGCCGGGAATGGTGGCTAGCTGCCGTTTCTTTACATGATATCGATGAGCGTGGCGGGAATCGCCAGCACGGAAAAGCCAATGAAAAACCAGCAGACGATCCGCAGCGCTCGGTGTGGAAGGAGGCGCTTCCAGAGCAGAAAGCCGCTTGTCGCTGAAAGAATTAGAAACGTTGGGACCGTATAGACAGCTTGCATCGAGTTGTCAGGGTTGCGGGGAAACTCGCCTATTATGCCGAGCACCACGCCCAAGATAGCCGCCAACATAGCTTGGGCGGCAAATAGATCGATGCAGAGCGGTGTCGGCGAGCGCTTGGTTTGGTGCGCAGTGTTATCTATCGGCATGGCGGCGAATTGTGCCGGGCACAGCGAACGTCCGCAAGTGGAGCGAGAGCGGACACTGCGGTTTTATCGGTTTGTGACCTAGCCTCGTTCAGCCCGCCGGCGGCGCGAAGCCCATGAAGGCGAGGCGTTCGCGGAGCGGGTCGAGCGGCACGGTGAAATCCGATAGATATGGCGGCCCGTCCTGCGCCGGCGGGCCGGCGAGGAAATTATACTGCTGCCCGCCCAGCGCCGCCAGATCGAGATAGAAGGGCTCCAGCCAGCCGATCGGCGCGAGGTAGATCAGGTTCGTCGCGGGGCGGCAAAACAGGCTGTTCGTCATCCCCGCCCCCATCTGCCCCACCACGATGCGCGCATCGCGAAACAGCGCGACCTGCTCGGCGAAGTCGAGCTTCTCCGGCTCGACCAGCTCGAAGCCCATGCCCTGAAGCATATCCCATAGGGCATCGAAATTGACGATCGCCCGGCTATTGGGCGGTCGCCTCGCGACGAACAGCCGGCGGCTCGGCTCGCCTTCCTCGGGCAGGCGGGCGGCAGCGCGGGACCGGATGAAGTGGATCGCCGCCGGGTTCTTGGTGCGCGGATGGTAGCTGACCGGCGTCACATAATAGAGGTTGCGCAGGCGGCACGGCCGGTCGGGCGGGATGAATTGCACCTCGATCCGCGTATCGACCAGCAGCCTTAACGACTGAAGGCGGATCGCATCGATCGGCTCGCCATGCGACGGCATCACCAATATCGGCGCGCGACCCGGCCGGTGGCGCAATTCCGTCCATGCCTTTGCCCGTGGCAGATCATCCACCAGCCAGTGGCCGTAATTGAACGAGCCCTGCGAGCCGATATACAGATAGGCGCGGTCGTCCTGCTGGAAATCGGCGAACGGCACGCCGTCGCGCGATCCCGCCGGCGGCGGATCGCCGACCCGGTCGGGAAAGCGGTAGCTTTCGTACAGGATCGGCGCGTCATCCCCCGGCCCGCAATAGACCACCGCATCCTGGACGACGGCATCGTCGATCCGCAGGACGATGCTGGCGGCGGCATGGCAATGCTTCTCGACATGATGATGGTCGAGCACGGTGGCGGCCCAGGGATGGGCGGCGTCCACGATCATGTCGGGGTTCGGCACGTGGCTGTAATAGGCCGCCGGATAGAGTTCGAACATGGCGCGGATGCCCGCGGTAGCGGCGCGCGTCGCATCCATCACGACAGGCTGATATTCGAACAGGCTTTCCGGCTGCGCGTAGATCTCGTTCGGGGCGCCGGACACCAGACGGTCTTCGAAATGCATCATGGTTCCGGGGCAGCGAACAGGCGGCGGCTATGCGCCAACCCGGCTACCCAAGGCAAAATGTTTCGCTCAGGGTTCAGCCGGCGCCCGGCCCCCGGCCCGGCCCGCCTCGATGCTCGATCCCGTAATCATCCTCGATCGCGGCGATGCGGCGATCGAAGGCGGCATCCTCCTCGGGCGGGGCGATGCGATCCTCGTCCCGCCGCAACCGCCGGAACATGGCGGTGAGCATGACCGCGAGGCCGACGGCAAGCAGCGTGTAGAGCGAGTAGGCGAGCATGGCCGCGATCATAGGTAGATCGGGCGCGCGATCAACCGATCCGGCCCACGATGCATCGATATCCGCTGGATACCATCGGATACCATCTTCAAGCCGCCTAGTATCCTCCGCTATCCCACGCTATCGTCTGGCTAGCTTCCCGGTAGCTATCCGATAGCTACCACCTATCGTCAGGATATCCGCCTCATGCCTACCATCGTCTTCGTCAGCCCCAAGGGGGGCGTCGGCAAGACCACAGCGGCCCTCATCCTCTCGCTGGAGCTGGCGCGGGGGAAAGCGGTGACGGTGATCGATGCCGATCCCAACCACCCGATCGCCGCCTGGGGGCGCGGGGCCGATGCGCCGGCCAACCTCTCGATCGTGGCGGACGTGGACGAGGATAACATCCTCGACCGGATCGAGGAGGCGGCGGCGCGGACCCCGTTCGTCGTCGTCGATCTGGAGGGGACGGCCGCCAAGATCGTGCTGCTGGCGGTCAGCCAGGCCGATCTGGTGGTGGTGCCGATGCAGGGCTCGCAACTCGATGCCGAGCAGGCGACGCGCGCCATCCGCGTGCTGCGCCAGCATGAGAAGATGACGGGCCGGGCGGTGCCGTTCGGTGTGCTGCTGACGCGTACCAGCCCGATCATCCGCACCCGCACGATGGGGCATATCCAGCAGGGGCTGGCGGAGGCGGGCGTCCCCGTATTCGCCACCCAGCTGAACGAGCGCGAAGCGTTTCGTGCGCTCTTCTCCTTCCGTCAACCGCTGGAGGCGCTGGACGGCAAGGAGGTGCCCAACCTCGACAAGGCGATCGCCAATGCCGAGCAGTTCACGGCGGAGGTGATCGCACGGCTACGCGAGGCGCGAACCCCCATCGTGGAGGCCGCCCGATGAGCCGCGCCAACCCCTTCGGCGATCTCGACGATTTCGCCCCCGGCGCAGCACCCAGGCCCGCCGAGCCTGCCGCGATCGACCGGATCGCCGAGGCCGCCGGCTTCCCCAGCCGCAAGGCCGGGCGGGCGCAGGAGGCCGAACCCGCAGCCCCAGCCCGCACGCCCCGCCGCCGCACCACCGGCCGCAACCGCCAGATCAACATCAAGGCGACCGAGGCGGTGATCGACCGGCTCTACGCCATCGCCGACGAGCTGGACCTGCCGCTTGGCGCGGTGCTGGAACAGGCGCTCGATGCGCTGGCGGAGCGGCGGAAGGGGTAGCCCATATCCTATAGGCGGCGAGACGCTTCGACCCTACCAGCCGGATAGCTATCGGAATGGTATCCGATAGCTATCCGGCTATCCTCTGCTATGTGACAAGCAGCGGTAAAAGGCCAGGCGGATGCAGGGTAGCGCGATGCATCATTCCGGCACGATAGCTATCCGGACACTCTTGGATAGCTATCGGATACCATAAGCTACCCCTCGGATAGCATCTCGCTATCCCCGTCCGTGGCCGGTAGCGCCGGCTCCTCCCCCTCGCCGCGGCGCATCAGGATGACGTTCGTCTCCACGCGGGGGCGGCCGTTGGGGCTGGGGATGCGGGTCTCGTGCAGTTCGATGCGATATTGCGGCAGCGTGTCGCCGTCCGCGATGTCGCGCAGCTGGCGTTTGAACTTGGCGATGCTGCGGGGCGAAACGCTGCAGCCGACCTTGGCCGCCAGCCGCTCCAGCCCGACCTCGTAGCTGAGGTCGCCGCCGCAGTTGAACATGGCCAGCTCGTACAGCCGCCGCTCGACCGGCCCAAGGCGGAAGAAGTCGGCGTGATAGGCGGCGATCCGCCGGTCCTTCAGGATCGCGCGATAAAGCCAGTCGCACAGCCGGATCCGCACCGCCTTCAGCCGCTTGGTGCCGTCCGCCGCCTTGGCATAGCTGGTGTTCCAGGTGAGCAGCCACGAGAAGCCGCCCTCCTCGCCCTCGCCGCCGGTCTCGATGTTGGTGAGAATCTCGGTGCCCTGCAGCCGCCGCAGCGATCGCTTGAGGCTGGTGTATGATTTCACCGAGGCGTTGGCGCCCGTCGCCCGGAAGAAGTCGTGCGCGGTGAAGCTCATCTCATGCTCCACGCGCTCGCCCCGCTCCAGCTTCTCGGCCATCAGCCCGGCGATGTAGAGCAGCACCTCCTTGTCGTAGATGGTGGCGATGCCGATCGGGCTGGGGCTGATGTCGATCCGCACATCCTCCGACTGGAAGGTCATCGGCTCCATCTGCGGGGTCTTGGCCAGCGAGAAGAAGGGGAATTCGGCCACCGTCCGTTCGCCATGCACATCGCTGTAGAGCGGGCTGTCGAGATCGAACAGATCGGCATGGGGGGCGGGGCGGGCGGGCGCGGCGGGCATGCCTCATATCCTCGGGCGAACGGATGACGGGGTGAAGCCTGTCGGAGGCGAAGCGTCCTGTCCACGGCGAAGGGCGGGGCAGGGGGGTTTTCCTACCGATACCACGAATCTTTTTCCGCCTTTCGGGGATCGCGCCATCGCCGCTGACGGCTGGCGCGCATCATTCGTGGTATCGGTAGGAAAACCCTCCCCGCCCACGTCCCGGCCCCGGCCTGTCCGCATCATGCGACGATGGCCCCGACACCTTTATCGGCAGCACCGGACCGGCGAAGCCGGTTCGTCTTCTTCACGGTGCGGCAGGAGGGGGAGGTGCGGTGGATCATGACGGTCATATCAGGATCTGCCAGGGTTCTGCCTGCCCCATAGACTCGCGCTCGACCAACGCCGCCGCCAGCCTGTCGAGCGCCTCGCCGAGCGGCCCGCCGACCAGCCGCGTGCCCGCCCCGGTGATCGGCATCCGCGCCTCCATCGCATCGATCGTCACGCGGGGCGCCTCGGGCAGGTCGTCGGGCAGGCGGGCGGGGCCGCCGCGCAGGCCCAGCAAGGCGGCGGCGGCGGGCGGGATGGCGAGGCGGTAGGCGTTGGAGACCTGCCGCACGCGGGGGCCGGCGCCCTCCGCCTCCACGTCCACGTAGCGGCGGATCCAGGCGAGGAAGCCGTGATCGCGCAAGGCCGCGAGCGCACGCACCACCGCGCCCTTGGATCGGGCGATGTCGGCCATGATCGTCGTCAGCGCCGGGTCCAGCCGGCCAGTGCGATAGTCGATCCGGCGGAGGAGGGCGCGCAACACCTCCAGCGCGACATGGCCGAGCGATCCGTTGCGCGCGCCCGGCCGCTTGCCCGCCCGGTCATAGAGTTCGGCGGCGCGCATCAGCCGCCCGGTCTGGCGCGAATCGAAGGCCTGCCAGAAACCGCGCTCGCATAGGCCCTTACGCTGGCTGCCGCGCCTGACCGGCTGCCCGCTACGCCGTTTGCGGCCGAGCGCGCCTGCCGCCTGCAGCGCCTCCGCCATCGTGAAAACGCCCATAGTCCCACCCTTTCGGGGGCTGCTGCACGGGCAAGGCAAGTCCGTGGCGCAAAATCGCGCTTATAGGCTTGCCTTTTCGGGGGAGGGCGGTAGCGTTGCCACCGTTGTGTTTGGACGCTCTGCCTTGCCGGGCAGCTGCTCTCCCTTCGATCTCTTGGAAAACCCGGTTTCGGCCGGGTTTTCTTTTGCCCGCTGCTTGGCCCCTTCCCTCATGCCGCCTCGGGGGCAGCGCCTGTCCGATGTCGAAGGCCGCATGCCCCCGGATCGAACCGCCACCATGCCTCAGCCGGGCGGCTGTAGGCGACCGCGCAGATTCGTGGTTTCGGTAGGAAAACCCCGGAAAAAATTCGTGGTATCGGTAGAAAAACCCCCCGGCGGGAGGGGCATGTCCGCCATGTCGTCCAAACCGATCCGCCCCGTCGGCCAACCGGGGGCCGCCCCGGCGGCCGTTCGCGAATCAGCGCAGGGCCACGCCGCCCGCCATCGCCTCGGCATTGAGGCGCGCGCCCAGCAGCAGCGCCCAGGCCGACAGCATCAGCCACAGCAGCAGCACCACCACCGCCGATAGCGAGCCGTAGCTGTCGTCGAACCGCGCCAGATGCGCCACATACCAGCGGAAGGCGAGCGTCGCCGCGCCCCACAGCGCCACGCCGAACAGGGTGCCCGGCCATATCCGCGCCCAATCGACCGGCCCGTTCGCCGGCGCATAGCGATAGGCGAGCGCGAGGCCGCCGCCCGCCCCCACGGTCAGCGATGCGAACAGGATCAGCGCGGTGATCGCCCGCGCCCCCGGCAGACCGTCCGGCACATAGCTTTGCAGGAAGGCGAGGACGGACAGCGAGACGAGCGCCGTCAGCACCAGCCCCGCGCAGCCCAGCACCAGCAGCAGTGCTACGAGCTGCCGCCGCCAGCCCCGCCGCTCCACCTCCACCCGACAGGCGCGGTTGATCCCGTGGAGCAGCGAGCGCCCCGCCCGGCGCGCGCTGAACAGCGCCACGCCCAGCGGCACGGCCAGCGCCGCCACCCCGCCGTGGCGGTCCACCAGGCCGCTGTCGAGCCCCTGCGCCACGATGCGATGCGCGCCGGCGGGCAGGATGAGGGAGAGGCGCGCGATATTGGCCGCGACGGCAGCGGGGGAGGCGACGAGGCCGTAGATCCCCGCCACCAGCCCCGCCATCGGGATAAGCGCCAGGAAGGCGGCGAACGCGATCGAGCTTGCCGCGATGCCGAAATCGTCGCGGAACGCGCCGCGCACCGTACGGCCGATCAGCACCGCCCAGCCGATCCACCGCGCCCCGCCGATGCCCGTGGCCGGTCGGCGCGATGGGATGCGGGATGATCGGGGCGGCACGGGCTCTCCACGGCAAGGTCAGGGGATATACCCCGCGCCCGCCGGTTCGATCCGCCACCGTGGCGGACACAAAAAGACACAGTGGCGTTTACCGCTCCGAGAGGCCGGCGCCCGGCCCGTACGCTCAGGAGCCCCACGCCGTGGACCAGTCCGCCTTCCTCATCGGCTTTGCGATCATGTCGCTCGGATCGCTCGCCATCTATGCCAAGGGGGGCAAGGTGCCCCCGATCCGCCACCACACCCTGCTGCACGCCAGCGTGCCGTTCATCGCCGCCACCGCCTATCTGGCGATGATGTTCGGCACCGGCACGCTGATCGCGCCGAACGGCGGCCTCACCTATGTCGCCCGCTATCTCGACTGGTCGGTGACGACGCCGATCCTGCTCGCCGGGCTCGTCCTTCTCGCCTTCCACGAACGCGGCGACAAGGCGGGCGAGGTTGGCGGCTTCCTCACCGCGATCATCGTGCTGGACGTGCTGATGGTGATCGCCGGGCTCGTCTCGTCGCTGGCGATCGCGCCGGTGATCAAGTGGGTATGGTATGGCTGGTCGTGCGCGGCGTTCGCGGGCGTGCTCTATCTGCTGTGGGGGCCGCTGAAGGCGATCGCCAACGCCCGCGGGGGCGCGCTGGGCGCCGCCTACGCCAAGAACGTCGGCTTCCTCACCGTCGTCTGGTTCCTCTATCCGATCGTCTTCCTGATCGGGCCGGAGGGGATGAAGATCATCTCGGATCCCGCCTCCGTCTGGGCGATCCTGATCATGGATGTCGTCGCCAAGGTGGTCTACGCCTTCTACGCCGCCGGCAACGTCGATCGCGCGCTGGGCGAGGATGCCCGCGCCGGCCGTCGGTGAGACGATCGGCGGGAGCAGGGCGATGAGCCCGCCGCCGGCGACAGGCGGGCTGCTGGCCGCCACGCCCCCGTTGCCGGCCAGCCTGTCGCGGAGGGGCAGGGATGCCGCCCCCGGTGACAGGCGAGCGCACCAACATCCCGCCGCCGGCCAGACTGTCGGAAGGGGCGGGACGGAAAGATCCTTGGCGCTGATCGGCGGCGCCGCGGCGCTCGCCGCCGCCGCCCTGCCGCCGGTGGCGAGCTCGGCTTCGCGATCCTCGCGATCGGCGGAATCGGGCTGGCGCATGGGGCGAGCGACCTCGCCATCGTTGCCCCCGCCCGCCGGACACTGTTTCTTGGCCTCTATGGCGCGGTGGCGCTCGGCTGCCTGCTGTGGTGGATGCATGCCCCGGCGCTGGCGCTGCCCTTGTTCCTGCTCGCCTCCGCCTGGCATTTCGGGATGGAGGATGCGGTGCGTGCGGGCCTGCCCGAACGCCTTGCCCGTGGGCTCGGGCCGATCGCCATCCCCGCCCTGTTCCATGCCGCCGCCTACGCCGCGATCGTCGCGGAGGCGGGCGGCGGGCGGCCGCTGCCGCCGATGCTGCTCACGGGGCTGGTCATAGCGGGCGGGCTGGCCGCCGCGCTGCTGCTGGCGCTGGCCTGGCGGCGGCGGGACAGGCGGCTGGCGCTGGGCGTCGTGGCGCTGGCGGCGCTGCCGCCGCTCGTCGGCTTCTCGGCCGGCTTCCTCATCCTCCACGCCCTGCCGCAGACGGAGGCGCGCCGCCGCCTCATGGGCTGCGCCACCACCGCCGCCTACATGCGCGCCGTCGCCCCCGTTCTCGCCGCCGCCTTCGTGCTGGCGGGCGTCGCGGGCGCGCTGCTGCTGCGCCATCATGCCGGGCTGGAGGCCGCCTTCGCCGGCATGGCCGCCCTCGCCGTGCCGCACCTGCTGGTGACGCCGTGGTTCGCGAGGGAAGGGGCGGGGCGAGGCGCTCCCCTGCTGCTCCCCGCGATCGGCAGGCCGGCGGGCCGCTAAGAGTATGGCGACACCTTGGCTCGTGCGGGAGAAGCAAGGCGGGGTGCGCCGGCCACCCTTCCACTCAACCGCGATCGCCGGGCACGCGCGTTAGAAATAGGGCGCGGCGGTCAGCCGCTGGGATAGCCACCACACATTGCCGCCGGGATCGCGGATGCCGCCCTGCCTGTCGCCATAGGGCATGTCCGCCACATCCATGATCCGGTCCGCGCCGGCGCGTTCGGCCATCGCCATCGCGGCATCGGCATCCGCCACATAGAGGCAGAAGGCGGCGCGGCCCGGCGGGAACTCGGCCGATGCCTCGCTCACCATGATTGTGGTGGTACCGAAGCGGAGCTGGCAGTTGGCGATCAGCCCGTCCGGCGTGGTGCTGCGGCCGATCTCGCGCGCGCCGAACGCCGCCTCTAGGAAGCGGACATAGGCATCGGCATCGCGCGCGAAGACATAAGGCGTCACCACCGCGAACCCTTCCGGCACATGCATCACCGCGTCTCCCTTCGGGCGGATGCCATAGCCTGGCCGGAGCGGCGGGGGGGTTCAAGCCTCCGGCCTTAGGCGACGCCTTGCACCGCCCCGCCCGATGCCATACCGTCCGGCGCGCATATCGGGAGTGTTCGGGATGATCCAGCGGCACCGCTAAGGCGGACGGCACGACGCGGCGGCATGGCCCGCCGATCGGATCCCTTTTCCTGAAAGAGCATCATGCAACGACTGACAGACAAGACGTGCGTCGTCACCGGCGGCGCGCGTGGCATCGGGCGGGCGATCGCCGCCCGCTTCCGCGATGAGGGCGCAGCGGTGATCCTGACCGATATCGACGTGCCGGCGGGGCAGGCGGCCGCCGACGCGATCGGCGCGCGCTTCCTCGCGCTCGACGTCGCCGAGGAGGCGGACTGGGCGCGGCTGGCGGAGCGGGTGCCCGCAGCCGACGTGGTGGTCAACAACGCCGGCATCACCGGGTTCGAGCAGGGCGCGGGGCCGCACGACCCCGAGCATGCCAGCCTTGCGGACTGGCGCGCCGTCCACCGCGTCAACCTCGACGGCACCTTTCTCGGCTGCCGCTATGCGCTGGCTGCGATGAAGACAGCGGGTGCGGGATCGATCATCAACATCTCGTCGCGCTCGGGGTTGGTCGGCATTCCCGGCGCGGCGGCCTACGCCTCGTCCAAGGCGGCGGTGCGCAACCACAGCAAGACGGTGGCGCTGTACGCCGCGCAGCAGGGCTGGCGGATCCGCTGCAATTCGATCCACCCCGCCGCGATCCTGACCCCCATGTGGGAGCCGATGCTGGGCGACGGCCCCGATCGCGAGGCCCGCATGGCCGCCCTCGTCGCCGATACGCCTCTGAAACGCTTCGGGCAGGCGGAGGAGGTGGCGGCGATCGCGGCGATGCTCGCCTCCGACGAGGCGACATATGTGACAGGGGCGGAATTCACCATCGACGGCGGGCTGCTCGCCGGATCGGCGGCGTCGCCGGGGTAGGGGGCCGGGCGCCACCGTCCGACGCCGGCCATGGCGATAAGCCGCTACGTCACGCCTAAACCCGCTTGCGGAATGTCCCGCTCCTTCATTCTCCCCGGTCCCGTTAGAGGGTCCTTCTCAGGGAGACGCCCAGCCGTTACGGCGTCATGATGAAGATCGTTTCCGCCCTGCTGCCGGCGTTGATCGCAGCCGGGGCGCAGGCCCACACGATGCAGGCACGGCCCAGTGAGAGTGCAATGAACGAAGCCGCAAACGTGACCACCGTGGACCACACGGGCTTCGCCGTATCGTCTCTGGACGAAGCCGTGCGGTTCTGGACGGGAGCGCTCGGTTTCACGCTCGAGCGGCGGGCGGAGATGGGGGGCGACTTCCTGCATCAGGTGACGGGTGTCGATGATCCGAACGTGAAGACGGCGATCGTCAGGGCACCGGACGGCTACAGGGTCGAGCTGTTGCAATATTCGCAAGGTCACCGGAACGGGGTGGTGCCCGACGGCGCGGGGGCGATCGGGGCGGCCCACCTGGCCCTGACCGTGCAGGATATCCGGGCCGCCATCGCCCGCGTCGAGGCGGCGGGATGGAAGGCCAAGGGGAGCCCGCTGCCGATCGCGGGTGGTCCACGAAAGGGAACCCTGGTGGCCTATGTTTCAGGCCCGGACCATATCATCATAGAGTTCATGCAGCCGCCGGCCCATTGACCGGACCTGCGGCAGCCCGTCCCGTTCAACCAACCCGATCAGGGCGGGCGGGGCAGCGGCCGTGGCGCCGGGATCATGCCGCCGCCGGGCCGGCTTCGGGAAAACCGCCTCCCGCCGGCGTCGGGCGGCCGATCGATCGCGCGCGCCGGCATCGTGCCGCTGGCCTCCCCGGCTGCCGCCCGGCCGGATAGCCTCGGGGGCGACGGCCCCCGGCCTCACCGCCGCCGCTCCCCCTCGCGCGCCGATACCCGCAGCACCAGATAGCCGAGCAGGCCGGCGACGAACGAGCCGGCCAGCACGCCGATCTTCGCCTCCGATTGCAGCAGCGGATCGCCGGGGAAGGCGAGCAGGGTGATGAAGATGCTCATCGTAAAGCCGATCCCGCACAGCAGCGAGACGCCAAGCATCTGCCCCACGCCGGCATGCGCGGGGCGATCCGCGACTTTCAGGCGGATGGCGATCGCGGTGAAGCCGAATACGCCCGCCACCTTGCCCGCCAGCAGGCCCAGCCCCACGCCGAGCGTGACCGGCGCGGCGAACGCCCCCGGCGGCAGGCCGATCACCGCCACCCCCGCATTCGCCAGCCCGAACAGCGGCACGATCAGGAACCCCACCGGCCCATGCAGCGCCGCCTCCAGCCGGTGGAGCGGGCCGGGCGTGCCGTCCGCCATCCGCCCCATCGGGATGGCGAAGGCCAGCATCACCCCCGCCAGCGTCGCATGGACGCCCGATCGCAACACCAGCACCCACAGCAGCAGGCCGACGATGAGATAGGGCGACAGCCGCCGCACCCCCAGCCGGTTCATCACCGCCAGCACCCCCAGCGCCACCCCCGCGCCGGCCAGATCGGGCAGCGACAGGCCGTGGGTGTAGAAGATCGCGATGATGAGCACCGCGCCGAGATCGTCGATGATCGCCAGCGCCGCCAGGAACAGCCGCAGCGAGGCGGGCACGCGCCTGCCCAGCAGCGCCACCACGCCCAGCGCGAAGGCGATGTCGGTCGCCGCCGGGATCGCCCAGCCGACCGCGCCCGGCCCCCGGTTGAAGGCGAGATAGACGAGCGCCGGCACGATCATTCCGCCCAGCGCCGCGATACCGGGCAGGGCGCGCTGCCGCCATGTGGCGAGGCCGCCGTCCGCCAGCTCTCGCTTGATCTCCAGCCCCACGAGCAGGAAGAACAGCGCCATCAGCCCGTCGTTGATCCAGTGCCCGATCGAAAGCGGCCCGGCGGGCATATGCAGCAACGCCGCATACCCCGGCCCCCACGGCGAATTGGCGAGCCCAAGCGCCACGGCGGCGGCGGCCATCAGCACGATGCCGGCGGCGGCTTGGGCTTCGAGGAAACGGCGCAGCGCGCTGATGCGGCGGAGGACGGCGGGCATGAAGGGCATCCGAACACAGGAGGATCGCCACCGGCGGCCCGACCGATGCCTGAGACAACCTGCCCACCCCCAAGCGGCGAACACCCGCCCCCGCTATCGCACCCGCTCTCCGCATGGGCAAGGCACGGCGGCCCTCCGCCCCTCACACCGCCAGATCATGCTCCGCCACATGCTCCCGGCTGACCAAGGACGCATCCGCCTCCACCTCGCATAGTGACGGCCACGACCGCCTTGTCGCGGTGATCCGATCATTTCAGCTGTTCTTAGAAGCGGCGAACCAACCGGTACATGGCCATCGATCCGAACTGCTTGGCAAGCGGGACGTGGCCGACATAGCGAGCGTCGAACCGCCGTTCCGTGCCCAGCGCCAGCATCGCGGCAAAAGGCGCGGTGGCGTAGACGTCACCGATCGGCGTGATCGGCTCGATCCGGGCCGTGCGTGTCACCTCCGTACCGAAATAGCCGAGCCGGCCCGTGATCGGATCGTGTGCGCGATAGAGCGGGCCATGATGAATAGCGATGCGCATGCCGCCACCGGGCGGCAACCCCAGGGCGGCGGGATCGACCTCCGCCAGTCGCTCCTGCAACCGCAGGGCGACTTCGGCCGCGATGCCCGGTTCCGCGACCACCGCATAGAGCGCGTCGCCCCAGCTGTTGCGAAACAGAATGGCATCGCCTTGCTCGTCCAGCACGGCGCCGACCCGGCCCATGACTTCCCGCCAGAAGATCGGCATGGCATCCTCCCGCAATCGGGAGAAGCCGGCATAATCCGTGAAGATCAGCGATCGGCGGGTGCGATCGTGCGGCGGCGGGACAGTGACCGGAACGGCGCGGCGGTGACTTTGGCCGTCGATCGGTCCCGGCGGAATGATATGGACGGGCCGGCCGCCTGCCTGCCAGTCTGCGACAACCTCGGCGGTGCCGCCCGCCCCGCCGGCCGAAGCCGCGTTCCAAACCGCCAGCAGCAGAGCTTTGGTGGCAAGATGGCTGGCGCGGAGCGCGGCGCTCCCCATTGCGATCTCGTTGCCATATTGGAACTGGTTGGGGTCACCGACATAAGGCCCGTCCATCGCGTAGGTGACACTGGTCGCGCGGGCGAGCAACGCATCGAAGCGTGGTAGCCAGCTTGCACCGGCGGGCAGCACGGATTGCGCGACGAACGCCGCCCGCTCGAAAGGCAGGATGACATTGAGTTCGGCGCCGCGTGCCAGCAGCGCCTCGCCCACCAGAATGTCGGCGCCGGCGGCAAGCGCGCCATAGCCGATCATCGCACCGGTCGTATCCAGCGCGGCGGCGATGCGCGCAGCCAGCGCCGGCTCTTCCGGGTCGTCGGCGGCGAAGATGTGGCCGGTAAAGCAGATCACCGGAGGCAGCTGCGCGGCTCGGGTGACAGCGGTGACGGCGGCGATCCTGCCGAGCGCGACACCGAGGGCATCGAACTGGCGGATGGTGGATGCCCGCGCCGCCATGTCCGCGCCAGGCAGCGCGAGCGCATCGACGAGCATCGCCGCGGCGGCATCGTTACGCCCGAGCAGCAGCAAGGCCTCGGCCGCAGAAGCCGCCGCAAAATAGTGGACAGGCGCGACTACCTCGGGATGGGCAAGGATCGCTTCGGCCAGCCGCGCCGCCTCCGCAGGGTGCCCGGCCAGAAGCGCAAGGCTGGCGGCATTGATGCCGCTGAAATAGCCGCCGCTCCGTCGATAGACATCGAGATAGGCTAGCCGCGCCCGTTCGAACAACGGTCGTCGTTCGGCAGCCGGTGCGGCGAAGGCGATATCCTTGAGTATCCGGGCGCACAGGGCGGCACTGTCCTCGTCCAGCCGATCGGCCAGTCGATACCGCTCGGCTTCCGCCAGCGCCGCCTGCGAGTCACCCATGCGGGCCAGCGCCAGCACCTTCTGGAAAGCGAACCGCGGTGCAGTGGCGCCAGCGTCGAGCGCGCTGGACGAAAGGTCGAAGGCCTGCAGTAGATCGCCCCTCCGCAAGGCTGCTTCGGCAAGGGCGACGGCCTGTTCGTCACTCACAATAGGAAGTCTGCGGCGGTGAGCGTCTGCGCGGAGGTGACGAGGATCACCAGGTCGGCGATGCCGTCGCCGTCGACGTCACCCTGCACCAGTTGCATACCATTCCCCTGTGCGACAGCGATAAGATCGCCGGCGGTGCCCGAGAAGCTGCTGGCGGTCGAGAAACGGAACGCATCGTCCGTGCCGCCGGTGATCGCGTCGATCCCGCGTAGATCGATACGATCCCCTTGCGCACGCGAGAAGTCGAAGATCTGGTCGCGGGTCGCCGCGGTGCCGCCACGTGATTCAGAAACCGCACGGTAAACGAACAGGTCGCCACCGCCGCCGCCGGTCAGCATGTCGCCACCGAGCCCGCCCGTGATCGCATTCGCGCCGTCATTGCCGATGATCGAATTGCTGAGCGTGTTGCCGGCCGCGAAAATGTTGGCGGTGCCGGTAAGGATCAGATTTTCGATGTTGGCCGCAAGCGAGATATTGGCCGTCGAAAGAACCAGATCGAAGCCGCCGTCGACGGTCTCGACGAGCACATCGGCGACGTCGTCGACGAAATAGATGTCGTTTCCGGCATCGCCTGCCATGATGTCGGCACCGGCACCGCCGTCGATCAGATCGTCGCCGTCATTGCCGTGGATGATGTCCGCCCCGGCATACCCCAGCAGCTGATCGTTGCCGCCCATGCCGGCAAGCTGATTGACCCCGGCGTTACCCTCGATGACGTTGTCGAGTTCGTTGCCGATGCCGTCGCGGGCCGTGAAATCGACAGTCGGACCGGTCGTGAACAGCCGCAGGTTCTCGACGTTCGCGGAAAGCATATACGACATCCGCAACGACAGGACGAGATCGATGCCGCTGCCGGAGGTCTCGACCACCTGATCGCCATTGTCATCGACGACGTAGGTATCATCGCCCGCGTCACCGGCCATGATGTCGGCGCCCGTGCCACCATCGATATAATCGTTGCCGTCATTGCCGTGGATGATGTCCGCCCCGCCAAAGCCGAACAGACGATCATCGCCGCCGAGCCCGGCGAGCTGATTGACCCCGGCGTTACCCTCTATCCCATTGGCGGCATTATTCCCGATGCCGTCGCGGGCCGTGAAATCGGCCTGCGGCGAGCCCGGATGGAGCTGCAACAACTCAACGTTTTCCGTGAGCATGTAGGACGCGATCCGCGAGATAGTGAGATCGGCCGTCCCCTCGCCGGCCAGCTCCACCACGCGATCGCCCTGATTATCCACTACGTAGGTGTCGTCGCCCGCATCACCGGCCATGATGTCGGCGCCCGTGCCACCGTCGATATAATCGTTGCCGTCGTTGCCGTGGATGATATCCACGCCGCCGCCGCCGAACAGCTGATCGTTGCCGCCAAGGCCGGCGAGCTGGTTGGCGCCGTCATTACCGATGATGGTGTTGGCGGCCGCATTGCCGATGCCGTCGCGGGCGGCGGTATCGGCGGAGAAAGCGCCCGCGAACAGCTGGAGCGCCTCCACCTCGGCGGCAAGCGTATAGGAGATGCTCGTAGATTCGACCGTATCGCGGCCGCCGCCGGCAAGCTCGACGATCGTATCGCCCATCGCATCGACGACATAGATGTCGTCCCCGGCGCCGCCCGCCAGCCAATCCGATCCGGCGCCGCCGTCGAGCCGGTTGGCGCCACCATCGCCCGTCAGCATGTCGGCAAAGCGGCTCCCGACAAGATTTTCGATGTTGCGAAGGCTGTCATAGCCCATGCCGGTGGCGGTTCCGGTGGCGAGGCTGGCGGCAATACCAACGGAGGCGCGCTCGAACGAGGCCGTGTCACTGCCGTCGCCGCCATCAAGCCGGTCATTGCCGAACCCCGCAACCAACCGATCGTCGCCGGCATCCCCCTCGATCCAAAAGTCGACATTATGTTCGAGCGAGACGTGGAGCGTATAGCGCGTGCTCGTCTGCACCGCATCACGACCGAATTCGGCAACCCGCAGATAATATTGCCCCGCCTTGGTAAAGCGATAACTGAGCAACGCATCGCGCAGGCTAGTGCTGCCGGGATCGGCCGCGGCGATATCATCGGCGGTGGCGATGCGTTGTCCCGCAGCGTCGTAGAGGTCGAGGACGATGTCCGCGGGATCACCTCCGCCGGCATTGCCGGTCGCATCGATGTCGAACAGGCCGGTGGTGTCGGCATCGGTCACGGTGAAGGCGTAATATTCGGCGCCGCCCGATCCTGATGCGATTACGCTGGCATGTGGGATCGTCTGCGCATCGGCGATATCGGTGCTGGCGGCCAAGCTGAAACGGCCATCAAGCAGTATCGCTGCCGCGATGCTGCCGTTGGCGAGGTTGCCGGCCTTGACAATGGTCGTCCGATTGCCATCCGTATCCCCCGAATAAACGAGATCGTTGCCAAGCCCGCCCCGGATGTGTTCGATCGAGTCCAGGCGGTCACCCCCTGTGAGCAGAGCCGAGGCCGCGCCCGGAAGGTTGACGACGATCGCCTCTCCCTCATCCGAATAGTCGACATAATCGAAGCCGCTGCCGCCGATCAGCGTATCGATGCCGTCGCCGCCGATCAGCGTGTCGTTGCCGGCGCCGCCCTCCAGCCGGTCGTCGCCATCGCTGCCACGCAGCACATCGGCGCCGCTGCCGCCGGTAATACGATCGGCGAATGCGCTGCCGGCGAGGTCAACCGCCTCGATGCCTTGCAGCGTTTTGGTACCGAGCGTGGTGACCGCCGAAACTCCTTCGGACAGTGCGAAGACGATCCCGTCGGTCGCGCCGCTGAAGTCGAGCACGGCGGTATCCAGCCCGACACCGCCGATAAACCGATCGGTCCCAAATCCTCCGTCAAACCGATCGTCATCGGTATCGCCCACGATCCCGGACAGCGTGGTGGGGCCGCCGGTCAGCACGTCGTCGCCGTCGCCACCGTCAAGCCGGTCGTCGCCGCTGCCGCCGATTATCTGATCGTTGCCGCTGCCGCCTGCCAGCGTGTCGCGGCCGCTGCCGCCGTCGAGCATGTCGTCGCCGGTGCCGCCGTCGAGCATGTCATCGCCGCCAAGCCCGCTTAGCCGATCGTTTCCGCCGATACCGTAGACACTGTCGTTGCCGATCCCGCCGACGATGGTATCGGCGAACGAAGTGCCGAGAGCGTCGATCGCCTCGATACTGGAAAGCGTCTTGGTGCCCGATCCGGTCGCGACGGTGCCCGATGCGCCCAGCGTGAACGTCACCCCGCTGGCCAGCCCGAAGAACGAAAGCGCGGCGGTATCGGTGCCGGCGCCGCCATTCAGCGTATCGGTCTGCGTGCCGCCGTCGAGATAATCATCGCCGTCGCCACCGTTCAGGGTGTCATTGCCAGCGCGGCCGACGAGCCGGTCGTTGCCGCTGCCGCCGGTGAGGGTATCGGCGAACTGGCTGCCGCTTAGCCAGGCCTGCTCGAACCGGCTGATCTGGAGCGTCTGGCCGGAGCCTAGATCGAGCGACTGGTTGCCGGTGAAGGCGAAGCCTACGGCGCTGCTGCGGGTAAAGAAATCGAGGACGATCGTGTCGGTGCCGACCCCGCCATCCATCGACGCCGAAAATCCGCCGGGATCGGCATAGATCGTATCATCGCCGCCACCGCCATCGACGATGTCGCCGCTGCCGGCGAAGATAAGGTCGTTGCCGCCGCCGCCGGTGAGCCGATCGGCCGACGACGTGCCGTACAGCTTTACCTGCTCGATGTTGCGGAGCGTCACGGTCGCGCCGTAGGCGGTGAGCGTGGTGTTGCCGTCGAACGTGTAGACGACACCGGCGGCGATGCTGCTTAGATCCAGTACAACGGTATCGATGCCCGCGCCGCCGTCAAGAATGGCGGTGCCGGTGATGGGTGCCATCAGGGTGTCCGCGCCTGCGCCCCCATCGAGAAAATCATTGCCACCGGCGCCGTCCAGTTCATCGTCGCCGTCGCCGCCGTAGAGAAAGTCGTCGCCGCCGCTGCTGAAGGAGCCATCGAGCAACGAAAGGCCCCGACCTCCGAAGAGGATATCGTTGCCGCGCCCGCCGAACAGCCGGTCCGTTCCATCCGCACCGGTAATGTAATCATCCCCGTCGCCGCCATACAGGCTGTTGCCGACCGCAATGATCGCTTGCACGTCGACATCGGTGCCGGCCGATCCTGCAGATTGCGCCGCGATGCCGCCGCCGGCGTAGAGAAAGTCGTCGCCGCTATTGCCGTAGAGCGTCGCAGGGCCGGCTGATCCGCTCAGCGTGTCGCGCCCGGCGCCGCCATAAATGATTCCGCTTGCATCGAAGAACGCATCCAGACCCTGGTAGTTGTCATCGCCGTCTCCGCCAAAAAGGCGATCTCCGGCATCGTCGCTCCCGCCAAGCGTATCGTTCCCCGCGCCGCCACGGATGAGATCGCCGCCGCCGCCGCCGTAGAGCGCATCACGGCCCGCGCCGCCAATCAGCGTGTCGGCGCCGCCGCCGCCGTACAGCTGGTCGTCGCCGGCATCGCCGCTCAGCCGATCGTCGCCGATCCCGCCGTGCAATTCGTCATTGCCGCCGCCGCCGGCCAGACTGTCCGCGCCGTCGAGACCATAGGCGATGTCGTCGCCCGCGCCGCCGACATAGGCGATGGTCTTGCCATAGCGGATCGCGCCGGTCTCCAGGATCGATACGCCGGTGTTGACGGCAAGCGCGACCGATCCCGACGCAGTATCGAAGCGCAGTACCGCGCCGATGTCGCTGTAGAAACCACTGGCCCTGGTGATCGAAAGCGCGCGCAGATCGATCACGTCTTCGCCAAGGACGAGGTCGGTGATCCGGTCGATCCCGGAATAGTTCGTCGATCCATCGGCCGGGGCGGGGGAATCGACGATAGCGGTGATCTGGAAGGTGTCGCGGCCCGCGCCGCCGGTAAGCCTATCCCCCCCCGCGCCGCCGATAAGTATGTCGTCGCCGCCATTGCCGTATAATTCGTCGCCGCCACCTGCGCCGGAGATGGTGTCATTCCCGCCAAGCCCGTCGATCCGTTCGCCGGCATCGGTGCCAACGAGGCTCAGCGTACCGTTATATACGAGATCCGAGACGCCGATCGGCTGCACCGAACGCACGACCATGGTCGTCGCGCCGTTGGATGCGGTCAGCCGATATTCGCTGCCGAACTGCTGGAGCGTATAGCTGGTCAGCGTCAATGCGGTCAGATCGATACGATCCTGTCCGGTCTGGAAATCCTCGATCAGATCCGCCTGCCGCGCAGTGGAATCGGTGAGCGAGACATAGCGAAACGTATCTTTGCCGGCATTGCCGATCAGCCGGTCGGCGCCACCGCCGCCGGTGATCGTGTCGTCGCCGTCAAAGCCGCTTACCACTTCCCCCGCGGCGGTGCCGCTGATGGCTACGTTGCGACCGAGGATAAGGTCGCGGGTGCGGACTTCGGTCAGCGATTCTATCCGCAGCGTCCCAGCCGTCGTGGTGACGTCGATGAAGTAGGTCGCGCCGGGGCGGGTGATCGATACGCCGGTAACGGCAAGCGCACCGAGGCCGATATGA
This sequence comes from uncultured Sphingomonas sp., assembly GCA_913775025.1. GTDB lineage: Bacteria > Pseudomonadota > Alphaproteobacteria > Sphingomonadales > Sphingomonadaceae > Alterirhizorhabdus. The sequence goes on along the minus strand of CAJYJW010000239.1, from coordinate 13,644 downwards.
TCGACGCCGGTCTGGAAATCGACGATCTGATCGATACCGCTTCCGGTCACGCTGTCATAGCGGAAGAGATCGGCGCCGGCACCACCGGCGATCTGCAGGCCGCTGCCGCCGATCACAGTCTCGGATGCTGCCGAGCCGGTAAGTTCGCTCGCGTTCGGCCCGGCTCGAACGACGAAGGCGGTGCTGGTGTCCGGCTGCTCGGCAGACGGGTTCGCGACCGGATCGTAGGTCACGCCGCCAAGGCGGAAGCCGATCCGCCCATCGGTGAAGTTCATGCCGGGATCCAGGGTCAGGCCTGTTCCGGTCAGCACCACCTCGCCGCAATCATCGAACGCGGTATCGCCGGAAAAGAGATCCTCGATAGGATCGCCGAAGGAAATATAGGTCCCGTATATGCTCTCCTGCACGGTGACTTCGGTCAGCCTGCTATTGGGCTGGCCGGTGGCGATGAAGCTGTTCGAATGCGTGGCATCGCCGGGGAAGGCGAAGATATCGCCGCCGTTCGGATATCCGTCCCGCATGAAGGCGATCTGCTGCGCGCTCGGCGTTCCCAGCGACACGACGCCACTGTTCCACAACGTCACGGTCGTTTCCGCCTCGCCGCTGCCCAGACCCAGCGCGACTGTCGTGACGACATAGCTATCGGTGTTGAACTCGAGCACTCGCGGATCGGAGAAGCCGGGGGTATTGTGGATCCCGCCATTGTCGATGGAGATCCTGCGTGAACGTGACATGGTATCTTCCCCCCGATTCGTTGCCAGATGACTTGTCCCCGCCGCAGTTTTACCGCCTTCGTCGCGCTGGCCGCGAGCGTAATCTTGCCGTGATTGCCTGGGGATAGAACAGGCCGTTCGGCGTGGTGGCGAAGCAGGCGCGGTTCCGATAGCCTGGCGGGATGCGATACAGCGCGTTCATCAGCTACAGCTACCAGGACCGTCGCTGGGCGCGCTGGCTACATGCCGGGCTGGAATCCTATCGCGTGCCGACGCGGATGCGTGGCCGGCCCGGACGGTTCGGGCCGCTCACGGCACGGTTGCCGCCCGTCTTTCGCGATCGCGACGAATTGGCCGCCGCCTCCGATCTGAGCGCCGCGGTCGAGGCTGCGCTCAGGGAATCGGCAACCTTGATCATCATCTGCTCGCCCCGTTCGGCGGCGTCCCGCTGGGTGAACGAGGAGATCCGCGCATTCCGGGCGATGGGGCGCGGCGCCGACATGCGTTGCCTGATCGTAGACGGCGAGCCCCATTCCACCGATCCGGCGCTGGAATGCATGCCGCCGGCGCTAACCGAAGACGGCAGCGCCGAACCGCTCGCGGCCGATCTACGCAAGCATCAGGACGGCAAGGCGGCCGCGAAGCTGAAGCTGATCGCGGGGATCCTCGACGTCCCTTACGATGAACTGCGCCAGCGCGAGGCGGTGCGTCGGCAGCGGCGACTGATGATTGTCGCCGGCTTTTCGCTGATCGGTTTGCTCATCACCAGCGGCCTTGCCGTGTTCGCCATGATCTCGCGCGATCAGGCGGTGCACGAGCGCGACATCGCCCGGCAGCGGACGCTGACTGCCGAGCGCACGGTAAGCTTCGTCAAGTCCATGTTCGAAATCTCCGACCCATCCGAGGCGAAGGGTGCCCGGGTCACTGCGCGCGAGGTACTGGATCGTGGCGCCGAACAGATCCGCCGTGGTCTGCGCGACGAGCCGGTGGTGCGCACCGAACTGGGGGTGACGCTGGGCGAGGTCTATGGCGCGCTGGGTTTATTCCGCCAGTCGGACGCGCTGCTGCGCTGGACGCTGCGGATCGCGCATCATGATCCCGATGTCGCCGTCCGTCAGCAACTCGCGCTGGCGGACTCGCTGCGCCGGCTCGGTCGTTACGAGGAGGCCGTTCCGCTCTATCGCCGCGCCGTCGCGATCGAACGGCGGCCGAATGCGCGCCGACCCGATCTTGTCTCGCGTGGGCTGATCGGGCTGGCACAGGCGCAGGCCGAATTGGGCGAGGATGCCGAGGCCGAGGCGCATGCCCGCGCCGCGCTTCGCCACGATGTCGCCCGGCTCGGCGCCGATCATCCCGATGTTGCTCTCGATCTTGAGGTACTGGGCGCGAACGCCTTCTATAAGAAGGATTATTCGCAGGCGCGGCGGCTGATCGCACGGGCGCTGGCGATCCGATCGCGGCACGAGGGCCCGAACAGCCCGAGCGTATCAGACAATCTCATGATGATCGGTTCGATCGCTTATGCCGAAGGTGATGCGGCAGCGGCACTGCGCTATTATCGTGACCGACTAGCGCTCGACGAACGGGTGCTTGGTCACGATCATCCCGACGTCGCGGTATCGCTCAACAATATCGGCCGGATACTGATGGAGCAGCGGCGCTATGCGGAGGCGGCGCAGCTCCTCGAACGAGCGGTCGCGATCGGTCGCAAGGAGCGCGGCGAAACGCATGACGACATGGCCTTCGCGTTCGCCAACCTTGCGCTTGCCCGCGATGGGCTGGGGCAGATGGCGGCGGCAACCGACCTGATGCAGCGTGCGCTGCTGGCGGCACGGATGCACCGGCATCGCACTCTCGGCCCGATCCTTACGGATCTTGGGGCGCTGCGCTGTCGCGCTCACCGCATCGATGACGGCATCGCACTGTTGGATGAGGCCGCGCCGATCGTAGCCGAAACCTATGCCGATCAGCCGTGGCGGGCGGCGTGGACGCAGAACGTCCGCGGCGCCTGTCTGGCGGCAGCCGGCCGCATTGCCGAAGCACGGCCGTTGCTGGCGGAGAGCGTCAGGGTGATCGCCGGCAAATGGGGGCCGGCGACGCACTTCGGCTTCGTCGCCCGCCGCCGCGCAGCGGCCATCGGGGTGTGACAGCAGGCCGTGGCGGCATAGCTCCAAGAAGCGCATATACGGCTATAGCCGCGCCACCTCGCTACCAAACGGCAGTTTCTATAACAACGTGCAGGCAGGGGCCGGTTCCGGCTCAGGGCGGAATGGCACCTTGAGGATGATGGTCACAGCTTGATCCCGTAGCGTTCAAACTCGGCCTGAACGTCGGGGTTGTTCTTTACGGCAGCGGCAGCATCGCCTTCGGACTTCGCCCGATCGCCCTTGCGCGCCCATGCCACGGCTCGGCCAAACAGCGACGACGACATGTTCGGGATCTTCGCCAGCACCCGGTCGTAGTCCGCTATGGCATCGTCAAGCCGGCCCAACCGGAGCAGAACCAAGCCGCGGCTGTCGAGATAGGCAGGTACATCGGGCGCCTTGGCCAGTGCCGCGTTACAATCGGCCAGCGCCGAGCCGAGCGCCACTCCGGTCGTTGCCTTCTCCCAGCACATATCGTTCAAGGTCACCGGTTCGGACGCTTTGCCTCTGGCCCGGTTGAAATCGCTTTCAGCGCGGTTGGCATCGCCGGAACGAGCATAGGCAATGCCGCGGCCCATCAACATCGACAGGTCGTCCGGGGATTTCTCGATCGCCGAAGAGTAGGTGGCAATTGCCCCGGACAGATCGCCGTCGTCTGTCTGCAAACGTGCTTTCTCCGTGAGGGCTTCAGCGAAGTTCGGATTGAGCTTAAGCGCCGTGTCGAGATCTGCTCGCCGGCCCGCGAGGTCAGTTTTGGGGCGACGAAGGCTGCGGTTGAGATAGACATATGCCTCGGGTTTCAGCGCGATCGCACGATCGTAGGCCTTCATGGCCTCGGCATCCTTGTGGAGCGCGCTGTAGATATTCGCGGCGACGACATGCGCGTAGGCATTGTCGGGGTCCGCCGCTTCTGCCGCCGCAGCTTCACGAAGCGCGTCTTCCGCCTTCCCCTGGTTTCGCAGCAGATTGGCCCGCAAGAGGTACAGGTCGATGGTCTTCGGTTCCTGTTTGAGTGCCGCCGCGGCATCTGCAAGGGCCCGCTCGACGTCTCCTTCCTGCCGATAGGCCTTGGCACGCTGGGCAAGAAACGCCGGATTGTTGGGGGACGCCGCCAGGAGCTGCGTCCAGGTCGCTATGGCCGCCTTCGTGTCTCCCTGATACTGCTGAAAATCGGCCTGGGCGGCAAACGCCTCATTTGATTTCGGATCGAGCTTTAGAGCAGCGGCTATGTCGGCTTGCCGACCTGCCTTGTCGTCAGGCGACCGTGCCCGGCTTCGCTCGGCATAGATATAGGCCTGCGGCTCGATCGCGAGCGCCTCGTCATATTGCTTGAGCGCGTCAGCGCGCCGATCGGCTGCCGCCAATATCCGTGCCGCTGCGACATGAGCGAACGCCTGCTTCGGATTATTCGCGATGGCTGCCTGCATTTCAGCGACCGCCCGATCGCGATCGCCCCGATACAGCAGAATGCCGGCCCGGAGCGAGTAGAGGTCGATCCAGCTCGGGTACTGCTTGATTACGGCGGCCGCATCGTCGAAGGCCCGGTCCCCATCGCCAAGCGCAACATAGGCTAAGGCGCGGTGACCGAGCGCATAGCTATTGTCAGGTTCCTGCTCCAAAGCCCTTGTATAGGCCTCGACGGCGTCACGGGGACGGCGCTCGACATCGGCAAGCATCCCCCGACCGATGCCGTTTCGCACGAATGCGGGGTCAAGCGCCTCGGCTTTGGCGAGATCACTTTTTGCCCCTGCAAGATCCCCGGCCTGTACGCGTGCGATACCGCGGTTTGCCCATGCGCGGACGTTGTTCGGGTCGAGCTCGACAGCCTTATCATAATCGAGGAGGGCTTCCTTCCGCATGCCCCGGTCGATGAATATACCGGCGCGCTCGACGTAGCCTGACGAGGTCGTCGGCACGTCGGCTTGAACCGCGGCGATGTCGCTGCCGGAGTACTTATAGCCCGCCGGCATGCGTACCGAAGCAGGTCGATCACTGAGCATGCGTAACGCCGCCTGCTGTGCAGGAGCGTCCTTGGCGGGGAACTCGGCAACGACGCTTCGCTCGGTCTTCTCGATGGTGAACACACCGTCCGAGATCGTGGCGTGTCGAAGATAGGCAATGCCGCCTGCGGTCTGATCGACCTCCATACCGGTCCCAATCTTGAACTCGCCGGCCCCCTTCGGGAGCACGATCGTCTCGCGGGTGCGGGTAAAGTAAGGATAGGGGACGGCGAAAGGGGCGTCCTTGTCCGGGCCCGGATCACGGCTGAAATCGGCTTTATAGCCGACGTTCGTTCCGTCCGTCTGATAGTTGCCGTTTGCCCAATCCAGCTTCGCCTCGCCCGTCATCGACAGGCGAAGCTCGCCGGCTTTCTGGTCGAAGCGGGTGCTCGCCGTTTTCACGTCGATGAAGTCATACTGTTCTTTCCAATAATCCTTAAGCGCTCGATCCCGCGCTTCCCCGACCAGGTTCGCCAGCGCGGCGTTGATGCCGATCGCATCATCGCCACGCATGATGGTCTCGACGGTAGCGGGGGCTGGAGCCGAGATCCCTTTGCTCGCGTCGATCCGAATGGAAACGTCCTGCGTCGGTACTGCAAGGGGCGTGGGCACCATTCGAACAAGCGCGGCGCCTTTGGCGAGAAGAGGGAGACCCCAGCCGAAATTGGGAATGGTCAGCCTGTCGAGGCTGGTATCGCCCGTCCTCGTCCCGTCCAGCCAGTAAGTGCGTCCGGCCAAGGATGCTCGAACCAGCACATGATTGAACAGCCCCACCATGGGTAAACGTGCGTCCAGGCCGTCGCCGAAGGTCGTGCTGACCGCGACCGGCTCCGCCTCGATCCCCATGGCGTGCAGGAGTGCGAGCAGAAGGGCCGTCTTGCCCTTGCAGTCGCCATAACGGCGCGACCACGTCGTCTCGGCGTCGGCGGGAACGTAGCCGCCCGCTCCCATCGCGAGCGCGACGTAACGTACCCTGTCCTGGACGAGTGCGAGCGCTGCCTCGGTGCGGACCTTGGGGTCGGACGAGAGGCTCTGTATGCGCTCCAGCTCCGACCGTAACGGACCTTGTGTCGGGATCGCGGCGGCCTTCTCATAGAGCGGCGCCATGAGCGCCCCCAGATCGGCCCAAGAGGCGTAATCGGTCAACTCGACAAGACGCCCGATCCCGTAGCGAGGCGGCGCTCCTTTCGGTGGAATGACCGGCATTACGTTGTCAAGCGAGAGCTCGACGGTGGACGTGCCGCCTGTCTTCGTCGGCTTCAACGCGGGCAGGGAGGCCGTCTGGCGAACGCGCACCGGCAGGCTGGTCGGCCACTGTATGCGAAGATGCGCCCGTCCTATCGGGAGGCCGCTCCAAGTTCCCGCGATCTGCTCGACATGCCCCTTCAACGTCGGGTCGCTCGACGAAACCGACGCTGCGAACTCCAGCGTATCGCCGACCTGCAAGCCCTCGGGCTGGATGTTGGCCGTGAGGACGCCATCCAGCGTCGCGCTCTCCAGGTTCTGCTCACGCCTGAGCACCGTGAACGTCTGGCCGGACTTGAGCACGTCGATGGCCTGGTCGCCGCGCCGGATCAGAAACTTGTGAACCGTCAAAACGTCGGTTTCGGGACGCCACGGCAGCGAGATGTTGCCTGCGGCCAGGCCCTGCGGCGTCTGAATCTTCAGCGATGATTCCGAGTAGACAGTCTGCCTTCCGGGTTCCAACGCGACCTGCTGGTCGAACAACAGGATGCGAACCGGCGCCTCGTCAGCCTTCGCGGGTGCCGGTGGCGGAGTAACGGGCTTTACCCAGGCAGGCGCCGGGCCGATCGCCGGCTTGTCCGCGGCGTAGGCTGTACTCGTGAGCGTGCTCGTAGCGACGAGCAGCGCAAGAAAGCGCTTCATATCCCCCCACCCAACTCAAACTTACTATCGGATTCCAAAACGTGAATTTGATCGCCAAAGTCGGGCGGTGCGCTGCTTGATGACTGAATCATCCCAACTCATCAATATATACTATACCCACTCGACCCGTCCGACGATCGCGGCGACAATGGTCTTGCTGTGGCCGAGGGTTGCGCGCGATCCAAATGATAGCTGCGGCCCTCGGCGACGAGCGCAAGCATCTTGGGGGCGAGCCGGTCGTGAGGCGGTCGCCGATCTGCCGCCCGAGCTTGCGACCTCGCATCCTTAGCCGCAGCAAGGCCGGACCGAACCCGCACGCTCAGCATGCCGTGCTCGAACTGCGCGATGCCGACAAGGTTCGTCACCATCATCCGCCCGTGCGGCGTGTCGGCCTCGAACGTCATGCCGCTCATCGTGACCATCGATACGCCAGCCCGACGGCCGGTCGGGCGAACACCCGCTACCCGCGTGGGCAAGGCACGGCGGCCCTCCGCCCCTCACACCGCCAGATCATGCTCCGCCACATAAGCGGCGATGTCGCCGGCGGTGGTCCACCAGATGCGCGGGTCGTTCGCCTCGCGCAGTTCGGTCAGCACGCGGGCGAGCGCGGGGACGCGGTGCGCCTGCCCCATGATGTACGGGTGGAGCGCGATGCCGAGCACCACCGGCCGCCGGTCGCACTCCGAAAGCAACTGCTCGACATGGGCGCGGATCATCGCGGCGAAGGTCTCGGCCTCCTGCTTGCGCGCGATCACGGCGGGCAGATCGTTGATCTCCTGCGAATAGGGGACGGAGAGGAGGGGGCCGTGATCGGTCGTCAGCCGCGTCGGCTGGTCGTCATGCGCCCAGTCGAGCACGTAGCGATAGCCGTTCTCGGCAAGCAGATCGGGCGTGTCGCGGCTTTCGGATATCCATGGGCCGAGCCAGCCGGTGGGCCGCGTGCCGAGCGCGGCCAGCCGCTCCGTCACCGTCTCGATCAGGCGGGCCTCGCGCCTGTGGGAGAGATCGCCCTGCGCCTGCGCGTTGGTGCCGCCGTGCGCGGCGATCTCGTCGCCCCGATCGCGGCAGGCCTCGGCGAGGCCGGGGCAGCGATCCAGCACGTCGGCGTTCAATAGCGCGGTCGTCCGCAGGCCCAGCCGGTCGAACAGGTCGAACAGCCGCCACGCGCCCACCCGGTTGCCGTAATCGCGCCACGCATAGTTCATCACGTCGGGCTGGGTCTGCGATGGCGCCAGCTCCGCCCCCGCGCCGCCGCCGAAATCGAACACCTCGTAATTCACCCCCAGATAGAGGGCGAGCCGCCCGCCGCCGGGCCAGTCATACACCGGGCGCTGGGTGATCGGGCGATAGGCGTAGCGGTTGTGGTGCGGCTGGCTCATGCGCGGTGAACGCATGGGGCGAAGCGATGGGGGCGGGGGATCGGCCGATGGAGGGTAGCGCCGTATAGATTGTGAACAGGCGGCTATTGGTGGTTAGCGGGCCGTCCGCTGTGGAGGCCACACCCCGGGAAATCGACGCCTGAACGGGTGGATCAGCGCCGATGAACTGCGTCTTCTGCTGCACGTCGGAGTTGTCCGACCATCTGGCGCTCGTCGCCGGTCAGGGCATCCTTCGACAGGAATGCAGACTTCAACGCGGCAGCCAGTTCACCCCAGCCGTCCGCCAATCCGTTGAATGAAGTGAGCGCCGGTAGCACGTCGGCTAACGCGTGGAGGCAGCGACGGTCGCACCAAGCCTCGATGAGCAAGCCCAGATCATGGAAGAAGTCGTCGCTGCTGGCATAGATGTGATTCATGCCCAGACGATGACGAAATGGCGGCTTTCAAGCAAACCGACTTCAGCTTCCAACGACTGCCTTTGGGGCGTTAGCGGACATTCGTACAATCCCCGCCTAGTGCCGCAATACCAGCCGATGGGGTGATCGGGATGATAGGACGGTTCCCTGCAATCTGTATCATTCAGGGATGACCGAGACAGACAGCCCCGCCCTCCGCGCAGCGCCCGACGAGCGGGACTATCTGCTCGGCCGCGCCGAACATCATCGGCAAATGGCGGAAAATACGGAAGATTTCGGCGCGCGATCGACGCACCAGCAATTTCATCGCCTGTACACGGCGCGAATAGCCGCGATGGAATCTGGACAGTAATGACTATTTTATAGTGCAACACTACCAGGAACACGGGCCTTTACCATGAATTGATGCGCCCAAGCCGGATGCGTTTCCGCGACCGGCAAGGGAAGGATCGCCCGTGAAGAAGATGCTGTTCGCGACCGTGCCGGCGCTTGCCCTGGTCGCCGGGTGCGCCGCCCCCGCCACGCGTATCTCCACCGGGCTCCAGCGCTACGGCCTTGATGCAGGCCGCGCCGATTGCGTCGGCACCGCGCTCCAGTCCGATCTCTCGCTCGGCCAGCTGAGCCAGCTGGGGGCCGCCGCCGCCGCCTATCGCAAGGGCGACACCACCCCCGGCATGCTGACGACCGGCGACCTCCTCCGCGTGAGCGCGGAGATCAAGGATCCCGCCATTCCGATCGCCATCGCGAAAGCCGCCGCCGGCTGCGGCGTCGTGATGCCCTGATCCTCACCAAAGGAGACAAGCATGAACAAGGACGAATTCGAGGGCGGCACCCGCTATGCCGTCGGCAAGGTGGAAAAGGCCGTGGGCGACGTCTCCGGCAGCCGCGACTGGAAGGTCGACGGCGTGGTCGATCAGGTCGCCGGCGGCGCGCAGCACACCTTCGGCCGCGCCCGCGAAATCGTGGCGGACGCGATCGACAGCGCGCCCGATCTGGCGGCCGAGGCGCGCGACCGGCTGAAGGCGGCGGGCACCCGCGTGGCCGACGGCGCCGAGCGCGGCGGGCGCGCGACGGTGCGCACGGTGGAGGACAATCCGCTGATCTGGGCGCTTGCCGCGGCGGTGGGCGGCTATGCGCTGGCGTGGCTGATCCACGGGCGCGACGCCTGAGTTAGCCCGCCATGGCCGCCGCCCCGTTCAAATCCCTGCGCGAAACCGCCGATCTGCGCCACCTGCGCCAGATCATCGGCGGGCTCGACGAGGGCGTGATCCTGATCGATCCCGACCAGAGCCTGCTCTGGGCGAACGCGGCGGCGCTGGCCATGCACGGCGTGAAGGACATCGCCGAGCTGGGCGCGACCGTCGACGAGTATCGCGCGCGCTTCCAGCTGCGCTATCGCAACAACCACCGGCTGGAGGCGGACGACTATCCGGTCGAGCGGGTGGTGGCGGGCGACTCCTTCTCCGAGGTCGTCGTCGAGGTGACGGTGGCGGGCGAGGACGCGCCCCGCTGGGTGCATCAGGTGCGCAGCCTGGTGCTGAACGACGCGGACGAGGGCGAGCCCGCCTGCCTCGTCCTCGTCATCCAGGACGTGTCCGCCCAATATGAGGCGGAGGACCGGTTCGAGCAGTCGTTCAACGCCAACCCCGCCCCCGCCGTGATCTGCCGCCTGTGCGACCTGCGGTTCGTGAAGGTCAACCAGGGCTTTCTGGAGATGACCGGCCACGAGCAGGACGACGTGCTGACCCGCACCGTCTACGATATCGACGTGCTGCGCGAGGCAGACGATCGCGATCTGGCCAAGCGGCGGCTGGCCGAAGGCCGCACCATCCCGCAGATGGAGGCGGAGCTGGCGCTGCCCGGCGGCGGCACCCGCCTCGTCATCGTGGCGGGCCAGCCGATCGACATGGGGAACGAGCCGTGCATGCTGTTCACCTTCGCCGATCTGGAGGCGCGGCGTAAGGCGGAGGGCGACCTGCGCCACAGCGAGGAGCGGTTCGTCAAGACCTTCCGCCTGGCCCCCGTGCCGATGGCGATCGGCGCGCGCGACGGGCATGTGCTGTGCGACGTCAACGCCGGCTTCACCCAGATGACGGGCCTGACCCGCGACGAGATCATCGGCCGCCCGCTGCACGAGGCCGGATTGTGGGAAAGCGACGCGATCCGCCACGAGATAGAGGCCGCGATCGAGGCCGGGCGCGATCTGCGCGGGCATGAGGCGCGCATCCACGGGCGCGACGGCGCCGCGATCGACTGCCTCGTCTCCACCGAGGCGGTGCGCGTGGGCGAGGATGCCTGCGTGCTCTGGGCCTTCCAGGACATCACCCGCCGCAAGGCGACCGAGATGGAGCTGGTCGAGGCGATCGAGGCGGTGATGAAGGATACCAGCTGGTTCAGCCGATCGGTGATGGACAAGCTGGCCCGGCTGCGCGCGCCCGCCCCCCAGGCCGACGGCCCCGGCCTGAACGATCTGACGGCGCGCGAGCGCGAGGTGCTGGCGCTGATCTGCCGCGGCCTCGACGACAAGACGATCGCCCGCACGCTGCATGTCGCCAGCAACACCGTGCGCAACCATGTCGCGCGCATCTACGCCAAGATCGGCGTCAACCGGCGGATCGCGGCGGTGGCCTGGGCGCGCGCCCGCGGCTTCGACGGCGAAGGCGCGGACACGCCGCCCCCGCACAAGGAGACGCCGCAATGACCCGCCGCAAGGACGCGCCGCCCAAGGACGCCCCTTCAAGCGGCAGGGATCCCGACGAGGCCGCCGCCCGCAAGGCGAAAGGATCGGTGCACGAGGCGATCGGCAAGCTGATCGGCGACGATGCCGCCGCCAGGCAAGGAGCGGCCGAACAGAAGGCCGCCACCAAGAAACCCCCGCGGGCCTGATCCGGCCCGCTCGAATACCAACAGGAGTGACCATGGCCCTACACCCCACCACCGGCATCGCGCCGGCAGACGAAGCCTTTACGGCAAAAACGCGCACGCGCATTTCCTGGGGCGCGATCTTCGCCGGCGTCATCATCGCCATCGCGGTGCAGGTGGTGCTCGGCATCCTCGGCACCGGCATCGGCCTCACCATGGTCGATCCGGTCGAGGGGACCACGCCGGGGGCGGCGGGTTTCGGCATTGGCGCGGGCATCTTCTGGCTGATCACCACGGTGGTGGCGCTGGGCGCGGGCGGCTATGCGGCGGCGCGCGTATCGGGCGTGCATGACCGGTTCGACGCGCTCGTCCACGGTCTCGTCGTGTGGGGCGTCACGCTGCTGCTGACGCTGTACCTCCTCACCTCGGTGGTGGGCGGGATCATCGGCGGCGCGTTCCGCACGGTGGGCGCGGTCGCCGGCGCCGCCGGGCAGACGGTGGGTGCCGCCGCCCCCGCCGCCGCCTCGATCGCCGGGATCGACCAGGCCGACATCCGCGAGCAGGCCAGCGCCTACCTCTCCGATGCGCCGTCCGACCCCGCGCAGATGACGCCGGAGCAGGCGCAGAAGGAAGTCGCCAAGGAACTGCCCGCGCTGGCGCGTGGCGGGGCCGAAGGGCAGGAGGCCGAGGCGCGCATCGTCGATATCGTGGCGGCGCAGCGCAAGATCAGCCGCCAGGAGGCGCAGGCGCAGGTGACGCGCGCCAAGCAGCAGTTCGTCCAGACCAAGAACGATACGGTCGCCACCGCCAAGTCCGTGACGGACAAGGCCGCAGGCGCCGCCGCCGGCACCTCCTTCATGATCGTGCTGGCGCTGCTGGTGGGCGCCGGCGCCGGCGGCTTCGGCGCCACCACCGCCACCCGCCGCCGCCCCCTGCGGTAAGGGTGGGACAGGGCGGGCCTGCCTTCGCCGGCAGGCCCGCCCTTTTTTTATGCGTAAACAAAACGGACGATTGTTTGCCTAAATCACTGGCATCCGCCCATGCATTGCAAATCCGGGGCGGGATGGGTAAGACAAGCCGGTAAAGAAAACTACGGCAGCTTACCTTCGCGCATGACGGCTTTCCTTACCTTCCCGCCGCGCTTCCCGTGAAAATCGGTTACGCCCGCGTATCGACCGCCGAGCAAAGCCTCGATCTGCAACGCGATGCGCTGAAGGCGGCCGGGTGCGACCGGATCCTCGTCGATACGGCATCCGGCGCCACCGCCGCCCGCCCGGGGCTGGACAGGCTGCGCGAGCAGGTGCGCGCCGGCGATACCTTGGTGGTGTGGCGGCTCGACCGGCTCGGGCGATCGCTGCGCGATCTGATCGGCTGGGCGGCCTGGCTGGAGGAACAGCAGGTCGCCCTCCTCAGCCTGCACGAGGCGATCGACACCGCCACCCCGTCCGGCAAGCTCACCTTCCATCTGTTCGGCGCGCTGGCCGAGTTCGAGCGCAACCTGATCCGCGAGCGGACCCACGCCGGCCTCGCCGCCGCCCGCGCCCGCGGCCGCAAAGGCGGCCGCCCCATGGCGCTGGACGACGACAAGCGCGCGCTTGCCGTCCGCCTCTATCACGAGAACAGCCTGCCGATCGCCCGCATCTGCACGATGCTCGGCATCTCCAAACCGACGCTCTACGCCTATGTGCGGGCAGCGGAGGCGGGGGCGTAGGCGAAAGCGGGCGGCGCGCCGATGCCGCTAGACGGATCCGCCCGCCTCGCTCCACACCGTGGCGAGCAGGTCCGCCGCCGGCATGACGCGATGGAGCGGCGCGCCCTGCCCGGCCCATTGCGCGCCATAGCCCGCTTCGCCCGCTGCCTTGGCGGCCGCGTTCAGCGCCTTCCCCGCATCATAAGCGATCGGATAATCCGGCGCGTCGAGCGGATGCTCCACCGCCCACCGGGTGAAGCGGTTCGCCAGGCAGCGCGCCGGCCGGCCGGAGATCGCGCTGGTCATCACCGTATGATGCGCGCCCTCCCCGCCGAGGGCGGCGCGATACGCCGCGTCGGCGCTGCTTTCCGGGCAAGCGATGAACGCCGTGCCGAGCTGCGCCGCGACCGCCCCGAGGGCGAGCGCCGCACGAACCCCCGCGCCGTCCATGATCCCGCCCGCCGCGATGACGGGCAGGCCGGTTTGCGCCGACAGCAGGCGGGTGAGCGCGAAGGTGCCGAGCCGGTCGTCGGGTTCCGCCGGGTCGAACATG
>CAJYJW010000238.1 GCA_913775025.1 uncultured Sphingomonas sp. | reverse complement strand
CCTCGTTCGCCAACCTGCTGGCCGATGCCGGCGAGCGTGGCGAAATCGCACCGGAAGTCGATCTGGACGTCGCCGCGGAGATCGTCTGCAACACCTTCCTGGGCATGATCCATGCGTGGCGCATCGATGCCAGCTACCCCGTGGCGGAACGGTTGGAGGGGGCGGCGAGACTTCTGGCAACGATGCTGCAACCAAATCGCCCGGCGCCAAGGATACCACCGCGCATAAAAATATCTGGACTATAGTCCAAATGGCATGCACTCCTACGCGAAAGCGTAGGAGCATGGGTGTTGGAAAGCGGAAGTGCGGTGATGGACGCGCTGACCCGTAGGGGCGGGCCGTTCGAACTCATCGATATCGCGGTGGATGGAGCCCCCATGCGGGGGCTTCGTCGGGCGGAGGCGGGGCTCGCCTGCCTTTTCGACAGTTTCGATCGGTTCGCCGACCGCCCGTTTGTAGTGGAGGATGGCTGCTCGCTGACCTTCGCCGAGGTCGCGGCGGCCGCATCCCGGCTTTTGTCGACCTTGGTGGAGAAGGGCGTCCAACCGGGTGACCGGGTCGCTTTGGCCGGCGCCAATTCGGTGGCCTGGATGGTCGGCTTCATCGCCACAGTCGGGTTGGGTGCGATCCCGGCGCTGGTCAACAGCCGCGGCACGGTACACGACATGGCGCATGCCATCACGCTGGTGGAAGCGAAATTGGTGCTGGCCGACGAAAAGCGTGCCGCCCTCTTGGCGCCGCAAGGCTTTACCTGTCTGGTTCCGCGCATCGATACGTCACCTGGCGCGCCGCCGCTGTCACGGCCGGAGGTGAAGCCGGATGACCCGGCTATGATCCTGTTCACCTCCGGCACGACGGGACGTGCCAAGGGTGCGACCCTCAGCCATCGCGCGGCGCTCACCGGGCTTTTGCTGGCGCAGATGGCGGGCGCAATCATCGCGATCCGCATGATGGGGCCGGATGCGCTTGCGATGCCGCGGCCGCAGCAGGCGACCCTGCTGGCCTTTCCCTTGTTCCATGTCAGCGGGTGCCACGCGACCTTCCTGTCCGCGCTCGCTTCGGGCGGGCGGCTGGTGCTGGCGCCGAAGTGGGAACCGGACGCGATCGTCGGCCTGATCGAGCGTGAGGGCGTGACGGCGGTCTCGGGTTCCCCGGCCATGATCTGGGATCTGATCGCCGCGAAGGATCGGGCGGGCGCGGACCTGTCGACGCTCACGTCGGTATCGACAGGCGGGCAGGCGCAGCCGGTGAACCTGCTCGATGCCGTCGTCGCCGCCTTCCCACGGGCGATCGTCGGAACCGGGTTCGGCGCGACCGAGACGGCGGGCATGATCGCGATGCACACCGGGACCGACTATCTTGATAATCCCCGCGCGGTGGGGCGGGTGCTGCCGCTCGCCGCGGTGCGCATCCGCGATGCGGCCGGGCGGGATGTGCCGATAGGCGAGGCGGGCGAGATCATCGTGCGCGGGCCGATGGTGACGAGCGGCTACTGGAACGACCCGGACGCGACCGCGCGCGCGCTGCACGACGGCTGGTTCCGCACGGGCGATATCGGTGCGCTGGATGAACACGGCAATCTGACGATCCTGGATCGTCTGACGGACATGGTCATTTCCGGTGGCGAAAACATCTACTGCGCGGAGGTGGAGGCGGCGATCCAGCAGCATCCGGGCATCGTCGAGGCGGCGGCCTACGGCGTGCCGGACCCGCGACTGGGTGAACGACTGGTGGCGGTGGTGCGGGGCGCGGGACCCGTCGACCTTGACGCCTTGCACGCCCACTTGCGCCATGCGCTCGCGGATTACCGCCGCCCTACCGAGATCCGACTGAACGAGCAGGGCCTTCCGCGAAACGCGCTTGGCAAGGTGGACAAGCGGGCGCTGCGCGCCGCGCACGAAGTGGGGAGGAGCGCCGATGCGCCCGCGTGACATCAAGGTTATCGATACGATGCTGGGCGTGCCTATGCGCGAGGACCGGTCCGACTGGTTCAATTTCTTCAAGCCGCTGCTGCGTGACCGGGAAAGCCTCGACCAGTTCGCGATGCCCGCACAATATATGTTCAGAAATATTCCGACCGCCGAGGGTGTGGACGACTTGCCCGGCTGGACCGTAAGCGAGATGGATCGCTTTGGCATCGATCAGGCGTTGATCGGCTATAATGAAGGCTCGCCGCTGAACGATATCGTGCGCGATCGTTTCGCTGATCGCTTCATCTTTGACATGCCGGTCGATCCAAACGGCGGGGTCGATGTGGTGCGCGCCATCCGCCGCGCCCATGCCGAGGTGGGGATCAAGGCGATCAGCGTATTCCCGAGCGGCTGCGTGCCGCAGGTGCCGATCAACGACAAGCGGATGTGGCCGATCTACACGCTCGCTTGCGAACTGGACATCGCCGTGCTGGTGAACGTGGGCGTGCCAGGGCCACGTCTTCCGATGGCGCCGCAACATGTCGAACTGATTGATGAGGTATGTTGGTTCTTCCCCGAACTGCGCTTCATCATGCGGCATGGAGCGGAGCCCTGGGAAGCATTGGCCGTCAAGCTGATGATAAAATATCCTAATCTCTATTACTCGACGAGCGCCTTCGCGCCGAAGCATTATCCCAAGGCAATCATCGATTACGCCAACACGCGCGGCGCGGATAAAATTATCTATGCGGGCTATTTCCCGATGGGTCTTAGCCTTGACCGTATCTTTGCGGATCTGGATCAGGTTCCGTTCAAACCGGACGTATGGCCCAGATTCCTGCGCGACAATGCGCGTCGTGCGCTCAAGCTCGACTGAAGGACGAAGCGATGACCGACATCGATCCCAAGCTGGGTGCCCCTACCGATGCCCGCACCGCCCCCGTCGCGGTGTGGAAGATGCTGTCCGAGCTGAAGGGCGAGGCTCTGGCGCAATGGCGTGTGGCGGAGGTGCGCAATCGCCCCACGCCGGAGGAACGCGGCATCGATCTGCCCTTTCCCCTCGGCTGGTTCGCACTCGGCTATTCCGACGAACTGAAAGCGGGCGAGGCGGTGCCGCTGCGCTATTTTGGTCGCGAGCTGGTGATGTGGCGCGGCGAGGACGGCAAGGTCCGCGTTCTCGACGCCTATTGTCGCCATCTGGGGGCGCATCTCGGTTATGGCGGACGTGTCTCGGGCAATCTCATCGAATGCCCGTTCCACGCATGGCGCTACGATGGGCAGGGCGTGGTGCAGGAGATCGCCTATTCCCCCTCCATCCCGCCGCAGGTCAAGCGGCCCTGCCCGCACCAGTGGGTGGTGGAGGAAGCCAACGGTTTCATCTGGACTTGGTACCATCCGCATGGCGAGGCGCCGAAATGGGCGCTGGATCACTATCCCGAAACCAGCGACCCGGCCTGGACCGAATACCAGCGGCACGAATGGTTCGTATACGGTCCGCTTCAGTCGATGGCTGAGAACGGCGTCGACAGTGCGCATTTCCAGTTCGTCCACGGCACGGCGGGCTTCCCGGATGCGGAAATCCAGTGGGACGGGCAGCGCCGCTCCGGCATCGTCAGCGCGAAAATGGGCACGCCCGCCGGCGAGGTGGATGGTCGTATCGTCAACGGCCAGAACGGGCCGGGGCAGGCCTATACCCGCTTCGAGGGCATTTCGGAGACGCTGCTCGTCGCCGCGATCACGCCGATCGACCGCGACCGCGTGCATGCCCGCTTCGCCTTCACCCAGCCGCGCGCGCAGACGGAAGGGGCGGGTGCCGGCCTCGCCCGCGCGTTGATCCGCGATATCTGCAAACAGTTCGACCAGGACAAGGTGATCTGGGATCGGCAGGTCTATCTGCACGATGCGATCATCTGCGCGGGGGACGGCCCCATCGCCCGCTATCGCCGCTATTATCAACAATTCTACGCCGAGCAGCCACCTGCGCCCGCACAGGCGGCCGGCTGATGCAGTTCGTCGAGACGCCGGAGCAGGCGCTTGTGGCGGAAACCGCCCGCGGCCTGTTCGCAGATTTCGCCTCCGGGTTACGCGCTACCGTCGCGGGTGGGCAAGGATATGACCGTGCGCAATGGGCCAATGCCATCGGCGAGATGGGGTTCGGCGGAATCGCCGTTCCGGAGGCATTGGGCGGCGCAGGGCTGGGGCCTATTGAGCTGGCGCTCGTGGCGATCGAGGCGGGCGGGGGGCTGTGGCCGTCCCCGCTCATCCCGAGTATCGGGACGGCAATCCCGCTGTTGATCGGTACGGGGCTGACCGATGACGTACCGGCGCTTGCCGATGGCACCAAGATCGCGACGATCCTGTTCGTGACGGACGAGGCCTTCACGCGGCGGAATGGCGGCTGGCACGTCACGGCGCGGGGATTGGCGCCGTTCGCCGACAGCGCGGATCTGCTGCTGATCGTGGGCGGCACGCGGCTGGCGGTAATGACGGCGTTCGAGGCGAGGCCTGCGCCCTCGCTCGATCTCACCCGCCCGCTGGCCGCCGTCACGGTGGATGGCGTGGCGGTGGCGGTGGTGGACGAGGCCGGGCCCGCTATCGCCGATGCGCTGGACCGGGCGCGTGTCACGCTGGCGGCGGAATGCCTGGGCGCTGCGGAGGCGGCGCTCGCCCGCACGGTGGATTACACCAAGCAGCGCGTTCAGTTCGGCCGCCCCATCGGCAGCTTCCAGGCGCTGAAGCATCGCATGGCCGACATGATGATCGCGACCGAGGCGGCACGCTCCGCCGTGCTGTACGCGGCTGCGGCGGCGGCGGAAATGGATGAGGGCTTCGCCGAAGCGGCAGCGATCGCCCATTTCACGGCGATCGAAACGTTGCGCCGCTGCGCCGGCGACATGATCCAACTGCACGGTGGCATCGGTTTTACATGGGAGCATGATGCGCACCTCTTCTTTCGTCGCGCACAAGGGGCGGCAACCCTGCTGGGTACGCCCGCCGCCTCACGCGCGCGCCTTGCGGGATTGATCGGTCTCGAAGCGAAAGCCGCCTAGGATGCGATTAGGGTTCACACACGAGCAGGAATGCTTTCGCGCCGAAGTGGTGGATTGGCTGGAAACGCAGCTTTCCGGCCGCTTCGCCAAGCTGCGCCACCTCAAGAGCCAGAGCGCGTTTCCCGAAGAACGCCGTGCGTGGGAACGCACGCTGGCGGCCGACGGCTGGAGTGTGATCGGCTGGCCCAAGGCCTATGGCGGCCGCGACGCAAGCCTGGCCGAACAGGTGATCTTCGCGGAGGAATATGCCCGCGCCGGCGCGCCCGGCCGGATGAGCCATATCGGGGTGGAATTGCTGGGCCCGACGCTCATCCACTTCGCCAGCGACGAGCAGAAGGCCCGCTTCCTGCCCGGCATAGCTTCGGGCGAGGAATATTGGGCGCAGGGCTATTCGGAGCCCAACGCCGGTTCCGACCTTGGCAGCCTGCGTACCCGCGCCACGCTGGAGGGCGACGAATGGGTGATCGATGGTCAGAAGATCTGGACCAGCCTTGCCCAACATGCGGACTGGATATTCGTGCTGGCCCGTACCGAGCCGGGAAGCCGCGGATCGAAGGGTCTGTCCTTCCTGCTGGTGCCGCTGCGCCAACCCGGCATAACCCTGCGCCCTATCCGCCAAATGAACGGCGAGGCGGAGTTCAACGAGACATTCTTCGACGGCGCACGCACGGCGGCGGCAAACGTGGTCGGCGGCGTCGGCAACGGGTGGGCGGTGGCGATGGGCCTTTTGATGACTGAGCGTGGCGTATCGACGCTTGGGCAGCAGATGGGCTTCATCGCCGATTATGATGCGATCGTCGCGGTCGCCCGCGCCAACGGCACCATCGACGACCCGGCGATCCGCGATCGCCTGACGCGCGCCTACGCCGGCCTTCGGATCATGCGGGCCACAGCGCTGCGCATCCTTTCCGCTGATCAGCTACCGCGCGCGGCGCTGACGCAGAAGGTGCATTGGGCAAGCTGGTATCGCGATCTCGGCGAGTTGGCGATGGACGTCGCGGGGCAAAGCGGCGAGGTTGGCGGTGCAGGGGATGAACCGCTTTCACGCATGGCGGACCTGTTCCTCTCCACCCGCGCGGCGACGATCTACGGTGGCACCAACCAGATACAGCGCAACATCATCGCCGAACGCGCGCTCGGCCTGCCGCGTGAGCCGAAAGGATAGAATATGCGTGCTTTCGTCGTCACACCCGCCCTTCCCGCAAACGGCGCATCCGCATGAGCGGGCTGCCCGACCAGGCGGACTACGTCATCATCGGCGCCGGCTCTGCCGGCTGCGTGCTCGCCAACCGGTTGAGCGCCGATCCGGCGAACCGGGTGGCGGTGCTGGAAGCGGGCGGACGCAACGCCCACCTGCTGGCCACCATGCCGGCCGGCATGGCGACCCTGATGCGCGATGCGAACCCGAGCAACTGGGCGTTCGAAAGCGAGCCGGTGGAGGCGCTGGGCGGGCGACGGATGTTCGTGCCGCGCGGGCGTGGATGGGGCGGCTCGTCTGCGATCAACGGCATGCTCTATGTTCGCGGCAACCGCGCGGATTACGATCAATGGCGGCAGATGGGGCTTGCCGGCTGGAGCTACGACGACGTGCTGCCGCTGTTTCGCCGCATGGAGGATTTCGAGGGCGGCGCCGATGACTGGCACGGGCAGGGCGGCGAACTCGCCGTCCGCTACGGCACCTCGCGTGATCCCATCTATCGCGCCTTCATCGCGGCAGGCCGCAGCGCCGGCCATCGGGAGACGGAAGACTTCAACGGGGCCGAACAGGACGGCGTCGGGCGCTATCAGGTCAATATCGATGGCGGGCGACGCGCCGGCGCCCGGCGGGCGTTCCTGCTGCCGGCGCTGAAACGACCCAATCTGACGGCGGGCACGGACATTCATGTCACGCGCATCGTGGTGGAGGGCGGGCGGGCCGTCGCGGTCGAATATGTCAGCGGCAAGGATCGGACTCCCGGTCGCATCACGGCGACGCGCGAAATCATCGTATCGGCGGGTACGATGCAATCGCCCCAGATCCTCAACCTGTCCGGCATCGGCGATCCTGAGAGCCTACGCGCGCTCGGCCTGCCGGTCGTGGCGGCGCTGCCGGGCGTCGGCCGCAACCTTCAGGATCATGTCGACATCGCGGTGACCTACCGTTCCCGCCTGCCCCTGCTGTGGAGCCGTACAAAAGGCTGGCGCGCGGCGATGATCGGCCTGCGGTATCTGATCTCGCGCGGCGGGCTCGGCGCCAGCAATTCGCTTGAGGCGGGCGGCTTCCTGCGCACCCGGCCCGAACTGGATCGGCCCGATGTGCAGATCCAGTTCATTCCCGGCGCGATGGTGAATCACGGTCAGAAGGGTATGCAACCGTTCGACGGCTTTTCAATCGACATGATCGCGCTGCATCCCGAAAGCCGGGGCACGGTACGGCTTCGTTCCGCCGATCCGTTCGCCGCGCCGGAGATACATCCGAACCACCTTGCCACCCCGGGCGATGTCGCCACCCTACGGGCGGCGGTCCGCATGGCGCGGGCGATCGGCGAGCAGCCGGCGCTTGCGCCCTGGCGGATCGCCGAGGACGAGCCTGGTGCCGAGGTGGTGACCGATGCCGCGATTGACGCATGGCTGCGGGAGCGTGCGGCGACGATCTTTCACCCCGTCGGCACTTGCCGGATGGGCGCCACGGACGATCCCGGCGCGGTGGTGGACGCGAAGCTGCGCCTACGCGGCATCGCGGGGCTGCGCGTCGCCGATGCATCCGTCATGCCGACGATCGTTACGGGCAACACCAACGCGGCATCGATGATGATCGGCGAAAAGGCCGCCGAGCTTATACTGGCAGGTGTCTGAGGGGGATCCGCCCAGGCGTCAGAGGCAGGGAAGACGCCCGACCAGCGAACCGTGCGGCATCCATGGCTCGCGGTGCAGGGGCGTCCGTCGCGTCAGGCGGGGGCGGACAGGCTGTCGAGATCGGGTGCCCATGCCACCCCGTTGATGTGCGCTCCGCCATCGACGAACAACGTGTTGCCGGTCAGATAGCGGGCGTCGTCGCTGGCGAGGAACAGCGCCACGCCGCCGATATCCTCGGCGGGGTCCCCCATCCGTCCCATCGGGTTAGCGCCGGAAGACGCCGCGGCCACCTCCGGCTGCATGGCTTCGAATGCGCGGAATGCCGCGGATTTGGCCGCCGGGCAGATAATGTTCGCGCAGATCCCGTGCCGTGCCCATTCGCGGGCCGCGCTGCGGGTATAGCTTCGCAACGCCTCCTTGCCGACATTGTAATCGGCGCTGCCCATATGCGCGTTCACGCCGTTCAGGGAACAGACGTTGATGATGCGGCCCCATCTACGGGCCCGCATATGCGGCATCGCCGCCTCCATCGACCATTTCGCCGCGTAGAGGCAGACGCGCATCGCATCCTCGAAGATGTCGTCCGACTTATCCTCGATGCGATGCAGGCCGCGCCCGCGATAGGCATTGTTCACCAGCACGTCGATCGCGCCAAAACGATCGACGGTTGCGTCCACCGCGGCGACCACCGCTTCCCGGCGCGAAACGTCGCAGTGAACGAACTCGGCCGTGCCGCCGAGTTTCCGCAGGCGCTCGGTAGTCTCCAGCCCCTTCGCCAGATCATAATCGGCGACGATCACCGCGCCGCCCGCCTCGGCGAAGCGGGTAGCGATGCCTTGGCCGACGCCGTCTGCCGCGCCGGTGACGAGCGCCGCCCGCCCGTTCATGCTGCCCTGCGTCATCTGATCGCTCCGTCCATCGTGGGTCAGAAGACATCCGGCCGCATGATGGCGTCGGTGCCGCCATCGTTGAAGATGATCTGGCCGACCAGATAATGCCCCTCGAAGCGCAACAGATAGGCGATCAGCTCGGCGATCTCCTCCGCCTCGGCATAGCCGTCGACCGCCATCGGATTGGAGAGCGCCATCAGGCGGACCATCTCGGGATCGCTGAACAACGGCTTCGTCATCGGCGTCTGGATCACCCCCGGGGCGACGCCGTTGAGGAGGATGTTCGCCCCGCCCCATGTCTTCGATACAGCCGTGCGGCGCAGCCATAACGACAAGGCCCGCTTCGATGTCATGTAGGCCGTCTGCGGTCGCTCGCTGATGGCCGAGAGCGCCGCCGCCTCGTCATCGGCCAGGCAGGCCTGCATCGCCTCATCATCATGCGGCAGCAGCGCCGCGGTGGAGCAGATCGCGACGGCGCGCGCGCGCGGTTTTTTCGCCAGCAGGGGATGAAGGCCGGTAAGCGTCGCAACCGCGCCGAAGTAATTTATCGCAATCGTCTCGCGAGGAAGGTTCTGGCCGGATATGCCGGCGCCGGCCAGCACGCCGTCCAGCCCATCGGGCGCAAGCCGGGCGGCCTCTGCCGCAAGTCTCGCACGCCCGTCGGCGGTGCCGAGATCGACGGTGATGTCCGCGTCACGCAGATCGACGCCGATAACGCGCTCCCCATCCGCACGCAGGCGCTCGGCAGTGGCCTGGCCGATCCCCGATGCCGATCCCGTGAGCAAGAAAGTGCGTTGCATCTGATGACATCCCTTCGGTTGAATTACGCATATGTGGTGGAGCGTAAGATGATTTTGTCGCTGTAACCATAAAGGGATAAACCGTGTTACGCAAAGTGACATTGGGGAAGGGGCCGGTGTTTCGCCGTGATTTCGCAGGATCGCGGCGTGGGGGCATAGGTCAGCGGCCCGAAACATCGCGTTTCGACAACCGCGCCGCCGGGCCGTCGTCGAAACGGATCCAGCGCGAATGGCGATGCGCGGGCGACAGGGATGAAGCCTCCCACCGGATCGTGCGCCATGGTAGCCTATGCGTGCCAGCCGCGTCCTCGCGAGAGCGGCATATCTATTTCGTATACTATCTGCCAAAGCCGTCCCCGCCGAATATGTCGACAATTAGATACGCCGACTCGTCACAACTATTGTCGTCCGGCGGCCACCGCTCCTACTCCCGAGACAAGACGACACGCGAGGCGAGCATATGCACGATCCGCTATTGGCGCCGATGACGATCGGCCCGCTGAGCCTGCCGAACCGGATCGTCATGGCGCCGATGGGGCAGGGCCGCGCGCCCGGGGGTTTGCCGGATGCGGCCTATGCCGGTTTCTACCGTCGTCGCGCCGAGGGGGAGATTGGTCTCATCGTAACGGGGGCGACCGCCATAGGTCATCCGCGATCCTCCTTCGACGATAACGAACCGCATTTTCACGGGAGCCCCCTCGATACCTGGGCGGGGATCGTAGAAGAAGTGCATGCGGCCGGCGGCCGGATCGTGCCGCAACTGGCCCACGCCGGCCTGCAGGGGTTGGCGATGAACCCGCCGACGTTGCCCGGCATCGGCCCTTCGGGCGTTTGGCTGCCCGGCGCACAAGTTGGTGCGGAAGCCGGCCCCGGGCGGGAGGACGGGCAGGTGATGACGTTGGCGGATATTGACGCGGTGATCGAGGCATTCGCCCGGGCTGCCGCCGATGCCCACCGGGTCGGGTTCGATGGCATCGAGATCCACGCCGCGCATGGTTTCCTGATCGATCAGTTCCTCTGGTCTCGCACCAACCGCCGCAGCGACGCCTACGGGCGGGATCGCAGCCGTTTCGCCGCGGAGATCGTAGCGGCATGTCGCGCCGCTACCCATGCGGATTTTCCTATCCTGCTGCGACTGTCGCAGTTCAAGATGACCGACTATGCCGCGCGACTGGCGAATACGCCGACGGAGCTTGCAGAATTGCTTGCGCCGATTGTCGATGCGGGTGTCGACCTGTTCGACTGTTCGCAACGCCGCTTCTTCAGGCCGGAGTTTCCGGACAGCCCCCTCAACCTTGCGGGCTGGGTAAGATCGCTCACCGGTAAGCCGACGATCGCCGGGGGAGGTATCGGGCTGGCCAAAACCTCGCTGGAATATGGTGAAGCCAATATCTACGCGACGAAGGCGACCGTCGCGCTCGACCATCTCGACGATGTACGCGAACGGCTGGCGCGCGGGGAATTCGATCTCGTCTCGCTCGGCCGCGCAATCCTTGGCGATGCGGCCTGGGCGCGCAAGCTGAGGCTTGGGCAGTTCGATCAAATGGAGCCTTTCGAACCTCAGATTTCCCTCGGTCTCAATTAGGCATCGGTCCTCGAAGGTACGCCCAGAAACCTCCACCGCGTCATGCAACTGCCGCCCCCTGCGAGAGCGACAGCAGCGATGGGTATCGGACACCCGTTGGCCTGACTACCTAGACCAAGCTGGGGCTGAAGCGTGGCACGGCATGCAAAGGTCTGCCCGGTGGCTGCAAGCGAATTCTCCCTGGTCGGGCCGCTACGCCTTGCGCCGTCCTTCGGCACTTCGGCTTGGCGCACGTCTTCCAAGTCGCGCACCACTTCATCGATACACCGCCCCGATCAGCGGAATGCCAGTTGCGCGGCGCAGGTGGAGCAGCCGCCCCGCCAGCTTCTTTCCGCATCGGATATGGCCGCGCGGCCTCATCGCTGGGAGGAGACGTTTCCACCGTCGACGACGATCTCGGATGCCGTGATGTAGCTTGCCTCGTCGGATAGCAGGAACCTTACGACACGGCCGATCTCCTCCGGCTGGCCGAGCCGTGACAGGAGAATGCGCTGTTCGAACCGGGCAGCGCCAACCATATCCAGCGTCGGCCTTATCATTGGCGTCACGATCAGGCCGGGGGAAATGGAATTGATCCGGATACCGTCCCGACCGAGGCGATCGGCAAGCGAGCGCACGATCGAAAGGACGCCGCCCTTGCCTGCTGAATAGATCGGGTTGACCTCATGCCCGAGCGTGGCGTTGATCGACGCCGTCGCGACGATCGCGGAGCCGGGGGACGCCTGGAGATCGGCGAGGAACGCTTTGATGAGAAAAGGCAGCGCGCGTAGATGAACGGCGATACCGTCGTCCCAACTCTGTTCCGTCATGCCGTCGAGATTGTCCCTATCGACGACGCCGGCGCAATGAACCAGTCCGCCGACACGGCCCAGCTTTTCCCGCGTCGCCACCGCACCCTGCTCGATCGCCGCGAGGTCACGCACGTCGATGCCGTGGCCGGAGGCGATGGTGCCAAATTCGCTCATGATGTCAGCCGCCGCCGCCTCCGAACGGGCGGTATCGAGGTCCCATAGCGCGACGGGCCGGCCTACCGCCGCGAGCGCGCGGGCGGAGGCGAGGCCGAGCCCCGAGGCACCGCCCGTGATGACGACGCCCGTCGCTGGCAGAGCCAACCGGCTTCCCACATCTTCCATTCCTTCATCCTCCGCTTGTGCGTTAACAAATAGGCAAAAGCCCTCCGCCGTCTTCCATGATTACGGCGATGAAGGCCTGATCCGATTGGACGCAGGTCAGGGCCTGTTCAGCTTTCTCGTGCGTCGGAAATAGTGCATCAAATCACTGCAACCATGCCAGCATGGACCAAATCTGCTAAGATATAACCGAAACTCCTCGCCACATACTGCGCAATGGCAATGTACCTTACGCCTAAGAGTCAGGCGATGCTCTTTTTTGTGCCGCGTCGTCATAAACTGCCTGTAGCAGGGCTATGCGCACAGAAGCAGGATTAAAAATACGCGAATCGTGTTGACCGCTCTTGCCGTACCGCCGTAAGCGGACGTCGAGAGCCGGCTCGCGTATCACGCCGGCGTCGAGGGGATACGGATGACCTGCATAAAGTCTCGTTTGGCATTGCATAGCGCGGCCTTCGTTCTGGCGACCGCATCCGTCTCCGCACATGCGCAATTGGCGCCAGTGGAGGAGACGACGCAGCCTGCCGCCTCGAACGCGGATGTGATTACGCAGACGGCCCCCGGCCAGGATGGCATTCAGGACATCGTGGTAACCGCGCGGCGGACGTCGGAATCCTTGCAGAAAACACCGATCTCAATCACCGCGCTCAACAGTGTCGCGCTTGAGAAGATCAATATCACGCAGGTCGATAAAATCGCGCAAGTCGCGCCGAATCTGGTGATAAGCCAACAGTCCTCGTCGCTTTCGGCGGCGTCGATCAATATCCGCGGCATTGGCCAGACCGACCCGTCGCTTGCGCTCGATACGGCGGTCGGGGTCTATCTCGATGGCGTCTATGTCGCGCGCAGCGCTGGCTCGATCTTCGACCTCGTCGATCTGGAGCGGATCGAGGTGTTGCGCGGCCCGCAAGGCACGCTGTTCGGTCGCAACACGACGGGCGGCGCGATCCAACTCGTGTCGAAGAAGCCGCAGGACGAGTTCGGCGTCACCGTCAAGGGCGGCTACGGCACGCGCAACAACTGGTTCGGGCGCGGGCGTATCGACACGGGCGAATTCGGAGACTCGGGCGTGTCGGCCGCCTTCTCTTACTACCATCGCCAGCGGGATGGCTATTTCAACAATTTCTATACCAAGAAGAGCAAGGATCCGGGCGCGTTGAACGTCGATGCGCTCACGGCGGCCTTGCGGGGGGACTTCGGTCCGTTGCAGATCGGTTACGCCTTCGATTACGACAACCGCACCGGCACCCCCGCCTTCTTCCAGACGGTCGCCGCGACGCCGGATGCGCTGGCCTATTACAGCCGGTCGCCCGCAAACGGCGGCCTGCCGTTCCAGTTTGTCGGCCCGGATCAGCGCCTCAAGGAAGGCTATCAGCTCGGCTACAACGGTCGGATCGGCGCGAAAAGCGTCAGCCAGGGCCATAACCTGACGATGAGCTACGAGTTCGCGCCGGCGCTCACGGTCAAGTCGATCACCGGTTACCGCAAGTTGGCGATCGGCAACGTCCTCAGCCTGTCCGGTCAGGGCGATCTGAGGGGGCCGGTGGTGGATTTCACCTCGCCGACGCTCGTCTCGGTGCAAAGCGTGCATCCCTACGATGGCCAGAATGATCCGCAGCGGCAGCATCAGTTCAGCGAGGAATTGCAGGCGACCGGCAAGGTCGGCGACTTCAGCTATGTCGGCGGCCTCTATTATTTCACGGAGAAGGGAAGCGAGTTCAACCAGCAGCAGTTCACGCTGGTGCAGCGTCCGGCCGCGCTGCCGTTTCTCGGGTTTCCGGTCGCCGTGGCCAATGCGATCGCCGCTCAAGGGTATGATCTGATCGGCCTGAACCTGTCTCCCCTGGCGGCCTACCGGTCCCGCTCCAGTTCCTACGCGGCCTTCGGGCAGATCAGCTGGCGTCCCGCGTCGCTGGAAGGCTTCGAGCTTACGGGCGGCGTCCGCTACACCAAGGACAAGAAGCGCCTGACCCTGCTCAACTCCAGCAACGGCGTGCCAGACCCTGGGAACGGAACGGATCGGGTCAGCTTCGATAACATGTCCTGGCTCGGCTCCGCCAGCTATCAGTTCACGCCCTCGATCCTGGGCTATGCCAAGGCGTCGAGCGGTTATAAGTCGGGTGGCTTCAACCCGCGCGCGCCGGGCAGCATCGATGCCAGCGGCCGGTTTGCTCTTAACTCGTTCCAGCCGGAAAAGCTGGTCTCTTACGAAGGCGGCTTCAAGACCGATTTCTTCGACCGCCGCCTGCGCGTCAACCTGTCGGCATTCTACAGCAAGTATGACGATTTGCAGGTGCCGCAGTTCGCCTCCGGCACGGGCGGGGCATCGACCCTGCTGGTCAATGCCGGCAAGGCGGACTTCAAGGGCGTAGAGCTTGAGGTGACGGCGGTGCCCGTCCACGGGCTGACGCTGAATGGTTCGCTCGGCTACACCGACCCGAAGTATAAGACGTTCCTGTTCCTCAATCCGAATACGAACGTCATCAGCAATATCGCGAGCACCGCCCGATTCCCGAACGTCGCCAAGTTCAACTCCTACGTCGCGGCGGAATATCAGTTCGATCCGATGAGTTTCGGCCAGATCTCGGCGCGGGTCAGCTACGCCTATCGCAGCCACGTCTATTTCTACCCGAACGACGCGGTGAACCCGTTCCAGCGCGACGTGGACTCGCCGGCAACGAACAACGTTGATGCGCGCGTGGCTCTCGCGAATATTCCCCTCGGCGGCAACGCCAAGGGTGAACTGGCGGTCCTCGGCGAGAATCTGCTCAACGAGGATCAGGTCGTCTACGGCATCGATTTCTCGGCGCTTGGCACCGGTGGCAAGTTCTACAGCGAGCCACGCCGCGTCTCCGTCGAATTCAAGGTGTCGTTCTGAGCATGACGTTCGAGGGCAAGGGCGCGGTCATCACCGGCGCTGCAAGTGGTATCGGCCTCGGCCTCGCGCGCGAGGCGGCGAAGCGGGGCATGCGACTGGTTCTCGCCGATCTTGATCGGCAGGCGCTGGAGCAGGTAGCCCAGGCATTGCCGGATGCGATCGCCGTTCCAACCGACGTGACGGATATGGCGGCGGTCGACCGGCTGGCGGCCGTAGCCTTCGAACGTCTCGAGAGCGTCGATCTGCTGTTCAACAACGCGGGCATCATGGCGACGGGGCTGATGTGGGAGATTGAACCCCGCCGCTGGGATGCATCGCTGGCGGTAAACGTGGGCGGGGTGCTGAACGGCATCCGTGCATTCGTGCCACGGATGCTGAAGGCGGGCCACGCTGCGCGCATCGTCAATACGGCATCGGTCGGCGGCTTTAACCCGGCACCGCTGATGGCGCCCTATAGCGCGACGAAATTCGCCGTCGTCGCGCTGACCGAGTCGCTGAAAGGCGAACTCGATATGATTGAAGCGCCGATCGCCGTCAGCCTGCTGGCGCCGGGTCCGGTCCGGTCCGCCATATTCGACGATCCTTTCAGCGGCGAGGTACATCCGGCGACGCAGGGTTTCGTCGATAATCTTCGTTCCATGATCGGCGAACATGGCATGGATCCGGAGCCGTTTGCGGAACGGGTGCTGGATGCGATCGCGCGCGGCGACTATTGGATCGTGCCGCAACCCGAGGCGCTCGATCCGATGCTGGAGCGGCGGCACAAGATGATCGCCGATCGGGCCCAGCCGGCGTTCGGCTATCTCTGAAACTGCCTTCTTATCGGCGGGAGGTGCGGCCGTTGAACTGACTTCGCCGACGCGGCGTCGCACCGGAAGCGTGGCGATCGTGCGAGCCGCGTCAAGTGGCGGGCAAGGAGGTAGGGGATGTTCGGAACGATCGATCAGATCGGCCATGTCGTCGAGGATCTCGATGCCGCGGTGGCGGCGCGGCTCGCGCTGGGTATCGGTCCCTGGACGATCTTTCGCAATAGCACGCTGCACGGCCGTTATCGCGACGCACCGACCACCGTCACGATCGACGTCGCGCTGGGTTATCAGGGGTCGGTTCAGATCGAACTGATACGGCCACTTTCGCATATGCCATCGCCTTATGCCGGCAGGCGCGGGCCACACCATCTCGCATGGATCGTCGAGGATCTCGATGCGGCGATGGTCGGGGCGGTCAAGCGTGGGCTGACGCCGGTGTTCGAAGCCGCGAACGATGCGGTGCGCGTCGCCTATCTCGAACATCCCGATGATCGCGATAGCTATTACGAACTGATTGAGGGCGATGGCATGCGCGCGATGATGGATTCCGGCATCGCGGCCGCCGCCGCAGAGCGCGGAGGGGGTTCGGTGATCGAGATCGACCTGTCGCATAAAGCGGCGTCGGCGTGATATTGGTCGCAGGCGGATCATTGACGATCGATAAGCATCCCCCGATCCTGTAGAAGGACGGTTCAGACAAAATGCTATGGACCGGGCAAACCCGGCACAGCGGGAGAGCTCGACATGGCAACAGCGCCGTCCAGCGTGGAATTACGCACCGATCAGGCGCGCATCCACGTCTATACCTATCGCTACGAAACACCGTCCTATCAGATGCGGTCACCGCCCAGGGACGTGATGGCGCTGATCGGCGGTCAGGCGCGTAACGCGCGGGGCCTGTTCCGCTCGGATGCGGGCGCA
This sequence comes from uncultured Sphingomonas sp., assembly GCA_913775025.1. GTDB lineage: Bacteria > Pseudomonadota > Alphaproteobacteria > Sphingomonadales > Sphingomonadaceae > Alterirhizorhabdus. Next base: position 16,358 of record CAJYJW010000238.1, on the reverse strand, counting down.
AGCCGGCTCCTGGCGCTGGGGAACCTGATGATCGTGCCGGCGGGGGTGCTGATCGAGGCGAGCGGGCCCGGGGGCGAGCGGCGCGTCGCATCCTGCACGATGGAGCCTGGCATCCTTCCCGCCGATTTCGATCGTGGCGACCTCTCGCATCTGGCGCTGTGCTGCGACATTCGCGATCCGCATATCCACGCGGCCATGCAGCGCATGGCGAGGGAGGCGATGACGCCCGGTTTCGCGCATGACATCCTGATCGATGCACTGGCGACCGGGGTGCGGGTCGATCTGGCGCGCTATCTCGCACGCGCCGCGCAGAGCGTGCAGGGGCACGTCGGCATGCTGGCGCCGTGGCAATTGCGCCGGCTGGAGGATCATGTGCAGACGGCCGATGGAGGGGGGATGCGCATCGCCGATCTCGCCGCCCTGCTGGACATGAGCCCCGGCCATCTCGTCCGCACGTTCCGCAAGACGACCGGGCGCACCGTCCATCAGTTCGTGGAAGAAGCACGCCTGGCGCGGGCGCGCGTAATGCTGGGCGAGACGGCGTTGCCGTTGAAGCAGATCGCCGCCCGCCTCGGCTTCGCAACGCCCAGCAGCTTTTCCCTCGCCTTTCGCCGCGCCACCGGCGTTACGCCGGGGCGCTACCGGAACGAGCGCATCGCGGTGAACTAACGATCGCGGCGGGCCGTACGGGATCGGATTTGGCCATCGGTGCGCAGGAATGGCGATACGTCGGCCATGCCGCGCACCATCCCTCGTCTAGGATGCCGGCGAAGGCGGACCAATCGAGCGGACGGGTTGCCGGGCACGGATAGCGGCGAGGCGGCATGGTGGATGGACGTGTGATCCGGATCGGTGGCGGATCGGCCTATTTCGCCGACAGCGCCCATGGCGTGCCGCAGCTGCTCGCGGCCGGTGGCCTGGACTATCTCGTGTTCGATTATCTCGCCGAGGCGAGCATGGGCATGTTCGGTCGCCAGCGCAGGGCCGACCCCCCCGTGCTCTATCCGCCCGATTTCCTCGCCATTCACGTCGGCCCGCATCTGTACGAGATCGCGCGACAGGGCATCAAGGTGGTCGCGAACGCCGGCGCGCTTGATCCGCTGGGCCTGGCGCGCGCGTTGGAGAGGAAAATCGCCGAGGCCGGCCTGTCGCTGAAGGTGGCCGCGATCACGGGCGACGACCTGATCGACCGCGTGCAGGATCTGCGGGAAGCCAGCGACATGTTCACCGGCGCGCCGTTTCCCGATGGCGCGCTCACCTGCAACGCCTACCTCGGCGGCTTCCCCATCGCCTCCGCGCTCGCGGCGGGCGCCGACATCGTCGTGACGGGGCGGGTGGTCGACAGCGCCATCGTTCTCGGCCCCCTCATCCATGCCTTCGGCTGGGGGCCGGACGATCACGACAAGCTCGCCGCCGGCACGCTCGCTGGGCATCTGCTGGAATGCAGTACCCAGATCACAGGCGGTACGTTCACGGACTGGCGGGCTGTGGAGGGCTGGGAGACGATCGGCTTTCCGATCGGCGAATGCCGCGCGGATGGCAGCGTCGTCATCACCAAGCCAGAAGGGTCGGGCGGCCTGGTCTCGGTCGGTACGGTCGCCGAACAGCTACTCTACGAAGTCAGCGATCCCGCCGACTATGTGGTGGCGGATGTGTCATGCGATTTCAGCGAGGTGCGGCTGACCTCGGACGGGCCGAACCGGGTCCATGTCTCCGGCGCGCGGGGCCGGCCACCGACGCCGTATCTGAAGGCCAGCGTGACGCATGAGGCCGGATGGCGCGCGGTCGCCTATCAACCCATCATCGGGGAGGAAGCGGGCGCGAAGGCACGCCGGCAGGGCGCGGCCATCCTGTCGCGCGCACGAGCGTTGCTGCGGTCGCGCAACATGGCCGACTTCACGGACAGCGCGGCCATCGTCATCGGGGAGGAGGCAAGTTTCGGCGCGCAGGCGCGGATCCACGACTCCCGCGAAGTCATCCTGAAGATGACGATCGATCATCCAACACCGGAAGGCGCCGGTCTCTTCGCGCGCGAGCAGGCGTCGGGCATCACCACCATGTCGGTCGGTACGGGCATCAATATCGCCACGAGCGTGCTGCCGCTGACCGGCATCTTCGCTTTCCTGCTGCCCCGCGAGGAGGTGGCAGCGACGGTGACGATGGGTGACAGGTGCTGGACCGTCGCCTCATTCGTCGGCGAAACGAGCGTGCCGGCCGTTCATCCCGCCCCGGCGCCGGACGTGGCGGACGGAGAACTGGTCGAGGTCGACCTCATCCGGCTGGCCTGGGGGCGGAGCGGCGACAAGGGCAGCCTGTTCAACGTGGCCGTGATCGCCCGCCAGCCCGAATTTCTGCCGTGGATCGCGACGGCGATGACCGCTCAGGCGGTCGGCGAATGGTATCGCCATCTGTCCGCGGATGGCAGCCCGCTCGCCGTCGACCGTTATGTCGCGCCTGGGCTAAACGCGCTCAATTTCGTGGTCCGCGACTCGCTGGACGGCGGCATCCTGCGTTGCAAGGGGCTGGACCCGGCCGCGAAGGGCATGGCCCAGGTCATCATGCGCTTTCCTGTCCGTATACCCGCCGATCTCGCTCAGCGCCTGCCCGAGAGGATGCCATGAACGACTATAGCTACCTGATGAAGGGCATCGTGCCGCTCTCCACCGAAAGCAGCACGCTGATAAGCTCGTCGCGCTATCTGAACGATCCACGTCTGCGCGACTGGGTGGCGACGCATATGCTCCGCCGCAACGGCCCGGACGTGCCGACGCCGTCCGATTCGATGAAACTCGCGCTCATTATGCGCGAGGTGCAGGATATCGATCATATCAACGCGTTGATCGCCGCCGAGCGTGCGAAAAATCCTGCGCTCGACGCATGGTTCGGGGCGCGCTTCTCCTCCGATTTCCAGCGCGACGATCTTGCCGCGCACGCCCCGGATACGGTGGGCGGCATCTTCTATCGCCAGCTCGTGGAGAACGGCTTGCAGGTCGATATCGTGCCCAAATTCACGCCCCGCAACGATTACGAATATTTTCAGCTCCGCGCCGGCCAGCAGCATGATTTCGAACATATTCTGGGCGGCGGCGGGTTCGACTTCATCGGCGAGCTGGTGCCTTATTACATGCGGCTGACGAACCTGTTCGTGCATCTGAGCCCCGAGCTTGCCGGCGAACTTTCGGCCTTCTCGATCTTCGGATCGACGCGGATCGTGACGCGCGCGGTGCTGCATTACCCGCAGACGTGGCTAACCGTGCTGGACACGATCGAGCGGGGGGCGAAGGTCGGCCGCGAATCCGCGCCGATCTACATGATCCGCTACGAGGACGTGCTCGACATGACGCCAGAGCAGGCGCGCACGCATCTCGGCATCAACGGCGTGCGCGAGGCCGATACGGCGGAGGCATCGGCGCTGTGGAACTGACGGTGGCGGAAACGACGCTGGGCTATACCGCGCGTGACGGCCTTTCGCTCGTCGCGACGCGTTACGGCGGGGCACGTGGTGCGCCGGTGCTGCTGCTCCACGGCGGCGGGCAGACGCGCGGCGCGTGGGCGACGGCGGCGCGCGCGCTGGCGGACGACGGCTTCGATGCGATCGCGCTCGACATGCGCGGGCATGGCGACAGCGACTGGAGCGCCGACAACCGCTACACGCTCGACGCCTTCGCCAACGATCTGCGCGACGTGATCGCGACACTCGATGCGCCGCCGCTCGTCGTCGGCGCATCGCTCGGTGGGCTGGCCTCGATGCTGGCGATGGGGGAGGGGCCGGCGGCCCCCGCCGCCGGGATCGTGCTGGTCGATATCGTCCCCTGGCTGGAGGCGAAGGGCGGCGAGCATGTCGTGGGTTTCATGCGCGGCACGTCGGGCGGGTTCGATACGCTGGAACAGGCGGCGGATGCGATCGCGAGCTATCTGCCCCACCGTCCGCGGCCCGAACGGCTCGACGGCCTTTCGCGCAACCTGCGGCAGAAGAAGGACGGCCGCTGGTACTGGCACTGGGATCCCGGCTTCGTCGCCCCGCAGGACGGGTGGGACATGGAGGCGATGAACGAACGCCTCTCCGCCGCCGCCCGCGCGATCACGGCGCCGCTGATGCTGGTGTACGGCACCGCGAGCGAGATCGTTTCGGCGGACGGGGCCGCGCGGTTCCGCGCGCTTCTGCCGGAGGCGGAGGTCGTGCCGATCGATGGCGCGCATCATATGGTGGCGGGCGACGATAACGACGCCTTCGTCTCTGCCATCCTCCCCTTCCTGAAGGCGCATGCGGCATGACCGGTTTCGTCGCCCCCCCGCGCGAGGAGACGATGCGGCGGCTGATGCGTGGCTACGCGCGCGTCGCCCCCTTCGCGCGCGATCTGCCCTATACCGTGGCCGACCGGCTGGAGGAGCGGGCGGCGAGCGAGAACGACGCGCCCTTCATCCTGTTCGAGGAGCAGGCGATCGGCTTCGCCACGATGAATGCGCGTGCCAATCGCGTGGCGCATGCGGCAATGGCGGCGGGGCTCAGGCGCGGCGACGTGGTGGCGCTGCTGATGCTCAACCGGCCCGAATATATCATGCTGTGGCTGGGGCTGGCGAAGGCGGGCATCGTCACCGCTCTCATCAATACGACGGCGACGGGGCCGGTGCTCAAACACGCCTTCGCGCAGGTGGGCGCGCGCGCGCTGATTGTCGGATCCGAGCTTGCCGCCCTGATCGAGGGGATGGCGGCGGAAGATCTGCCCGTACTCGTGTTCGAGCAATCCGAGACGGGGGCGGATCGCACCGCCAGCGGCTGGCGCGATCTCGATGCGGCCATGGCCGCCGCCGCAGACACCAATCCCGATCCCACCCTGCGCGACGGGATCGTGATGGCCGATCCGCTCTACCTGATCTTCACATCCGGCACGACCGGCCTGCCCAAGGCCGCGAAGATGAGCCACATGCGTTTCCTGAACGCCGGCGAGATGATGGCGGGCCTGCTGGAGTTCGGCGACGATGACACTTTCTATTGCGTGCTGCCGCTTTACCATGGCGCCGGCGGCATGGTGGTGCCTTCCGTCTCGCTCGCGACCGGGCGGCCGTTCGTGCTGCGGCGCAGGTTCAGCCGCTCGGGTTTCTGGGCGGACGTGCGCCGCCACCGCATCACCGCTTTCTATTATATCGGCGAGATCGTCCGCTATCTGCTCGCCTCGCCCTCTACGCCCGGCGATCGCGATCACGGCCTGCGCGCGATGACGGGGGCGGGTCTCAAGCCCGACGTGTGGGCCGCCTTCGTCGATCGTTTCGGCGTGCGCGATGTCTATGAGGGGTTGGGATCGACCGAGGCGAACTACGGCGTCACCAACGTCGACAATCGGATCGGATCGGTCGGCCGCCTGCCCTATCCGCAAGCGACCAACATTCGCTTTCTGAAGTATGACGTGGCGACCGGCGAGCATGTCCGCAATGCAGACGGCGGCTATGTGCTGGCCGGCCCGCACGAGGTGGCCGAACTCGTCGCCGAAGTGCTCGACGGCACCGGCGTCGGCGGCTTCTTCGAGGGTTACACCTCCGCCCCAGCCACCGAGGCGAAGCTGATCCGCGATTTGTTCAAGCCTGGCGACCGCTGGTTCCGCTCGGGCGATCTCGTCCGCTTCGACGAGGAGGATTACGTCTTCTTCGTCGATCGCGCCGGCGACACCTTCCGTTGGAAGAGCGAGAACGTCTCGACCGCCGAGGTGGAGACGGTACTGGCGGGCTTCTCCGGTCCCTCGGTTGTCAACGTCTACGGCGTGCTGGTGCCGGGGACGGAGGGGCGTGCGGGGATGGTGGCGCTCACCTATCCGCCAGGCGTGGCGTTCGATCCGGCAGGCTTCCACGCCTACGCCAGCACGCATCTGGCGCATTATGCGGTGCCGCTGTTCGTGCGGCTGACCGATGCCGCCGACATGACCTCCACCTTCAAGCTGCGCAAGGTGGATGTGCAGCGCGAAGGCTACGACCCTGCCCGCGTGAAGGGCGATCCGCTGTTCGTCGCCGATCCGGCGGCGGCCACCTACGTTCCGCTGACCGCAGCGGCGCTCGACCGTCTCGGCATTCCACCTTTCGAGGGAGCAGACCATGCAGGTTGATTACAGCCCCGAACAGAAGGCGCTTCGCGCCGAGTTCCGTGCGTATCTCGACGGATTGATGACCCCGGAGACGCGCGCCGCGACCCTTAATGCGGAGAGCGGACCCGAATATCGTCGCGTGATCCGCCAGATGGGGCGGGACGGCTGGCTGACGCCGGGCTGGCCCGTTGCCTATGGCGGCAAGGGACTGGATCCGCTCACCCAAAAGATTCTGCTGGAGGAACTGGTGCTGGCGGACGCGCCCTTCCCGTTCGTCACGGTCAACACCGTCGGCCCCGCGTTGATGCGGCTGGGGACGGAAGCGCAGCAGAAGGCCATCCTGCCGCGCATCGCGAGCGGCGACCTGATCTTCGCCATCGGCTATTCGGAGCCGGGCGCCGGCACGGATCTCGCCAGCCTGAAGACGCGGGCGGTGCGCGACGGCGACGACTACATCGTCAACGGGCAGAAGATCTTCACCAGCGGCGCGGAAGGGGCGGACTATGTGTTCCTTGCCGTCCGCACCGATTCCGATGCGCCGCCGCACAAGGGCATCACCATCCTGATGATGGATACGACGCTGCCCGGCTTCTCCGTCTCGCCGATCTGGACGGTGGGCGGCTTCCGCACCAACGTGACCTATTACGAGGATGTGCGCGTGCCCGCCGACATGGTGATCGGCGAGGTGAACGGTGGCTGGCGGCTGATCGCCGAGCAGCTCAACCACGAGCGCATCGGCCTGGCGGCGCTCACCTACGGCGCCAACGGCTGCTTCGATCAGGTCGTCGCCTGGGCGCGCGAGGTCGAGGCGGGGGGCGGTACGCTTATTGACGTGCCGTGGGTGCAGTCCGCGCTGGGCGAAGCCTATGCGACGCTGAGCGCGATCGGCCAGATGGGCAATCGCGTGGCGAGCGAAGTTGCGCAGGGCTCCACCCGCGCCGATCTCGCCTCGGGCCTCAAGGTGTTCGGCACGGAGGGCGTCATCAAGGTGATGCGGCTTCTGCTCGACGTGCTGGGGCCGGTCGGCCTCGTGAAGGACGGCTCGCCGGGCGCGGCGCTGCGCGGGCGGATCGAGCGCGAATATCGCAAATGCCAGATCAACACCTTCGGCGGGGGCACCGCCGAGGTGCTGCGCGATATGGTGGCGCAGGTCGGCCTCAAGATGCCGCGGGCGGCGCGCGCATGAGCGGACTGCTCGAAGAGGCACGCGCTTGGGTCGGCCGCGCGGCGAATGCGCCCGCCACGGCGCGCGATGCCGTGAACCTGCCGATGATCCGCCGCTGGTGCGAGGCGATGGGCGAGACGAACCCCGTCTATACCGATGAGGCGGCGGCACGCGCGGCGGGGCACCCCGGCATCGTCGCGCCGCCTGCGATGCTGGATGTGTGGGCGATGCCGCCCTATCGCCCCGGCGGGCGGACGAGCGAGGAGGACATGCCCGTTCTCGCGCTGTTCGACGCGGCGGGTTACACCGGTGTCGTCGCCACGAATGTCGAGCAGCGATACGACCGCTATCTGACGATCGGCGATGTCGTCACCTCGACGCCGACCGTGGCGGACGTGTCGGAGGAGAAGCGCACCGGCCTCGGCATCGGCCATTTCGTGACGCTCGCCTATGACTTCACGGTCGCGGGCGAGCCCGTCGGCCGGATGACGTTTCGCGTGCTGAAGTTCAAACCGAACCTCAGCCCCGCCGCGCCGCCGCCGCCGGCGCAGGAAGCGGACAGCTTCCCCCACCCGCGCCCCGCGATCACGCATGACAACGCCTTCTTCTGGGAGGGGCTGACAAACCGCAAGCTGCTGTTCCAGTCGTTCGGCGGGCGGCTGCGTCATCCGCCGGGGCCGATGGACCCGGTGACCGGCAGCTTGGATTTCGAGATCGTCGAGGCGAGCGGACGCGGTACGATCCACAGCTTCGTGGTGATGCACCAGCCGCAGATGCCTGGGTTCGCCTATCCTTTGCCGGTAGTGCTGGTGGAGCTTGAGGAGGGCGTGCGCATCGTTGCCAACATGCTTGATGCCGCGCCGGAGGATGTCGCGATCGGCCGCGCGGTCACCGCCGATTTCGTCGAGGTGGAGCCCGGCTACATCCTCCCCGCCTTTCGCCTCGCCTGAGGAACGGACATGGATTTCAACCTTTCGGACGATCAGCGCGACCTTAGGGATCTCGCTTCGCGTATCCTTGGCGATGCGACCAGCGATGAGGCATTGCGCGATTTCGCCGCCAGCGGCGCGCCTTATGACGCGGCGCTCTGGCGCACGCTCGCGGAGGCGGGGCTGCTGGGCATCGCGGTGTCGGAGGCGGGCGGGGGCCTCGGCCTCGGGCTGATCGATCTCGGCCTGCTGCTGGAGGAGCAGGGCCGTACGCTGGCACCGCTGCCGCTCACCGGCACGCTGGCGATGGCGGCAGTCGCGCTCGACCGCGAGGGGAGCGAGGCGCAACGCGCGTGGCTGCCGAAGGTGATCGCGGGCGAGGCGATCCTCGCCTGCGCGGTGGAAGAAGTGGGTGGGCTGGACCCGGCACGGCCTGTCGCACGCGCGGAGGCGGAGGGCAACGGCTGGCGGCTGACCGGTTCGAAGGTGGCGGTGCCTTACGGCGCAGAGGCGCAGGCGCTGCTGGTCACCGCGACGACGGCGGACGGCCCCGCGCTATTCCTCGTCGATCCCGGCACCCCTGGCGTCACGATCGCGGCGCAAGCCTCCACCAGCGGCGAACCGCAGGCGATGGTGACGCTCGACGGCGTATCGCTGCCCGGCGATGCGATCGTGGGTGATGCGGGCGCGGGCGAACGGATCGTGCGCGAACTCGTGCAGCGGGGCCAGGTCGCGCTGGCGCAGCGGCAGGTGGGGGTGGCGGCCGAAGCGTTGCGCCGCACCGCCGATTATTCCTCCAACCGCATGCAGTTCGGCAAGGCGCTCGGCAGCTTTCAGGCGGTGCAGCAGCGCGCCGCCGACGCGTTCATCGATGTCGAGGCGATGCGCGGCACCGCATTGCTCGCCGCGTGGCAGATCGATACGGGCGCCGCGCAGGAGGCCGATATCGCCACCGCCAAATATTGGGCGGCGGCGGGCGGGCACCGTGTCGTCCACACGGCCCAGCATCTGCACGGCGGCATGGGGGCGGACGTGACCTATCCGATCCACCGCTACTTCCTCACCGCAACGCAGATCGGCGAGGCGCTGGGCGGGCAGGCGCCGATGGCGGCGCGCATCGGCGCCGCCATCGCATCAGGCAAGACGGAGCCGCTGGCATGACGCGTCCCACGACAGGGCAGACGCTGCCCGAACTCAGCTTTCCGATCACCGCCGGCGCGATCGTGGCGGGCGCGATCGCGACCAATGATTTCGAGAACGTCCACCACGACAAGGCCGCCGCGCAGGCGACCGGCGTGCCCGACATCTTCATGAACATCCTGACGACCAACGGCCTCGTCCAGCGTTACGTGAGCGACTGGTGCGGGCCGGGGCCGCGTATCGCGGGGATCGCCATACGCCTCGGCGCGCCCAACTTCGTTGGCGATACGATGGTGCTGACCGGTGAGGTCGCGAGCGTGGATGGCGACCGGGCGACCGTATCGGTACGCGGGCGCAATCGTATAGGCGATCACGTCACCGCCACCGTCACCCTCGAATATGGAGCCGCGCTGTGAGCGATGCGCTATCCGGGCAGGCCGCGATCGTCGGCATCGGTGCGACCGAATTCTCCAAGAACAGCGGCCGGTCGGAACTGCGCCTGGCGGTGGAGGCGATCACCACTGCGCTGGAAGACGCCGGGATCGACCGCGCCGAGGTCGATGGCCTTTGCACCTACACGATGGACAACAACCCCGAAATCGAGGTCTTCCGCAACATCGGCGGGCGGCGGCTGAAGTTCTTCAGCCGCGTGCATTATGGCGGTGGCGCGGCCTGCGCGCCGATCATGCAAGCAGCGATGGCGGTGGCGACGGGCGTCGCCGAGGTCATCGTATGCTATCGCGCGATGAATGAGCGATCGCAATATCGCTTCGGCAGCGGCTACACCCCGCCGCCGGTACCCAATGCGGAAAGCGCGCATTACGGCTATTACGTGCCCTTCGGCCTGGTCTCCCCCGCATCATGGGTGGCGATGGCGGCGCGACGCTATATGCACGAGACGGGGGCGACATCGGAGGATTTCGGCCGCGTCTCGGTCGCCTGCCGCCGCCATGCCGCGACCAATCCGAAGGCCTGGTTCTACGAGCAGCCGATCACGCTGGAGCAGCATCAGGCCTCGCGCTGGATCGTCGAGCCTCTTCACCTGCTCGACTGCTGTCAGGAATCGGACGGCGCGCAGGCAATCGTGGTGACGAGCGCCGCACGCGCCGCGAAGCTGCGCCAGCCGCCCGCGATCATTCGGGCAGCGGCCCAAGGTGCGGCGGACGATCAGCAGATGATGACGAGCTATTACCGGTCCGACATCTCTCGTCTTTCCGAAATGGACCTGGTGGCGGAGCAGCTTTACGCGCAGGCGGGGGCGGGCGCCGGGGATATTCGCACCGCCATCCTCTACGACCATTTCTCCCCCTTCGTGCTGCCGCAGATCGAGGCGTTCGGTTTCGCGCCGAAGGGGCAGGCGAAGGACTTCATTCGGCACGAGGGCATCGAGATTGGCGGGCGTTTGCCCATCAACACCAATGGCGGGCAGCTGGGCGAGGCGTATATCCACGGCATGAACGGCATCGCCGAGGGCGTTCGGCAGGTGCGCGGCACATCCGTCAATCAGGTGCCGGGCGACGGCCTGGTGCTGGTGACGGCGGGCACGGGCGTACCGACGAGCGGGCTTATCCTGAGTGGCGGCTGAGACCGTGCGACTGGGCGGGGGTGGTCATGATCAAATGCGTGGCGCTGCTGAAACGCAGGGCCGACCTTTCGAATGAGGCGTTCGTCCATTATTATGAGACGCGCCATGCGCCTCTGATCGTCGGCCTCTGCCCCGATATCCTTTCGTACAAGCGTAACTTCGTACAGCGCGAGGGTGCGTTCGCGTTCGGCGTCCCCATCGATTTCGATTGCGTGACGGAATTGTGCTTCGCCGATCGCGCCGCCTACGATCGTTTCGCCGCGCGCTGCGCCGAGCCCGAGGTCGCGCGCCTGATCGCGCAGGACGAGGAGCATGTGTTCGATCGCTCGGCCACGCGGATGATGCTGGTGGAAGAGCATGGTGGCCCGATCTCCGGCCGCGTCACTTTGGAGGCGGACGGGTTGCGCGCGTTGCAGGACGAGCGGGCAATCACGCGGGGCCTCGCCCGGTTCGCGCGCGTGCTGGATACGAAGGCGTGGGACGATCTCGGCGACGTCTTCGCCGACGATATCGAGTTCGATTATGGCCAGGGCGAGCGGCAGGGCATGGCGGCGCTGGCCGATCAGATGCGCCGTTATCTCGATGCGTGCGGCGGCACGCAACATTTGCTCGGCAGCATCCTCGTCGATCCGGCGGGGGACACTGCCGTGAGCCGCGCTTATGTGCAGGCGCGGCATCAGCGCCGCAATGATCCGGGCGGCGCGATCTTCGATTCGAACGGCGAATATATTGATCGTTGGGAACGCCGTGCGGAGGGCTGGCGGATCGTCCGCCGCGATGCCCTGTGGGCGACGCATGGCGGCGATCCGGCCATCCTCGCAGCCGGCGCGGAGGAGCTGGGTTGAGCCTGCGCTCAGCCCGCCGCCACCGCCTCCGCCGCGCCGCGGATCGCACCCTCGATATAGCTGACGCCGGTCGCGTCGCCATAGGCGCGGACGTTCAGGCCCTCAGCCAGAAGCGCATCAGCAAGGGTCGTGTCCCCACGCGCGCCGACCGCGACGATCACATGATCCGCCGCCGCGCGTTGGCCGGCGCCCGCCGCATCGGTAAAGCGCACCGCGTCCTTCTCGATCGCAATATCTTGCGCGGCCGGGAACAGCGCGACGCCATGCTCCTTCAGTTCGGCCAGCAGCCGCATGCGCCGCACCAGCAGCAACCCGCCGCCGAACCTGTCGGCCGCGCCCACCACGGTGACGGAACGGCCACGCTCCATCAGGAACTCGGCAAGCTCCAACCCGACCAGCTCGCCGCCGATGATGACGATGTTCTGCCCCAGCGGCATCCACGCATGCGTCGCCTTGCGGACGAGATCGAGATTGGCGGTGGCGCCGGTCATCGCGCCCACCTTTGTCGCGAGGCGCGTCGTCCAGCTCGTCTTGCGCTTCAGGTCGTCCGATCTTTCGCCAAGCATCATGGCGCGCATATCGTCGCCGCTGAACACATGCGGCAGATCGCTGCCCGCTATAGGCGGCATGTCGCGCACGGCGCCCGTGGCGACCAGCACCAGATCGGGCTTGAGGGCGGCGATCGAGGCCGCCGTCGCCGTCGTGCCCAGCCGCACGTCGACATCGCTCGCCTCGACCTGCCGCCGCAGCCAGTCGAGCAGCCGTTCGTTCGGTTCATAGGCAAGCCCGGCGAACCGCAACGTTCCCCCCAGCCGATCGGACTTTTCCAGCAGGATCACCTCGTCTCCCGACATGTCCAGCCGTCGCGCCGCCTCCATGCCGCCGGGGCCGCCGCCCACCACCACGACGCGGCGGCGGGCGTGTTTGGGCAGCCAGTCGCGCCCCTCGAAGGCGGTTTCCGGGCGCACCGCGCAGCGCATCGGCTCTCGCACGTAGATCGCGCTGACGCAGGTGTAGCAATAGATGCACGGCCGGATATCGGCGATGCGCCCCTCCGCCAGCTTATTTGGCAGATCGGGATCGGCGAGCAGCTTACGCCCCATCGCGACGAAGTCGTAATTGCCCGCCTCCAGTCCTTCTTCGGCGGCATCCACCTCCAGCCGGCCGGAGGTGATGACCGGGACGGAGACTGCCTTACGGATCGCCCGCGTCGCCTCCAGATGGGCGCCGGGTTCGTGCGGGATGTTCGAGGCGGAATGAAGTTTCGCCTGCCCCGTATCGTGATAGGCGCTAACTGTGATCGCGTTCGCGCCCGCCGCCTCGACCAGCGGGGCGAGCATGGCGGCATCGTCGATCGTGATGCCGCCCGCCTTGCCGACCTCGCGTGAATCGAGCTTCACCCACATGGCGAAATCGGGGCCGACGGCGGCGCGGACCGCACGCACCACCTCCAGAAGCAGGCGGGCGCGCTTCTCCAGCGATCCGCCATACTCATCGGTGCGGGAGTTCGTGGCGGGCGAGATGAAGGAGGACAGGAGATAACCGTGGCCGGCATGGATCTCCACGCCGTCCATCCCCGCCCGCTTCGCGCGCAGCGCGCCATCGGCGAACTGACGGACGACATGCGCCACGTCCTCCGCATCCATGATCTTCACCTCCGGGATCGGGCCACCCGCGAAGGCCGCCATTTCCTCGGGCAGGAAATAATCGAGCAGATCGCCGGAATAGGGGGCGGGATAAGCCGGGCCCCACAAGGGGTGGCCACCACCCGCGCTGAACGCCGCGACGAGCCCGCCGTGGTGAAGCTGCGCGGCCACTTTCCCGCCTGCGGCATGAATCTCCTCGGTCAGTCGGGTCAGGCCCGGCAGATAGCGATCGTCGGAGATGGCCGTCTGGTTGAGGCAGACCTGGCCGACCGGAAAGGCGACGCCCGTCACCCCAAGCACGATCAGCCCCGCCCCGCCCCGCGCCTGGGCGACATGATAATCGATCAGCCGCTGGCTGACATGGCCGTCCGCTTCAGAAAGGCTTACGCCCATCGCCGTCACGATCATGCGATTCTTGAGTATGAGCGGGCCGATGCGCCCTTCCGAAAGCAGCCGGGGGTGGCTGTTCGCGCGGGGGCGGGGGCGGGCGGCGGTGCGGGGCTGCGCCATTTTGATCATCCTTATGTAGTCAGGCGTTCAATCGAGCTTGCGATAATCATATTGGCTGGTGGGCAGCACATGAATGCCGCCCGGCATTTCGACGAAATGGCTGCAGCTTTCGGACATGGTGGCGAGGTTGGCTTCGTAGCGCGCCTGATCCCCGACGGCATCGAAGAAGACGTGGCTGTCGTCCATCGCCGCGGTCGGAAAGCACTCCTCCACGATGGCGGCATAAGGGAATGCGCCCTCCGTCAGCGGGCGGACGACGAAATTCTGCACATATTCGAAGTTCGACTGCGTCTCGATACCGACCGGGGTGTGCAGCACCTGCCAATTGTGCCGCCATTCCTCCGGCGAAAGCCGGTCGGGCCGGCGGATGAAGCAGAATTGCGACCAGCCCTCCGTCCGCACGCCCTCCTGGGAGGGGTGAAGCGTATTCGGAATGATATCGGACGAGAGCACGACCCAGGCATCGATGCGTCCGCAGGCGGCGGAGAGGATCTCGTCAACCGGCTTGCGGAACATGTCATGCGCCGCATCCACCCATAGCTGCGCGACGGCATCCATCTGTTCGCCGGGGCCGGCCTGGCGCAGCGGCTCCGCGCGCGCGACATCGGCATCCTGGAAGTTGAGGCGGAGCGCCCGCACGTTGCTCAGCGACAGCAGGGCGGGCACGGCGTCCGCCCGCAGCCGGGCGTTCAAGGCCGCGCGATCCTCATTCGGCTTGCACCACAACGCGTAGACGATCTTTTCCATCGCATCCTCACTTGTCGGGCGAGATGGAGCCTGAGCACCATCGATCCTTCACGCCCGGTCAATACCGAACTTTGCGCATTCCGATATCATCGTTTCGTGGCATTCCTAGACAGGATGGGCAAGAAGAAAGCCTATTGCGTAGTTATCATTGCAATTTAGCCGGCAGGCCGCGAAGGAAGTGCCATGCAGGAACTGCTCGACAGGATCGCCCTCGCCGACCTCGTGGCGCTCTATTGCCGTGGATGCGATCGCCGCGATTTCACCCTCGTCCGCTCGCTGTATCATGACGATGCGATCGACGATCATGGCGCCATGTTTCGCGGCGGGCCGGACGCATTCGTAGCGTGGCTGCCGACCGCCATGGCGCCGTGGGAGCTGACGGTGCACAGCATCACCAATAGCCTGTTCGCCGTGGATGGCGACATGGCCGAAGGCGAGCATCATGTTCGCGCCTACCATCGCACTTATGGCCCCGGGCGGCGCGAATACATCATCCATGGCCGCTATCTTGACCGCTACGCCAGACGGGATGGACGCTGGAAGTTCAGCCACCGTTCGCTGGTATTCGATTCGGGCGATATCGTCGATGTGGACGAAGATCGCTTCGCCATGATCAGCAAGGATGCGTCAGCCGGCACCGCCACCGGTGACGATCCATCGTGGATGCTGAAACGGCTCGCAGCAAGGAGAGGGTGATGCGCGGGATCGTGTTCGACGGGGAACGATTGCGCCTGACCGATGCGCTCGCCGTTCGCGAGCCAGGACCGGGCGAGGTGAAGGTGCGCGTGCTGCGATCGGGCCTATGCCACAGCGACCTCAACATGGTGGATAGCGGAATGATCCGCGCGCCGATCGTGCTCGGGCATGAGGCGGCGGGCGAGATCATGGCGCTTGGCCCCGGCGTCAGCGATTATGCAATCGGCGATCGGGTGCTGGTTGGCACGCAAACACCATGCGGGGAATGCCGGGAATGCGCGCGCGGCACACCGGCGAACTGCGACGTGACATGGGGCATGGTGGCGCCGCAGCCTTTCACATGGGAGGGGCGGCCGACATATAGTTTCTCTAACGTCTCCTCTTTCGCGGGGGAGATCGTGGCGAAGACGGGGCAGCTGTTTCGCACCGGCGATCTTCCGCCCGAACAGGCGGCGCTGATCGGATGCGCCGTCTCTACCGGCTACGCGGCGGCGCGGACGCTGGGGCAGGTGACATCAGGCGATCGGGTAGTGGTGATCGGTGTCGGCGGCATAGGGGTGAATGCCATCGCCGGCGCGGCGCTGGCCGGTGCCGAAGTGCTGGCGGTCGACCTCAATCCCGCCAAGGAGCAGGCGGCGCGCGATGTCGGTGCGAGGCGATTTTTCTGCGCCACCCGCGCGATGGATGCCGAAACGCTGGCGGCGCAGCTGCGTGAGGCGTTCGCGCCGATCGATGTCGCCATCGAATGCAGTGGTGCCGCCTCGGCCGCCGAGGCATCGATCATGGCGACCAAACGCGGCGGGCGGGTCGTGCTGATCGGTCAGAGTGCCGCAGGTGCGCGCGCGAGTTTCGATCTGAACGGCGTCACGATGGGCAAGGAGATCGTCGCGACCTTGAACGGCGGGGCGCGTCCGGAAAAGGATTATCCCGCTTTGATCGCCCTGGCACAGGAACGGCGGATCGATCTTGGCAGACAGGTGACCAAGGTGTGGCCTTTGGCAAGATTCGAGGACGCCATCGC
>CAJYJW010000237.1 GCA_913775025.1 uncultured Sphingomonas sp. | reverse complement strand
GGAGTTCAGACGTGTGCTCTTCCGATCTCGGCGGCGCGATCATGACCGCTCCCGTTGCCGTACGCGCGTCAACCGCTTCACCCATATCCGTGGAAATGCGGCGCATAGTGGCGCGCGGGTGGTTCCTGTGGCTGGGAGCCGCCATCCTGGCGCTGCCCACGCTCGCTACGCTGGCGCGCGAATATTGGTCGATCGAGACGGGCGGGCATGGGCCGATCGTACTTGCCACCGGCATCTGGCTGCTCGCTCGCCAGCGGCATGCCGTCGCCGCCGTCGCGGAGCGGGGCGATCCCAGGCTGACGGCGCTGCTCCTGGTGCCCGCGCTGATCGGCTACGTTTTCGCGCGGATCACCGGCATGCTGGGGATCGAGTGCATGGGCGTCTATGTCGCCTTCGCCGCGATCTTCTATTATCATGCTGGCTGGCGGGCGCTGCGGCTGCTGTGGTTTCCGCTCGTCTATCTGCTTTTCATGTTTCCGCAGCCCGAAACGCTGATCCTACCGTTCAGCCATATGCTCAAGCTTGGCCTGTCCAGCGCGGCGGTGTCGCTGCTGTCGTGGCTTGGCTATCCGGTGGGGCATGGCGGGGTGGTGATCTACGTCGATCGCTACGAGCTACTGATGGCCACCGCCTGCTCCGGTCTGAACTCGCTGATCGGGTTGGGCGCGATCGGCATATTCTATGCGTATATGCGCTACGACGGCGACTGGCGGGCGTCCCTGCCGCTGTTGCTGACGTTGGCCCCGATCGCGGTGTTCGCCAATTTCGTGCGCGTGCTGCTGCTGATTCTCGTCACCTGGTATTTCGGGGAGCGGGTGGCGCAGGTGTATGTCCACGATATCGCCGGCATCCTGCTGTTCATGCTGGCGGTGGCGCTGCTGCTGCTGGCGGATGCGATCATCGGACATGTCCGTCGCAGGCGCAGGGGGGCGGCATGATCGCGCCCGCCGCCCCCGCGCCGATCGATCCGGCGCGTCGCCAGTTCCTGTTCGGCGGTGCGCTGATCGCGACCTCCGCGCTGGCCGTCGCGCTTACGCCGCGCGCCGGACCGCCGCTGCTGCGGCCCGAGGGGCTGGAGGCGGCGATCCCTCATACGCTCGGCGCCTGGCGCTTCGTCGGCGCGAGTGGCCTGGTGCTGCCCCCGCCCGACGAGACCGAGGTGCGTACCTACGATCAGGTGCTGACGCGGGTCTACACAGACGGTGATGGCCCCCCCGTGATGCTGCTGGTCGCTTATGGCGGCGGGCAGACGGGGCTGTTCGCGGTCCATCGGCCGGAAGCCTGCTATCCCGCGCAAGGCTATCGCTTGCAGGGGCGGGAGGGCGTGCGCCTGCCGGTCGCCTCCGGTCGATCCGTGCCCGGCACCTTCTGGACCGCCGAGAGCGATATCCGGACGGAGCAACTGCTCTACTGGACGCGCATCGGCCGGGACTTTCCGAAAAGCTGGGCGGCCGAACATGTCGCGGTGGTCCGCAACAATCTCGCGCGTCGCCTGCCCGATGGCGTGCTGGTGCGCATGTCGATGCTGTCGAATGATCCCGCCGCCTCGCTGGTGCGCCTGGAAGCGTTCGCACGCGCGCTGACGGGGCGTGTCGGGCCGCTCGGCCGGCGCGTGCTGCTGGGGCCGGATACGGGAGAATGATGATGCGCCATGCCGCTCTGATGCTGACGCTGGCCGTATCGCTGGCGGCCTGCGGCGATCGTACGCCGGAAGGGCAGGTGGTCGCCACCGTGAACGGTGACGAGATCACCCGGCCCCAGTTGAACGCCGTGCTGGCCGGCGCGGGCGGGGCGAGCGCCAAGGATACGGCCATGCAACGTAACGCCGCGCTGGACCAACTCGTCCTGCGGCAACTGGTCGTGCAGGAGGCGAAACGAGAGGGGATCGACCGCAGTCAGGACTATCTGCTGGCGGTGCGCGCGGCTGAGGATCGCATTCTCACGGACATGCTCGCCGCCAAGGTCGTGCGGGGGTTGCGGCCGCCCTATGCGCGCGATGTGGAGCAATATATCCGCGACAATCCCAGCCGCTTTGCCGGCCGCGAGATATTGCTCGCGGATCAGATCCGCTACCCGGCCGGCGGCTTTCCCACCGATGGCCTGAAAGATGCGCATGATATGGCGGAGATCGCCCGCCGGCTGACGGCCGCCAAGGTGGGGTTCGACCGGCAACGCGCGACGATCGACACCGCCACCTTGCCGGCGGAATTATATCGTACCCTCCAAAGCCTGCCGCCGGGCGAGCCGTTCGTGGTCGTCCAGAATGGCGAGGCGCTGGTGGGCGTGATCGTCTCGCGCCGGCCGGAACCGATCGCGCCGGATCTGGCGAACCGGCTGGCGCTGGAGCTGATCCGGCAGGATGCCGGGCGGGATGCATTGGCCAAGCAACTGGATAGCCTGCGCCGTGAGGCGAAGATCGCATATCAGCCGGGCTTCGCCGCCCCCGATGCCGCGCCGCCGTCCAGCCCCCGGTAGCGCATGGCCACATCGCAGCGGGCGTACCGCGCGCCATAGTCCGCCATGATGGCGGCATCGTGCTGGAAGCCGAGCTTCTCGTACAGGTGGATCGCGGCGGCGCAGCGTTTGCTCGTCAAGAGATAGAGCGGATCAGCACCCATGGCGGCGGCCCTGTCGATCACCGCGCGCAGCAGGAATTCACCGGCCTTCAGCCCGCGCGCCGCCTTGCGAACCCCCATCTTGGTCAATTCGAAGCCGGTCGCGCTCGTCTTTTGCAGGGCGCAGGCGCCGACGATGCCCATTCCCTTCGCCTCCACGAACAGGATGGCGCCCCCTGCGTCGATGATGCTCGCGCGCGGGTGTTCCAGCGTCTGGCGATCGGTATCCTCCAATCGGAACATATCGCTGATCCACTCGGCGTTGATGTCGTGGAAATCGACGGCGAGATCATCGGAATAGTCACGGATGGAAAGCCCCGGCGCGGCCCGCGCCGCCAACTGATCGAGCGGGTTCGCCGTAAGCGCGGTCTCCACGTCGGCGAGCGTGCGCAGAAACGCCTCCGCCTGGCTTTTCAGCACGGTTTCGACAGCGTCCGCGACCTGCGGCCACACGTGCAGCCTGGCGCGTGCGATCACGGCGGCCCCAGCATCGGTGAGCGAGATAGCGCGGTGCCGCTGATCGCTGCCGACATCCGCCCGCACCAGACCCATAGCGACGAGTTGCCCGATGCCGCGCGTGACCCCGGGCTGGCTGATGCCCACTGCCTGCCCGATCTGGCCTATGGTCAGCGATCGTCCGTCAAGTGCCACGAGCAGGGGCATATGAGCCGGCTGCACCGGGAGCCCAGCATCGGCGATGACCCGGGCCGCCCCGGTCTGCATCCTCTCGCCAAGCCGCTTGAGGCGGCTCCCGAGGAACGCCGCGCCCATATCCCGCAACACATCAACCACGATACATCTCCCGATATATACCGTGTTATGCATATACGCGTGAAGAATGGAATGGTAGGTATGCTACAGGCCTAAGCGTCTGCCGGATCCGCCCCGTCTCGGTCGGCACATGAACCCTATCAGGATTACAGGTCGCCCTCGACGATGCAAACGGGGCATTGCTCATCCGCCTCACCGGTGACGGCATCGATCATGCGGGTCAGCATCGCCGCACGCGTGGTGCGTAATCGCTCCACCGGCGTCGGACGGTCTGTGACACGCAAAGCAGCCTGCCTCACCGCTTCGCCGAGGGGATTGACGACCGGCATCCGGGTCCCAGCCGCCACTTTCGCCGCCATCGGCGACATGCACGTACAGCCGAGCAGGATTGCGTCCGCCCCGTCACGCGCCGCCGCCTCGATCGCGGCCAGCACGGCGGATACGATGTCGGGCGCGGCGCGATCGACCCGCGCTAGATAGCCGTCCGGCCCGCCCACCCGATCCAGCACCTGCGGCGCACCGACGTTGTAGATGCCAATGCAGGCGGCCTCATGCCCATAGGCCCGGAGCAGATCCCTGGGCACGAAGTTCATCGATTCCGGCCAGACGGTCACGATGGCGAAGCGGCCGAGTGCGGCGGCGGCGGCCATTCCGGCTTCGCCCGCGCCGATCGCGGGGATGGCGAGGCCCGCTTTCAGCGCGGACAGGCCGTAGTCACCGACGCTGTCGATCACCACCGCGTCGGCGCCATCCGCCGCCGCGCGCAGGCCGGCTTCCAGATGCCCGATCGCCTGCATGTCCCGCTCGACCGGGGTAGATGGAAAGACGCCGACGCGGGACGGCCAGGCGGACAGGATCGTACCGCCCGGCAGGTGGCCATGCAGTTCGGGCCGGATGCCACGGCCGATGCCGGGGACGGTGCCGAGCAAGGCGATACGCATGGTGGCTGGCCCTCCGTTGGTGTGCCCCCGCAACCGACCGAGCGGCCACGGGGGTGGACGCTCACTCCGCGGCGAGGGCGACGTCTTCCCAGAGGCGCTGGCGGGGTGCGGGGAGGCCTGTGTCCTGCTGGCAGCGGGTGCGGAGGGTTTCGATGTCGGGGCCGAAGTCGAACACCCGCACCGCGCCGCGTTCGGCGCTCAGGGCCTCTCGCCGCCTGGTGGTGGCGGCGGCATCGACCTGGCCGTCGTCGGTCAGGACGACGCCATAGGCATCGGCGCCCTGCGGGGTGAGCAGGCCCTGCCCGATCTCCTTCACGATGAGCGCGGGATCGCGGTCGAGCGGATCGCCCCAGCCGCCGCCGCCCCAGGTGATGAAGTGCAGCACGTCGTCGGCCTCGACCTCGAGGTCCTCGATCTTGTTGCCGACGATGGTCTGCGTGCCGTCCGGCTTTTCCAGGATCTTGCGCGCGCGGGCGCCCGGCTGGCCGCCGTTCACGCCCCACGGCGGCACGAACCAGCGGTCGTCATGGATGGCGATCTTGCCGTCTTCGAGGAAGCGGTAGGACATCAGGATGCCGTTGCCGCCGCGATGGAGCCCCGCGCCGCCCGAATCCGCCACCGTCTCATAGCGTTCGATGACGAGCGGGAAGTAGCGCTCGAGGAACTCGTTGGGCACGTTGGTAAAGTTGGGGAACAGCGAATGGCCGTCCGGCCCGTCGCCCAGCGGCCGGCCGGGGATGCCGCCGAAGCCGATCTGGAACAGCTGGAAATATTCGCCCGCTTTGTCGAACCCCGAATAGAACAGGTGCGGCGAGGAGGAGAAGCCGGCCGCCGTCAGGAACTCCGGCGTCTTCTGGCCGAGCAGCCCGCCCAGGATATCGAACATCCGGCCGAGCGCATGGGTGCGGCCCGACAATGCCGCGGGGAAGCGCGGCTTGAGCAGCGACCCTTCGGGGATGCGCACGTCGATCAGCTCGTAATAGCCGTCGTTGAACAGGATCTGGGGGTCGAAGACCATGATCATGTAGATGCCGAAGAACATCCGCATCATGTTCTCGTTGAGGAAGAAGTTGATCGAGGCGACCGACTGCGGATCGGTGCCGTCGAAATCGAGCACCACCCGGCCGTTCTCGCGCCACATCGTGCATTTGATCTTGTACGGGCCGTAGCCCATGCCGTCGTCGCAGATGTAGTCCTCGAAGCTGACCTTGTCCTCGCTGATGGCGTTGGCGATCAGCTGGCCCATCGCGCGGTGATTGCGCGCCAGCAGCTCCTCGCAGGCCGACACGAAGATGTCGTCGCCGAAGCGGTCCGCCATCTCCACCACGCGGCGCGCGGCCACCCGACAGGAGGCGACGAGCGCGTTCAGATCCGCCTTGCACCAGTCCGGCGTGCGGACCTGATGCATGATGAGGCGGACGACATCCTCATTGTAGAGGCCCTGCTTGTAGATCTTCACCGGCGGGATGCGCACGCCTTCCTGGAAGATCGAGGAGGCATCGATCGGCATCGAGCCCGCCACCATGCCGCCGATGTCGGACATGTGGCCGAACATCGAGGTGTAGGCGATCAGCCGCCCGTCCTTGAACACCGGCAGCAGCACCAGCCAGTCGTTGCAGTGGCTGACCGCGCCGCCGACCGAATAGGGATCGGACAGCATGATGAGGTCGCCCTCCTCCACGGTGCCGCCATAGCCATCGAGGAACGGCCCGATGTAGGAGCCGAACTGGCCGACGATCATGCGGCCCTTGTGGTCCGCGATCAGCGGAAAGGCGTCTCCCTGCTCGCGGATGCCGGGGGACATGGCGGTCCGCACCAGGGTCGCGTCCATCTCGACGCGCGCGTTCCTGAGCGCATTCTCGATGATGTCGAGCGTGATGGGGTCGATGGCGATCCGCTCGAACGGCGTCTCGTTGGACTGGATGATCCGTGCGCTCATCTGGCGATCCTTATGCGTCGGCCGAGGGGGCGAGGGTGATGAGAATGTTGCCGACCGCATCGACGGTGGCGACGCAATCGGCCTCGATCAGCGTGGTCGAGTCCATCTCGATGACGATGGCGGGGCCGGCGATGCGGTCGTTCGCCCTCAGCTTCGCGCGATCGTAGATCACGGCGGGCTGCATCCGCCCGTCCATGTAGAGCTCATGGTCGCGCAGCTTGGCCGCGATCGGGTCGCCGTCGCCGACCGGCAGCTGTGCTGCCGGCAGATCGAGCGCCTGGCCGAGCGCCACTGCCCGCAGGTTCACGATCTCATGCTCGCTGTCCATGTTGAAGGTGAACAGGCGGCGATGCTCCTCGTCGAAGCGGCCGGTGAGTGCCGCGATGCCCCGCTCGGCCAGATCGGCCAGCGTCACCGTCATCGGCACTTCGAAGGCCTGGCCCGAATAGCGCACGTCCACCTCGAACTCGATGACGATATCGTCCGGCGAGACGCCTTCGGCCTCCAGCTCGGCCCGGATCTGCGCCTCCATCTCGGACAGGACGGCGCCGACCGCGGCACCGTCGGTCTGCGAGGCGAGGGTGGAGAAGGAGCGCGCCGTCTCGGTCCGCATCCGCGTCGTCGCATCGCCAAGCGCGCACAGCACGCCTGGGGATACGGGCGACACCGCCGGCCAGCTGCCCATCAGCCGCGCGACCGCGTTGACGTGGAGCGGGCCTGCGCCGCCGAAGCCCATCAGCGCGAAGTCGCGCGCGTCATAGCCCTGCTGCACCGAGATCATCCGCAGCGCGCCGAACATATTCTCGTTGACGATATCGATGATGCCGCGCGCCGCGGCGTAGAGGTCGATCTTCAGCGCATCCGCGATCGTCTGCACCGCCTGCGTGGCGCCGGCCCGGTCGAGCTTGAACGTGCCGCCGAGCAAAGCCTCCGGCAGATAGCCCAGCACCACGTTCGCATCCGTCACCGTCGGCAGCGTGCCGCCCTTGCCGTAGGCGACCGGCCCCGGCACGGCGCCCGCCGACTGCGGGCCGACGCGCAGCGCCCCCGTCAACTCTGGCACATAAGCGATCGAGCCGCCGCCTGCCCCCACCGTCTTCACATCGAGCGCCGAGGCGCGCACCGCCAGATGGCCGACCTCGGTCGTCCGCACGCGGCGCGCGTCCAGATTCTCGATCAGCGCGACGTCGGTCGAGGTGCCGCCGACGTCGAGCGTCAGGATGTTCCGGATGCCTGCGTTCTTGCCGACCCAGATCGCGCCCGTCACCCCGCCCGCCGGGCCGGACATCAGCAGCGATACCGGATGCTCCTCGGACTTCTCCGACGTCATCAGCCCGCCGTCCGAACGCAGCAGCGACAGCTTGCCCGCCATGCCCGCCCCGCGCAGCTTCTCGCGCAGGCTGCGCACGTAGCGGCCGACGACGGGCCGCACCGCGGCATTGGCGACCGTCGTCAGGGTCCGCTCATATTCCTGCATCTCCGGCAGCACGACGTGGCTGAGCGACACGGGGATGCCGGGCAGGATCTCGGCCGCAAGCTCGCCGACCCGCGCCTCGTGCGCGCCGTTCAGATAGGCGTTCATCAGGCTGACGGTGAGCGCCTCGACGCCCCGCGCCTTCAGCGCTTCCAGTTGCGCGCGGATGTTCGCCTCGTTGAGCGGACGCAGCTCCTCGCCACGCGCGTTCATCCGGCCCCTTATCTCGAACGTGTCCTCCAGCGCCGCCAGCGGCTGGGGCTTCGGCCACACGATCCAGCCGGCCAGACCGCCCGGCACGAAACTGCGCGCGATCTGCATGATCTGCCGATAACCCTCGGTCACGATCAGGCCGACCCGCGCGCCCTTGCCCTCCAGCACCGCGTTCGTCGCCACTGTCGTCCCGTGCAGGAAGATCTCGATGTCCGCCGGCGTGATCTCCGCCTTCGCGCAGATCGCCGTCAGACCGTTCAATATCCCTTCCGAACTGTCATGCGGCGTCGACGGCGTCTTGTGCCGCCAAAACGATCCGCTGCTCTCCTCGAACAACAACAAATCCGTAAACGTCCCACCTACGTCAACGCCCAGACGATATGCCATCGATCACCCCTGTCAGGCTTGTTGGGTGCGAAGGTCGACGATGACCTTGCCCATGGATTGTCCGGAAATCAGCCGCTCGACCGCATCGAAGACCCCTTCGAGGCCGAGGAAACGCTGCTCGTCGAACGTGATCTTGAGCTTGCCCGCCGCATAAAGGGCGAACACACGTTCACGCGCCGGGGGCCAATGCTCGGCCAGCAGGCCGTTCATGAAGCCGCGCACGGACGCGCCCTTATAGTAGAGCTTGTGCGCGATGCGCGGCTGCGTGACGATCTCCGGCCGGCCTTCCAGATCGGCCGCCGCGCCGCCGACGACGACACGCCCGTGCGGCGCGATATTGTCGAGGAAGGCATCGAAGATCGTGCCGCTGACCGTATCGATCGCGACGTCCAGCTTGTCCTTATAGTCGGCGGCGAGAACGTCGCCGACAGACTCCGAGCGGTAATCGATCACGCGATGCGCGCCGAGCGATCGCACGAAATCCACTTTCTTGGCCCCACCGCACACCGCGACGACATGGCAGCCGCGCGTCAGGGCCAACTGCACAAGCAGATGCCCGAGGCCGCCCGCCGCCGCCGAGATGGCAACCGTCTCGCCGTCTCGTACCGCGCCGATATGCTCCAGCGCCATCGCGGCGGAGACGCCAGTGGAGGCGAGCGCCAGCCATTCCGGGCTGATGTCCGGTACATGCGCGAAGTGGCCTTCCGGCGCGATGTTCCACTGGCGATAGCCGCCGGGAAAACGCGTGGTGACGACGGCATCGCCCGCCGCGAAATCCGTCACCCCGTCGCCCACCGCCTCGACGGTGCCGAGCGCCTCGACGCCGGTCAGCGTCGGCAGCGCGATCTTGACGTAATCGACCGCATTGCGCGCAATCTGCGTATCGAAGATGCCGTTGACGCCGGCGTACAGGTTTTGGACGAGCAGCTCGCCGGGGCGGGGCTGCCGCCGTTCGAGATCGACGATCGCGGCGCCCGCCCGGAACGTATCGGCAAAGCGCTGCAACTGGATTGCGCGGTACGTTCCGGTCATCCGCCTGTCACTCCATCGGATCTAATATGTCATATGTCTATGACATATTAGATCCGGGTTGCAAGCGTTCCGAATACGATTCACCGCTCAGCGGCTTTTCCAGCCGTCAGGCGGCGACGAGCGCCCCCGCCGCACGCCCGGCGACCCAGCCGAGCGTCACCGCCGTCGTCAGACCCATCGCGGGCAGATAACCCCAGGAGGATGGCCCCGACACCGAGCGCGCCGAACCACCACCCGCGAACAGGTTGGCGAACGGCGTGCCATCGGTACGCAGCACGCGCGCGCCGCCATCCACCTGCAGGCCGCCTTGCGTATGATAAAGCGCGCCCGTCACGCGCAGTGCGCGGTACGGTGCACGCGGCGGCGGCGCGTCGATCCAGTCGCGTCCCATCGTGTCGAGCACGTTCCGCTCGCTCGCGGCCTGCGCGGCGGACAGCGCCCCGGCCAGGCAATCGGGATCGACGCCCGTCGCCCGTGCCAACCCGTCCGCGGTGTCCCCCGCCTTGGGGGCGTTGAGCGCCATCAGCGCGGCCAATTCCGGTATCTCCGCGCAGCGCGCCTCGATGCGTTCATCGTAGATCACCCAGCCGAGACCGTCCGGCTGGCGGCTGAGGGGATGGACCATGCCGGCAATGTCGGTCGTCTCGTCGGTGAAGCGGTCGCCATGCCGGTTCACGATCAGGCCGCCTTCCAGCAGCACCGGCGGCGGCACCGAAATGCCTTGCGGATCGGTGAGCATTGCATAGCCCTGATAGGAACCCATGTCCCCCACCGCCGCGCCGAGCTTTTCGCTGAGAAAGATCGCCTCGCCGTGGCTGCCTTCGTGGCCGTTGTAGCGGAGTGCTTGCGTCTCGGGCATGTGCCGGTCGGTCATCGCGCGGTTCGCGCCGAAGCCGCCCGCCGCCAGGATCAACGTTTCGCAACCGACATGCTCGATCGCGCCGTCCGCGCGTTCCAGCGCGACGCCTTCGATGCGGCCGTCCGCGTCGGCGAAAATATCGACGAGCCTGGTTTCCATCAGCACGTCGATGCCCGCGTCGCTCATCCGGGCGTGGAGGAACTGCACCATGTCCAGCCCGCTATGCCCCGGCCAGCCGTGCAGCCGCTGGCGACTGTTGCCGTAGGAGGCGCGGAAGCGCGTATCGAGTTCCCACGGCAGGCGATGACGATCGATCAGCCATTCCAGCGCGGCGGCGCTGTTTTCCGCCAGCGTGCGCGCGATGACCGGATCGGTTTCGCCCCGCGCCTTGGCCATGATGTCGGCAAAGAAGATTTCCGCATCGTCCGCGATGCCGTGCGCCGCCTGGCTGCGCGTGCCGGCGGCGCAGACGAGGCCTTGCGACATGCCGGTCGAGCCGCCGGGCCGATCGTCCCGCTCGACGACCATGACCGCCGCGCCTGTCTCCGCCGCCGCGAGCGCCGCCACCGCGCCGCACGCGCCCGCGCCGATCACCAGCACGGGCACGGTGAACTCGAACCGGCTCAATCGCCGGCTCCGATCTCGATGGCGACATCCTCGGAGGCGATATCGCCGGGGGCGTCGTTCGCCTCGTTTTGCTGCTGAATGATGCGCAGCACGCGCGCGATATATTCCTGCGTCGATTGCGCACGTTCGATGGCGGCCTGGGGATCGGGCGCATACGCCTCGATCTCGGCGCGTGTCAGCACGCCTTTCGCCTCCAGCAACCGTTCCAGCGTATCGACGCGCTGGCGGCTGACCGAAAGCTCCTGCACGGCGGCCATGGTGATGGCGAGGACGGTTTCGATTTCCCGATCAAGAAAATAGGGGCGCTTGCCGGCGGGCTTTGCGCCAGCCTCGGCGATGGCGTCGGCGATGCTCATCAGACGCGCGCTCCGATCACGTGCCACGCGGCCTTGCGCCCATAGTCCTCGGTCTCGTCGTCGGCGGCATCGGGAAACAGATCCTTGTCCACCACCGCCGTCACGCCGCCGTGGATCAACTGTTCGCGCGTGAACCCGGCGTCGATCATCGCCTGATCGAGGTCGAGTTCATGCATCCGGCTCCAGAAGGGCTCGTTATTGTAATAAGCGTCCCAGTCCCGCATCACCTGCTCGAACAGGGGCATTTCGGGCGAATATTGCGGCTGCTCGACGTGGAGCACGATGCCGCCCAGCTTCAGCAGCCGCCGCGTTTCGCGCAGGATGTTGGCGAGCGAACGCGTCGACAGTTCATGCAGGAACATCGTCGTCTGGATCCAGTCGAAGCTCTGGTCCGGGAAGCGTGATAGATCCTCCCCCGATGCCTGCACGAAGCGGACATTCTCCACGCCGAGCGATTTGGCGCGGGCAAGGCCGTAGCGCAGCACCGGCGCGCCGAGATCGACGATCGTCATCTCCGCCTCGGGCCAGGCCTGCGCGATCGGCAGGCTGGAATGGCCGACGGTGCCGCCGATCTCCAATATCGTCTTGGGCTCGAAGTCCGGCAGGTTGCGCCGCACCCACTTCACCACCGCATGGCCGCCGCCATCGGCATATTTGCCGAGCAGGCCCGCTGTGGTGACGAAATTGCCGTGATCGTAATTCGCGCCGTTCGTCACGTCGCCGGGGAATGCCTCCTGATGGTAGCTGCCCGGCATGCAATGATGATCGACCGCCGAGACGTAGCGCGGGATCGGCAGCGTCGGGTCAAGCTCCAGCCGATCATCGCCCTGCGTCATCGCCTCGGCCCGCTCGGCCAGCGTTTCGCGCTGGCGGATTGCCGTCCAGCGGCCGGCCTGCTGGCGCTGCTCCATCGTCATCCGCCGGATTGCCGACCAGAAGCGGAAGGCGGGGTGATCGAGCAATGCCTTGCGGGCTTCGTGCCTGTCGCTGAGCGGGCGGCCGTTCGTCTTCTCGGCGGCGGGCGCGACCTCGCCATCGAACGCGGTCTTTACGCCCGGCACAACGCGGGCGGAGAGATGGCGGTTCATCTGGGCGAGGAAATTGACCCGCTCGATCTCGTCATGTCCCATGTCCGGAAACATGCCGTGGCGACCGATGACGCGGTAATCGGGCGGGCCATCGTAGCTGGCGGGGAGGGCGGTCGCGGTTGCCATGCTCGAAAATCGCTTCCCTGATTTGCTATATGACTATAACAATATGACACCGTAAGGCGAGGTTGCCAAGAGGAGACGCGCGTGACCCGGATTATCGTTCTGCTGAACCTGAAACCCGGCAAGAGCCCCGCCGACTATGAGGCATGGGCGCTTTCTACCGATCTTCCGACGGTCAACGCGCTGACATCGGTGAACGGCTTTACGTTGCACCGCGCGACCGGTCTCTTGGGTGGCGGCGAATCGCCCTACCAATATGTCGAGGTGATCGACGTCGCCGACATGGACATGTTTGGCGCCGAGGCAAGCACTGAGGCGATGGGCCGTATCGCCGCCGAATTTCAGGACTGGGCGACCCCGACCTTCATCATGACGCAGCCCGTGGAGGCCAAGGCGTGACGGGCATGCTCACGGGCAAGACGGCGGTCATCACCGGATCGGGCCGCAAGGGCGGCCTTGGCGAGGCGATCGCCTTGCGGCTGGCGGAAGAGGGGGCGAACATCGTCCTCTCCGATGTCGGCGCCTCGCGCGATGCCGCGACGCCGGATGCGATGATCGGCCTCACGACCGAGATGGATGGTATTGCCGCCGCGATCAGCGCCAAGGGCGTCAAGGTCTCGACCTTCCCGTGCGACGTGCGCAAGCGCGACGAGGTGCAGGCGCTCGCCGATCATGCGGTCGAGGCGCATGGCGGCCTGGATATCTGGGTAAACAACGCCGGCATCGGTTATATCGTGAAGCCGCTGCTCGAGGTGAGCGAGGACGAGTGGAACGCCGTGATCGGCGTCAACCTTACGGGCGCGTTCTTCGGGCTTCAGGCGGCAGCGCAGCGCATGGTGGCGCAGGGACGCGGCGGGCGCATCGTCAACGTCGCGAGCCAGGCCGCCAAGAGCGGCTTTCCGAACATGCAGGCCTATACCTCATCGAAGCACGGCCTGGTCGGGCTCGTCCGCTCCGCCGCGACTGAATTGGGCGAGCATGGCATCACCGTCAACAACGTCTGCCCCAACCATGTCACCACCGGGCTCGGCGCATGGCAGAACGCCTATTTCGCCGAGAAACAGGGCAAGTCGGTCGAACAATATATGAAGGACATGGCCGCCCGGATCCCGATGGGCCGCCCCGGCCTGCCGCAGGATACCGCCAATGCGGTCGCCTTTCTCTGTTCGGACGAGGCCGCCTACATCACGGCGGAATCGCTCAACGTATCCGGGGGCGAGGAGCCGCACTGAAGCGCGGCGCCCGGACCTATTCCAGTACGGCGAGCAGGGCGGCGGCGACGTCGCCTACCGTGTCGAGGCGATCGATCAGCGCGGCCAGCCCTTCATGCGCGTCGGGCAGGCCGCCGAATTCGAGGCAGCGCGCCGCCTTGGCGAGATGCTCCTCGCGACTGAGCGGCCACTCGGGCGAGCCGAACTGGCGCGTCACCCGGCGGGACACGGTCTTGCCGGAAACGAGTGTCGCGGTGCCCGTCGCCGGCACGAAGGCGGCGAAGTTGGGATTGTCGTCGATCTCGACATGGATGCGTTCGGCCAGCGCCAGCAGATCGGGATCGGACAACCGCTCGGGCGCAAAGTCGGCGAGGTCGATCGTGCCGCGCGTCAGCACCACCGCGCCGAGCCACGCGAAGCAGAGCCGCGCGTAGGCGGTGCTCATCCCCGCGAACGGCCGGCGGCCGACGAGACGGTGGATCAGCGGCGGCGCACGATAGGTGAAGCGCTCCAGCGTTTCGGGCGCGACGCCATACGCGTCGATCAACTCGCGCAACGCGATGATCGCGCCATGCGCCGCGCGGCCGGTGGGAAAGGGCTTCCAGCTCAGCTCCTCGATCCGACGCACGGTGGGCAATTGTGCGAGAACAGCGGCGAGGTCCACATCGTCCTCGAACAGCGACAGATAACCGAACGGCCCGTCGATCGACCCTTCCGGCCCCTCCAGCCCAGCGACCGCGAGATCGACCGCCTCGATCGCGGAGCGCGCGGAGGCGGCGACCTGGATGGCGAGCGTCGGCTTGCCCTCGACATGCGCCTGCATCGTGCCGCTGGCGAAGGCGAGGCCATAGCCGAACGCATGCGTCGCAACCTCCGGCGACAGGCGGCGCGCGCGGGCGAGGGCCGCGATCGATCCGAAGATGCCGGCTGTCGCGGGGCGGAAGAACTTCAGCGGCCCGCGTACCGCGACACCCAGCGCCGCCATCACATCCACGCCGCCAACGATCGCGGCGAGCATGTCTTCACCCGAAAGCGGTGCACGCCCCGCCTCGGCCAGCAGCACCGCGCCGATGCTCGCCATCGGATGCGCGACGGCGGGTTCGTGCACGCAGTCATATTCCTGCGAATGGATCTGATAGGCGTTGGCGAAGGCCGCATGCGGCGTGGTCAGCCGCGCGCCTGGCCGGCCCAGCACGAAGCCATCGCCGCCGGCCCCGCTCCACGCGCCTGCCGCCGCGAAGGCGGCATCGGCGAAGGGAGCATTGCGCCCGGCGACGCCGACGCCGAGCGTATCATGCAAAAACGTGCGCGCCGCCTCGCGCGTGGGCGGGGCGAGATCGCCCCACTCCACCGCCAGCGCATGATCGACGAAGCGGCGCGATGCAGGGATCATTTCAGTTCGATCATCACCTTGCCGACGTGCTCGGCCGCGGCGAGATAGGCATAGGCATCCGCCGCCCGGTCGAACGGGAAGACCTTGTTCACGACCGGCTCGATCCCGTTCGCCTCGACCGCGCGCACCAGGCGGACGAGCATCGCGCGGCTGCCTTCCGCGATACCGCGCAGGGTGAGGTTCTTGCCGATGATGGTGCCGTAGTTGGGCAGGCCGTCCGATGCCTGCCCCGCCGTCACGCCGATGATGACGATCCGGCCGTTGACCGCGGCGGCGGCGATCGATTGGCCAAGCGTCGCCTGGCCCCCCGTCTCCACCACGATGTCCGCGCCCGCGCCGCCGGTCGCCTTCATCAGTTCCGCCGCCCAATCGGGATTGGTGCGGTAATTGATCGTGATGTCCGCGCCGAGATCGCGCGCCAGCGCCAGCTTCTCGTCGCTGGACGAGGTGGTGACGACGCGCGCGCCGTTCGCCTTGGCGATCTGCAACGCGAAGATCGAGACGCCGCCGGTGCCGAGCGTCAGCACGACATCGCCGGCCTTCACCTTGCCGACCTCGACCACGGCGTTCCACGCGGTCAGCGCGGCGGAGGGGAGGGCTGCGGCCTGCCGGTCGGTCAGCCCGTCGGGCACGCGCACCAGCGCCGCCGCCGGCACGACCACACGCTCGGCCAGCCAGCCGTCATGCGTTACGCCGAGATCGTGACCGAAGGCATGGTAGCCGAAATCGCCGCCCGTCCAGTTGACGAAATGCGGCGCGATCGCGCGATCGCCTACGGTGAAGCCGGTTACCCCGTCACCGATCGAAACGACCTCGCCGACGCCCTCGGACACAGGCACGCGCTCCGCCGGCTTCTTCGCGCCATAGGCACCGCGCAGGATCTGCATGTCGCGATTGTTCAGGCTGACGAGCCGGGGGGCAAGCACGACCTGACCGGGGGCCGCGACGGGATCGGGCCGCGTCGTCGGCACCAGCGCCTGAAGCCCGTCCTGCTCGCCGATCTGATATGCCTTCATGTAACACGCTCCTGCGCTGATCCGAGCGGACACGATGGCCTGCGACCGCTGATTGAATTGTATTGTGTATATACCAATACAATCAGGCGCAAAGCCTTTCCGCCGCGCGCGACGGGCGATCAGGTGGTTTGCGGCACGATCTGGGGTGCGGCGATGCCGGGATGCTGCAGATCGAGGCGAATGGTGAACTTGTCCGCGCGGTAATGCGCGAAAGTCAGCAGGAACGGCTTGTGGCGCGCATCCGATACGGTGCGGCTGATCCTGAGCAAGGCGGCGCGCGGCTCGATACCGAGCGCCTGCGATATGGTAGGGTCGGCCTCCATCGCGCTGATCGTCTGCTCGGCCTGTTCGGCCTTGTGACCGGCTTCCTCCAGCACTTTCAGGATGGGGGTGTTGGCCAGCGACGTGGCGGTGATCGCATCGGCATAAGCGGCGGGCACATAGCTGACGATATAGCCGATCGGGACGCGATCCATGCTGCGCACCCGGACGGCGCGACGCACCGCCTCGGCAGGTCCTATCTTAAGCGCGCTCGCGACAGTTGGCGTCGGCATTTCGGTCGCCACTTCCAGCACGGTGACGGCGGTGCGGCGGCCGAAGGCGAGGAGCGAATCGACCGCGCGATCGATGTTCGCCTCAATCGGCTTGGCGGGGGATTCGAAGATCACGCGGGTGCCGAGCCGACGCTTGCGCTCGACGAAATTCTGCTGGCTGAGCTCGGTCAGCACACGGCGCGCGGTGATGCGCGAGACATCGAACTTTTCGGACAGCTCCTGTTCGGTGGGCAGGGCGCTGCCGAACGGTCGTTCACCGCTGAGTATTTCATCACGGAGTTGCAGGTAGATTTGATGGTAGATCGGGACGGCAGCGTTACGATCTATCACTATCCGTCCACCTCTGCTTCGACATCGGAAAGGCGATGCCCGGGCATGGCTAGTTCAGCTTTTGCGCCTGCCCGTCAAGAACGGTGGACTAAAGGCCCGTCGCAAAAAAAAGGAGGGGCATTTCGGCCCCTCCCCGTTAGGCGGAGTTAGAAGTTGAACCATATCCGCCCGGTGAAGCGGCGCGGATCGCCCGGGAACAGCGAGATGAAGTTCGCCGTGATGGTGGTCTGCTTGGTGAGGTTGGTCACGCCGAAGGCGGCGCCCCAATGCCCGTCCTCATGATCGTAGGTGAGGTTCAGATCGACGAAATCCTCACGCGGCGCGAAAGCGGTGTTGAGCGCCGCCACGGCGTAGGAGGAATTGTGGCGATAGGCGGCAGTGAAGCCGAGATCGCCGCTGATCGCCTCGACCGGCACCTTGTACGTCGCGCCGGTCGCCAGCTGGAAGGTCGGCACGCGCAGCGGGATCGTATCGGTCGTGATCTGTGAGGCGGTTGGCACGCCCGGCGTCAGCACGGTAGACAGATATTTGCCCTTGCCGATCGATCCGTTGGCGAAGACGTTGAACCGGCGGGTCGGCGCGAAGATCGTCTCGAACTCGAAGCCGTAGGTGCGCAGTTTGCCCGCGTTGCGGGCGAGCTGCGAGATCACCGTCGACGGCGGCACGATGATGCCCGAGGTGACCTGCAGGTCCTTCGTCACCGCCAGATAGGCGGTGCCGTTCACCCGCAGCTTGCGGTTGAACAGGTCGGACTTGAAGCCGGTCTCGTAGGACCATGTCCGCTCGGGGCGGAACGGCAGCACCTGGAAGGGAACGGCGTTGGTGCCGTTCCACCCGCCGGACTTGAAGCCGTTGGTGGCGGACGCATAGACGATCGTACCAGGCACGACGTTGTAGGTGAGCGCCACGCGCGGGGTGACGCGCTTCTGCGTCTGCTGCAGCGGAATGCCGGCGGCCTCCACCTGCGCACTCGAATAGCCGGCGGCCCCGGTGGGGTTGCTGGTGTAGAGCGGGCTGAAGAAGCGGTCGGACTGGAAGAAGGCGATCTTCTTCTTCTCATAGGTATAGCGCGCGCCGGCCGTGAGCGTCAGGCCGTCGAGGAATTCCCAATCCGCCTGCGCATAAGCGGCCGCCGTCTCGACCGACTGCTTGAAATGATCATCGGCGCCGTAAGTCACGCCGTTCGAGGTCGTGCGCGACAGGACATAGGAGGTCGTGCCGCCCGAGAAGGTCGCTGTCTGAAGCTCGTTGTTTTCCTTGAGATAGAAAATGCCCGCGACATATTTCAGCTTGTCGTCGAACGCGGTGCTGGACCATTTGAGTTCGCCGGAATGCTGGTTGTTGCGGATCTTGTCGGCCAGGATGAAGCCGGCGTATTTGTTGACCGTGCTGGAACTGTAATTGTTTATATAGCCCTGGTTCTGCTTGCGGTAGCCAACGATCGCCTCGAGCGTGCCCGCATCCGTCGCCCAGCTGACGTGGGCCGAGGTCGCGTAATTGTCGGTGTTGAGGCAGAGGCCGTTCTGGGTGGTCAGTAGGGTGGTGACCGGATCCTTCCCGCACTTGACCTGCCGCATGTTCATCGCCGCTTCGTAGAAAACCGGCGTGGTGGCGGTGCGGAACCGGGCGCTCGGCGTCGGCAGGACGCGGACGCCGAAATAGGTGCCCTGGTTGTTGGTATATTCGCCGGAAAGGTCGACGGTCAGCGTTTCGGTCGGCTTGAGGCGGATGTCGCCGCGCAGGCCGTAGCTCTTGTCGCCGTTCAGCCGTTCACCGGTGGTGATGTTCTTCACGAAGCCGTCGTCAGTCACGTAGAAGGCGGAGAGCTTGGTCAGGACCTTCTCGGAGATCGGCAGATCGACGCTCGCCTTGGCGGTGATGCGGCGGAAGGAGCCGCCGGTCAGCTCGAACTTGCCGCCGAAATCCTCGCTCGGCTTGCGCATGATGATGTTGACCGCGCCGCCGGTGGTGTTGCGGCCGAACAGCGTGCCCTGCGGCCCGCGCAGCACCTCGACCCGCTCGGTATCGAAGAAGGCGTAGTTGTTGGCGTTCTGGCGGGCGACATAGATGTCGTCGACATAGGTGCCGACCGGCGGATCGAAGGTCGCGGCGGACTGCGTGTTGCCGAGACCGCGCAGGAAGTAACTGTTGGCGGTGGCCAGACCCGCATTATGCTGCGAGATCATCGACGGCACATATTTGGATACCGAGATCGCATCTTCCAGGTTCAGCGCCCGGATCGTCTGTTCGGTGAAGGCGGACACGGCGACCGGAATGCTCTGCACCTTTTCCGGGCGGCGCTGCGCCGTCACGACGATATCGGTCAGGCCGCCTTGTCCCGCGGTATCCGCCACGGCGGGCGTTTCCGTCTCGGAAGGCGTGGCAACGGCGCCGACCGGGCCGGGCGCGGCCGTTCCCTGGCCGGGGACCGTGGGGTCAGTCGCCTGCGCATGGGCCGCCGTCGTCAGCGTGGCCAATCCGATCGCGATGGCGATCGCCGACGTCCGCACCGTAAATTCCGTTCTCATGATTTTTGACCTTCCCCCAGCGTTACGCATTTGTTCCTGATGCGGCGACAGGCCAAATGCGTGCTCGGCCTTTGTCTTATTGGTATGTCAATAAGACAAAACATTTCAGGGATCGTGTCAAGCGGGATTCGTCACCAAATAGTAACGCGGTGGAACGCTGTCAGACTGTGGCTGTTTTGTCGCGCTTTGCAGACCAGTCCGGGTAAGATCCCAATAGCAGCAGCAGGACGCTGCCGATCACGAGGCAGGCCACCCCGCCAAGCAAGGCCGCGTGGTAATTGCCCGATCGATCGAAGCTGAAACCATATACGACCGGCCCCGCCCCGCCCCCAAGCGCGATCACCGCGTAGAAGCAGCCGTAGATCGCGCCATAGTGACGCTGGCCGAAATAGCGGTTGATCAGATAGGCCAGCAGATCGAATTCGAACCCCGCGCCGAAGCCGATGCCGATGATCGCCAGCATCGCGACCCCCGGGCTGATCGCGCTGCCCGTAAGCAGCCACGATCCCACCGCCGGCACCATCAGGATTCCGAAGGCGCAGAGCGGCGCCCAGATACGGTCCAGCAGCCAGCCGCCGACGATGCGGCCAGCGATCACCGCCAGGCCGAAGC
The DNA here is from genome assembly GCA_913775025.1 of uncultured Sphingomonas sp. GTDB lineage: Bacteria > Pseudomonadota > Alphaproteobacteria > Sphingomonadales > Sphingomonadaceae > Alterirhizorhabdus. The sequence goes on along the minus strand of CAJYJW010000237.1, from coordinate 27,207 downwards.
TCGCCGTGATGCTGGCGATCTGGGTGAGATCGAAGCGGAAGGTCTTGAGGATGTTTTCCATATTGGGCGTCGGCGCGGTCAGCGCGAAGGCGATCAGCAGGAAAGCCGCCGCCAGGATCCAGAAACGGCGATCGCGCAACGCCTCCCGCAGCGTCAGGCCATATTCCTCCGCCACCATGACCGCATCGGTGGCGGGATCGACCACGACCGCGCGATTCTCGTGAAACAGACGCAGGATGACGGGCACGCCGATGACGATCGGCAGCAGCCCGATCACGACGAAGGCGGTGCGCCAGCCGTAGTTGAGAATCAGCCAGGCGGTCAGCGGCTTGATGAGAAAACCGGTAAGCCCGGTGCCCGTGCTGGCGAGGCCGAGCGCCAGGCCGCGATTGCGATCAAACCAGCCGTTCACCACCCGCGTCCACGTGGCCGAAAGCGTGCCCGCGCCCAGCACCGACATGACCACCCACTGGCCGTAATAGAGCAGCAGCGACCCGGTGCTGAGCGCCAGGCTCATGAAACACAGGCCGAATAAGGTGAGCGAGATGAGCGCGACGCGCCGCGCGCCGTAGCGATCTATCATGAAGCCGACCGCCGGGCTGATCAGCATGACCGTGCCGGACTGCACGCCGATGCTGCCCATCAGCGAGGCGAAGCTCCATCCGAACGCGCGCGATAGTTCGGGGGCGAACATGCCGATCGTATAGAAAGGGATCGGGCTCAGCCCCACCGCAACGCCGATCATCGCGGCGAATACGACGAGCCATCCCCCCGCCGTCTCGCGGGATGCGGCCCCTGACGTTTCGCTTTTCATCAAACTGATCCTCGGGGTCTGGACAAGCCGGCGACGATACCGCACCATTCGTCATAAGAATATGTCAAATGGTGCGACGCAAGTCCCTTCGTGCGGGTCGATGCGAAGCCTGGCGGGAACGCGGCTCTATGACATCGAAGACGATACCATCGCCCGGGCCTGTCGTGCGTAAAGGGTTCGCTACGGTCGATGGGCAGCTTGTCCACTATCGCGTGGCCGGTGACGGACCGGCGGTGGTGATGCTGCATGATTCGCCCCGCTCCTCGCGGCTGCATCTCGACACGATGGCGCGGCTGGCGAAACGCTATCGCGTCTACGCGCTCGATACGCCCGGTTACGGCAATTCCGATCCGCTGGGGCAGCCCGAGCCGACGATTACGGATTTCGCCGCCATGCTGGGGCGGACGCTAGCGGCGATGGGCCTTGCCGACGTGCCGCTTTACGCCACCCACACCAGCGCCAAGATCGCGCTGGACTATGCCACGCATCACGGCCGTCCGCCCCGGCTGATCCTCGACGGGCTGTCGATCCCCGCAGGGCCGCCCGACGAGGCGTTCATCGCCGCCTACATGCGCCCGTTCCGGCTGGATGATGCCGGCGGTTATCTGGCCGCCGAATGGACGCGGATGCGCGACATGCTGCGCTGGTTTCCCTGGTTCAGCCAGACGCCGGCCGCCCGCATGCCCGTGCCGATGCAGAGCGATAACTGGATCGCGGACTATATCGTCGATTTCCTGTCCGCCGGGCCGCATTACGCATCCGCTTATGCAGCGGCGATGCGATACGATCCGATGCCGGCGTTGCACGCCGTGCGCTGCCCCGTCGTCGTCGCGGCTCGCGCGGACGACGTGCTCTTCGGCTCGCTGGAGCGCGTTCCAACAGCGGAAAACGACGCACTGACGGTGATGCGGTTGCCGGCCGACGGCGAGGCATGGTTCGCATGGCTGGCTGACATGCTCGCGGCGGCGGAGGTGCGGGCGGAGCCGTTGGCGTCGGCGGAGGCCGCAGCCGCCTATGTCGATCTGCCGCACGGGCAAATGCTCGTGCGCCGGGCCGGGCCGGGCACGGCTTGCCCACTCCTTATCCTTGATACGCCGACGACCATGCACGCACGCCAGTGGCAGGCGGCGCTCGATGATCGGGCCACGCTCGTTCCCGATCTGCCGGGCTATGGTGAGTCCGACCCGTTGGGCGAACCGTCGCTGGAGGCGGCGGCCGATGCGCTGGCCGCGATGCTCGATGCGCTGGGCCACGACCGGGTCGACCTGCTCGGCCTCGGCTATGCGACGCCGCTGGCCGCCACCTTCGCCGCCCGGCATGGCGGCAAGGTCGGGCGCGTCATTCTCGACGGATGCTTCACGATCGCCGACGATGAGCGGCTCGATCTGGCCGAGACGCTTTGCCCCCCGATCGGCTTCGATCGGGCGGGCGGGCACCTGCAAGGCATCTGGCACATGCTGCGCGACGGGGAGGCGCAGTGGCCGTGGTTCGATGGATCGGTCGCGGCGCAACGCCCTCTCTTGCCGACGCTCTCCGCCACGGCATTGCATCCGGCGCTCGTCGCCATCCTCAAGCAGCCCCGATCCTACGGCGACATGGCATGCGCCGCGCTGCGGGCGGGGGCGGAGACGCGCTACCCTGTCTTCGGTCAGCCCACGTTGATTCTCCATGCCCTCGACGATCCGGGCGATCGTGCCGCCGCTGCTGTCGCGGACAGGCTGCCGGATGCCCGAATGGCGATACGAAGCGCCGGCATCGACGGGATGGTTCCGCATGTCGTGCGTTTCCTGGATACCGCCGATGTAGAATTCACGCCGGACGCGCGCCACGAGATCGACGCGCTGTGAGGGCCGTGGCCACCCAGATGCCGGCCGAGGGCGCGGCCCCCGCCTGGCCCGCACGGCGCTACGCCTGGTATGTCGTCGCCTGCCTCACGCTCGCCTATGCGCTGGCAATCCTCGATCGCGTATCGATCAGCCTGCTCATCACGCCGCTGCAGGCCGCGCTGAAGATCAACGATACGCAATTCGGCCTGTTGCAGGGGATGGCGTTCAGCATCTGCTATTCGGTGCTCGGCCTGCCGCTCGGCATGGTTTGCGATCGGTCCCGTCGCGTGACGGTGCTGATCGGCGGGCTGACTCTCTGGAGCCTCGCGACGATCGGCTGCGCGCTGGCGGCGACCTTCCCGCAATTGTTCCTGGCACGGATGCTGGTCGGCGTGGGCGAGGCGGCGCTGGTGCCGGTCGCCACCTCGCTGATCGCGGACTATTTCAACCCCGTCGCCCGGCCCAAGGCTTACGGCGTCTTCGTGATGGGCAGCTCGCTTGGCACTGGGGCGGCCTTCGCGCTGTCCGGCCTGTTCCTTAGCTGGGCGGATCGGCTGATCGCGACCGTTCCCGTCTTTCGCGGGATGGCCGCGTGGCAGGCGGTGTTCGTGCTGTGCGGCGCGCCGGGGATCGTGCTTGCCGGTATCGTCCTCCTGTCTGTACGCGAGCCGCGCCGGCACGGCGTAGTCTCGGCGGCGCGAGGGTTCAGCCTGCGCCCGATCATCGCGCTGTTCCACTCCCGGCCGCACGCATTCGGCGCGCTGATCGTCGGCACGGTGCTCAACCTCGTGTGCGTCTATGCGATCGTCGGCTGGTTCCCCGCCCTCTTCATCCGCGCGCATGGCTGGACGCCGGCGCAAACCGGCTATGCGCTGGGCGCGGTCGGCGTGCCGATCAGCACCTTCGCCGCGATCAACAGCGGCTGGGTGATCGCTTGGCTGACGCGCCGCGGCCATATCGATGCGCCGCTGATCGCCGCGACGGTATGCGGCCTGTCGATGGTGGTATTCGGCACGCTCGGCTGCCTCGCCCCGTCCGGCGCGATCGCGCTCGCCTGCTATGCGGTGAACGCGCTGTTCGTGAACTGGAACATCTCGGCGGTCTATTCCGGCATCTCGCTGATCGCGCCGAACGAGATGCGCGGGCAGGTGATGGCGCTCCACACGATTTGTTCGGGCCTGATCGCGCTGACGGCGGGCAATTTCATTGTCGGCTTCCTGTCCGACACGATCTTCAACCAGCCGGGCGGCATCAAGTTTGCGCTCGGCTTCGTGTTCTTCGCGTTCGGCCTCGCCGCCGCCGCCGTCCTGGCGTCCGGCCGCAAGGCGTTTCGCGAGGCGGCACGGGCGAATGGCGAGAGGGAAAGCCGATGATCGATGAAGCAGTCGCACCCACGGCGGGCACCGAAACCCTGATCGCCCGCCTGCATGGCCTGCTCGGGTCGGAAGGGTTGCTCCACGACGAGGAGAGCCGGCGCAACCATTCGGCCGACCTGTTCGGCGCGGGCGGTCTGGTCGCCGCCGTCATCCGCCCCGCCTCGATCGAGCAGTTGAGCGCCGCCACGCGCATCATCGCGGCGGCGGGGCTGGCGCTGCTGCCGCGCGGCGGTGGGCTGACCTACGTGCACGGCTATGTCGCGGAGCAAGCCGGCGCGATCGCGGTCGACATGCGGCGGATGAACCGCATCCTTGATATCAGCGAGCGGGATATGCTGGTGACGGTCGAGGCGGGCGTCACGTGGATGCAGCTCTACGATGCGCTGAAGCCGCTCGGCCTGCGCCTGCCGTTCTTCGGCACCTTTTCGGGCAGGGGGGCGACGGTCGGCGGGGGCCTGTCGAACGGCGCGCTTTTCCTCGGCACCGCGCGCTACGGTACTTCGGCGGAGATCGTGCTGGGGATGCAGGTGGTGCTGGCGGACGGCGCGATCCTGCATACCGGGCAGACGGCGTTCCCTGCGGCCGACCGATCATTCACCCGCACCTTCGGGCCGGACACCACCGGTTTGTTCACGCACGATGCGGGCGCGCTCGGCATCAAGGGCATCGTCACGCTGCGCATGATCCGCGCGCCAGCCTTCACCGATTACCTCTCCTTCGGCTTCGACGATCGCGATGTCGCGGTCGAGACGCTGTGCGAGATCGGCCGATCCGAGCTGGCCGAGGATTGCTACATGATGGATCCGGACAAGACCCGGCAGGCGCTCGGCGGGCCGACCGATCTTGTCCGCGACGCGAAGACGCTGATGAAGGTCGTCTCGCAGGAGAAGGGGCTGTTGCGCGGGCTGAAGGCAGGCGCGCAACTGGCGATGGCCGGGCGCGATTTCATCGAGGCGGGGTGCCATTCGCTCCACATGGTGCTGGCGGGCCGCACGCGCGAGGCGGTGGAGGGCGACATGGCGCTTGCCCGCGCGATCGTGGCGAAAGCGGGGGGCAGGGAACTGCCTAACTCGATCCCGAAGGCGGGGCGGGCGGATCCCTATTCGCCCCTCGATGCGGTGCTGGGGCAGACGGGCGATCGCTGGATCGCGCTCAACGCCAAGGTGGCGCACGGCGATGCCAAGGCGCTGGTCGATGCGGTGGAGGCGCTGATCGCGCGGCACCAGCCGGCGCTGGATGCGAAACGCGTCGTCGTCTCACGGTTGCTGACGGTGATCTCCAACCACGTCTTCAGCTACGAGCCGGTGTTCAACTGGCATGACAGCTGGCTGCCGATGCACCATGCCTCCACAAGCGCGGGGATGCGCGCGCGGGTGGCGGAGCCGGCGGCGAACGACGAGGCCCGCGCGCTGGTGATGCAGGTGCGGGGCGAGCTTATCGCGCTGTTCGCCGGGATGGGCGCGCAATCGAACCAGATTGGCCGCACCTACCCTTATGCGCAAGTGATGCGGCCCGAATCCCGCGCGCTGCTGGAAGGGATCAAGCGGCTGGTGGACCCGGACAATCGCGTCAATCCCGGCGCGCTCGGGCTGGAGGGCTGACCGATGGCGCGTCCCTATATCGAATTCGTCCAGACGCAGAACGTCGATTGGGTGATCCAGCCAGACGGCACTGCGATCAAGCGCCTGAACATCGATCCCGTCGATGGCGAGGAGACGTATCTCATCCGCTATCCGGCCGGCTTCGATAGCCCGGATCGGGGGCCGGAGGATCGGGCGGAGGAGTATCTCGTGCTCGACGGCAGCATCGTTATCGGCGATCGCGAGCAGCGCTATCACGGCTATGGCTTCACGCCGCGCGGCGTGAGCGCGGGCACCCGCACGACGCAGGGCGGCGCGACCCTGATCGTGTTCCGCTACGGCCGCACCGACCCCAACAGCGCGGCCGGCGCAACCGAGGCTCTCGCGCTCGATCCGGCGACGATCCCGTGGGACATGGCCCCCAGCGTCGCGCATATCGCCCACCTGCGGCTGGCGCGGAAGGTGCTGCGGCTCGGCCCAAACGACAGTTCGCGGACCTTCCTGCTGATCGGCCTGCCGCACGGCATGCCCGCGCAAAAGGCCATGCCGGCGGAGATCCATGACCATTTCGAGGAGATGTTCATGTTGCAGGGGGAGATGTGGACGCCCGAGGGGCTGATCCGCCCCGGTGCCTATTTCTATCGCCCGCCGGAAATCGTCCACGGGCCGCACGTATCGGAGGCGGGCTTCTTCCAGATCATGCGCGCGGGTGCCAACTACGTCCGCACGATTTGGACCGAGCCGATGCCGTTGCCGATCGGGCAGGCCTATGCGCCGAAGATCCCCGCCGGCACGCCTGCGGAATGGTCCCGCCCGTGGAGCGGCACCGCGCCGTTCTAATTCGTCGCGAACAAGAAAAGGGGGCGGCGCGACTTTCTCGTGCCGCCCCCTTTTTCGTAAGGTTTTTACACTCGCTTGAGTTCGACCAGCTCGTACCAGGTCATCATGTAACCATCGACGCCGCCCTTCAGGAAGATGGCGTCCTCGTCGGCCGTGACCCAGACGTTATACTCCGGGTGGCCGCCCGCCATCGATGCCTCGGGGTCGGTGAACTTGTAGTGCGAGGCCTCGAACGTGCCCGCCGCCACCGTTACCGTCTCGTCGCCCACATAGGCGAGCGTCAGGCTCGTCTCGGCAATGATCGGCGGCGTCGCGCCGCGATGGTCGGGGGAGGGGAGGAAGGTGCGGAACTTGCGCGCATGCGGTCCCTTCGACTTGTCCATCTTCTTGGTGATGTACGCATCGCCCGCGATCGGGTGCGTGCCGAAGCCATCGAAGACGCCGCCGAACGGCACCTTCTGCGATACGCGGCCGATCGTGGGGCCAAAGCTTTCGCATTCGACATAGCCGTCCGCGATGCGGAACAGGCCGGCGCCCATGAATTCGTCGCCCACCGTCAGGCGTACGAAGCAATCCGTCGGCATGTCGTTGGCATCGAGGCTGTAGACGATATCGCGCAGCACCGTGGGATCCGGCTCGTCGATCTCGCACATCGCACGCATCGTGCGGCTGCCGTCGCCATGCACGGTGAAGGTGAACAGCTCGCGACCGCGCTCCTGGCCTTCGCGGCCCGGCTTGCGCGATGTGTAGAGGATCTTCCCGCTGATCGTCCTGTGCTTCATCATATTGGAAGGTCTCCTGTTCGGGTTCAGTCGTGATCGGCGAAGAAGGCACGCATCGCGGCGGCGCGCGCGCCTGCGAAATCCGGCGCGTCGAAGCGCGGCAGGCGGACGTAGCGGCTGTCCGGCAGCATCGCCGCCAGCGCCTCCGTGCTGTCCAGCAACGGATCGTTCTCCGCCGCCGTCAGCAAGCTTGGCCGGGTGACGAGCGGCAGGCGCGCCTCGGCATCCCATTTGAAGGCGGCGCGATAATTGAGGTGATAGGTTTCGTTCGCCTTGAGTACCTCGACCACCCAGGCATGGATGTCCGCCGTGGCACCCAGCGCATTGTCGCGTCGCCCGGCGCGGGTGCGGTTGTACCAGGGGAAGAAGAGATACTGGTCGCGGCAGAATTGGAACACGCGCGCCAGATAGGCGCCCTCGCGATCCGCCGGGAACGGGAAGGCGTAGTTCGCCAGCACGTCCGCCAGCTCCTCGCCCTTCATCATGCTGACGCCGTCCAGCACCACGCTATTGATCCGATCGGGCGCGAGGATCGCCAGTTCGGCGGCGATCGCCGCCCCCGTGTGCGATCCGTACAGATCGACCCGATCCACCCGGACCGCATCGAGGAAGCGCTGCATCGCGCCCGCGAGATCGACGATCGTCGGCTCCTCGGCCGACAAAGCCAGGCTGTCGCCGTTGCCCGGCGTATCGGGCGAGAGCACATGGTGTGTCCGGGCGAACTCGCCGATCAGCTTGACGAGCTGGCGCGAGCTTCCGGGGGAGGCGTGCAACATCAGCAGCGGCGTGCCTTTTCCCTCACCCGCGTGGCGATAGTGCATCTGGCCGTGGGCGGCATCCGCGAAGCCGCGCTTGATCGTGGTCATGGCTATCCCTTTTCGAAGATGGCGGCGGTTCAGCCGATCGGTCCGCCCTCGACGACCTCAAGCAGCGCGCCCTCGGGCGTTTTCAGAACGCCGGCGCGGCGGCCACCGTACAACGGCCCGTCCCGCACGACCGGCGGCGAGGCCCAATGCCCATCCAGCCGGGCGATATCGGGATGCATCATCGTGACGATCGAAACGCCGGGCGGCAGCGCGCCGGGGTGGGCGGTACGCGGCGTGACGTCGACCGGATATTGATCGAGTTCGAGGAAGGTCTGGCCGTTCCACCGCGCGAGGCAGAGCGGCGTCTTCTCCTCCGTATCGAGCCCGAAGGCGAGCTGGATCATCGAATAGCGGATCGACACCGGCTCCGTCACATCGAGGCCCAGCACGTCACGCATCCATGCCATCGTGGCCGGCAGATCGGGGCAGGCGAGCACCATGATGAACGGCCGGTCCACCAGCGAGGTGGGCACCGGCAGGCCGCTCGCCGGATCGCTCGTGCTGATCTCGGTGAGGTAGACGGTTTCCTGATCCGGCCCGCGTACCTGCATCGGCTTGACGGTCGGAAAGCCGTCGAGCGGCTTCGGCCTGCCGATGACCTCGAAATCGGCCGAGGCGATCATGCGTTCGTTGACGACCTCGACATCCTGTACGCAGATTTCGATCGCGGCCCAGCCGTTGGTGCGGATCGGCTTGTAATCGGGCACGGGATCACCGGCGATGAAGCGCAGGAACACCGGCGTGCCGGAGGCGGGTTGCAGGACGGCATAAGCGCGCCCGGCGCTGGCCGGCGCGCTCCACGCGGCGGCGAGGTCATCCGGCACGCGGCCTTTTTCGACCAGCGTGTAATCCAGTTCGCGACTGTAGCGCACGACGGCGGCATCGACGTCTGCGACCACATGCGTCGCACATTTCAGAAGCGTCACGCTTATCCCCTTTTATGCTTTGCAGCCATTTCCGCGCCGTCGGCTGATTTGATATAATAATAGTACATAAAGCAAGCGTTCGCGTGCGCGGGCAGGTTTATTTCTGCAGATATACCCATGGCCGGGCGGCGGCGTCGGCGGCGCGAAAGGCTGTGATCTCGGCCTGCCGCTTGCGCGTCAGCTCGATCGCGTCGAGGCCCTCCATCAGCATCATTCGTGCTTCGTCGTCGAGCGCGAACGACCACTCCTGGCCGGCAGCCGAAACCGTCATCGTCTTCAGATCGACCGTCACGGCCTCGTCAGCGCCTACCAGCACGGCCAGTGCGATCACCGCATCGGCGGGCAGCACCACCGGCGCCACGCCGTTGCGGATGCAGTTGCCCTGAAAGATCGGGCTGAACGATGGGGCGATGATCACGCGCAAGCCATATTCAGCCAACGCCCACACCGCATGCTCACGGCTGGAGCCGCAACCGAAGTTCGCGCCGGCGACGAGGATATGCGCGTTCGCATAGCGCGGGTCGTTCAACACGAAGGCGGGGTCGGGATCGCGCCCGCCGACCGTGCGGTAACGCCAGCCGGCGAACAGGCCGTCGGCCAGCCCCGTCTTCGACACCGCCTTCATCTCGCGCGAGGGGATGATCGCGTCGGTATCGATATTGTCGCGCATCAAAGGCGCCGCGCGCGATTGCAGCCGGACGAGAGGCGTCATGGCAGTGCCTCCAAGCGGCGGGGGTCGGCGATCGCGCCGGCGATGGCGGAGGCGGCGACCGTTTCGGGCGAGGCGATGTGCGTGCGCGTGCCCGGCCCCTGCCGGCTCTCGAAATTGCGGTTGGTGGAACTGACGACGCGCTGCTGCGCGCCGAAACTTTCGCCCCCGGCGTAGAAGCACATCGAGCAGCCGGCCTCGCGCCATTCGAACCCCGCCATACGGAAGATCGCGTCCAGCCCCTCGGCTTCCGCGTCGCGCTTCACCTGTGTCGATCCCGGCACGCAGATCGCCCGCACGCCGGCCGCCACCTTCCGCCCCTTCAGGATCGCGGCGGCGCGGCGGAGATCGGAGACGCGGCTGTTGGTGCAGGAGCCGATGAAGGCGGCGTCGATCGGCACCCCCTCCAGCCGCGCGCCCGGTGTCACGTCCATATAGGCGACCGCGCGATCATAGTCCGCGCGGCCGGTCGCCCCGTCCAGCGCCTCGAAGAAGGGCACGGCCATGTCGAGCGGCATGCCGTGCTGCGGGCTGGTGCCCCAGGTAATCATTGGGGCGACCTGCGCGGCATCGAAGTGATGCTCGGCGGCGAAGGGTGCGCCGTCTTCCGTCGCCAGCGTGCGCCATTGCGCCACCGCGGCCTCCCACTGCGCACCGGCAGGCGCGAACGGGCGACCCTTCAGATAGGCGAAAGTCGTCTCGTCCGGTGCGATGATCGCGCCGAAGGCGGCGAGTTCGGTGGCCATGTTGCAGAGCGTCATGCGCCCTTCCATGTCGAGCGCGCGGACGGCCGACCCGGTGAACTCGACGATATGCCGCTTCGCGCCCCCCGAACCCAGCCGTCGGATGATGTGCAGCGCCAGATCCTTGGGTGTGACGCCCGTCCCCAGTTCGCCGTCGATCGTGATCCGCATGTCCTGCGGCCGCTCGACACGGAGCGTCATCGTCGCCAGCGCATGCTCCGCCTCGGTCGATCCGATGCCCCAGGCGATCGCGCCGAACGCGCCCTGCGTACAGGTGTGGCTGTCCGGGCAGGCGAGCGTGAGACCGGGGAGGACGATGCCCTGCTCGGGCGAGATGACATGGACGATGCCCTGCCGTGGGTCGTGCAGATCAAACAGGGTGATGCCATGCTTGCGCGCGCCCTCGCGCATCGTCGTCAGGAAGGCCTTGCCGGTCGGCATCAGCGTATCGTCGCTGCGCCCGGTGAACGTATCGACGATATGGTCCATCGTCGCGAATACCTGCGCGGGCGCCGCCACCGTGCGGCCGGCATCGTCGAGGCTTTTTAGCGCCACGCCGCCGGTCCGCTCATGCAGGAGAAGCCGGTCGAGCGCGATGAGGTCAGTCTGCGCGTCAATCGCGGCGACGACGTGCGTGTTCCAGATCGCGTCCGCCAGCGTGCGGGGCGGCCGGATAGCTGCGGCGGCGGTGAGCGTCACGACGCCGCCCGTGCCCCGGCCGTGGCGGTCGATGCGATCGACCCGCCCGCCAGCAGCGCCGACACCTCCGGCTCGGCGAAACCGAAATCGCGCAGCACCGCTTCCGTATCGCCGCCGGCACGGGGCAGATCGTGCCGCACGCCGGGAATCGCGCCGTCGATCTCCAGAGGCAGTGCGGGCAGGCGGATGGGCCGGCCGTCGTCCAGCGTCAGATCGACCAGCCCGCCGTTGGCGTTCAGGTGCGGATCGTCGAACAGATCCTCCGGCCGGGCTATCGGTGCGAACGCGACGCCCGCCTTTTCCAGCCGCTCCAGCAACGCGGCGCGGCTATGCTCGCCCATGATCTTGCGTACCACCGGCAGGATCGTGTCGCGTGCCAGCACGCGCTCGTTATTGGTGGTGAAGCGGGGATCGCGCCCGATCTCGCCCAGGTCGAAGGCCTCCACGAAGTTGCGCCACTGCCCGTCGCTGACGACGCCGACGAACAGCAGTTCCGACGGATCGGCCGTCTCGAACACATCGTAGATCGCCCAGGCGGAGATACGTTCCGGCATCGGGCGTGCGGCTTGGCCGGTGACGCCCATCTGCGCCATGTGCTGACCGACCATATAAGCGGTCGTTTCGAACAGGGAGGAGCGGACCAGCGCGCCCTCGCCATCCCGCCCACGCGCAAGGAGGGCGGACAGGATACCGATCGCGCCGAACATGCCGCCGGTGATGTCGATCACCGACGCGCCGGCACGCAGGGGCCGGCCGGACGGGCCGGTCATATAGGCAAGGCCACCCATCATCTGCGCCACCTCGTCCAAAGCGGAGCGATGCTCGTACGGACCGGCGAGAAAGCCCTTGGTGGAGCAATAGATCAGGCCAGGATTGCTCGTCTGAAACGCATCCGGCCCGAGGCCGAGCTTTTCCAGGGCGCCAGGCCTGAAATTCTCGATCAGCACGTCGGCGCCGTTGACGAGGCGCCTGGCCACGTCCAGCCCGCCCGCATCCTTCAGATCGATGCAGATGCTGCGCTTGTTGCGGTTGAACATCGGGAAATAGCCCGATCCGGACCCGAGCAGCCGGCGCGTATGATCGCCGCCGATCGGCTCCACCTTCACCACGTCCGCCCCCAGATCCCCCAGGATCGCGCCGGTCGAAGGCCCCATCACCATATGGCTGAATTCGACGACCTTGATCCCCGCGAGAGGCAGCTTTCCCGATCCGTTACCCAAAACCCGCTCCCCCGCGACCTCGACACATTTGTTTTAATTGGTATATAGACAATACAATTCGGATCAAGGTAGGAATGTCGGCCATGAACGTTTTGATCAGTGAGGTCGGCCCGCGCGACGGCTTGCAGAGCATCGCGCCGATCATGTCGACCGATGCCAAAAAGGCCTGGATCGCCGAGATGGCGGCGGCGGGCATCACCGAGATCGAAGTTGGCAGCTTCGTGCCGCCGAAGCTGTTGCCGCAACTGGCCGATACGGCGGAAATCGTGCGCTACGCCACGACCTTGCCGGGGCTGACGGTCGCCGCCCTCGTCCCCAATGCGCGCGGTGCGGCGGATGCGCTGGCGGCAGGCGCGCACAAGATCACGCTGCCGCTTTCATGCAGCGAAGCCCACAGCCTCGCCAACCTGCGCAAGACGCACGCGCAGGTGCTGGACGATGCGCGGCGGATCGCGGAAATGATCCGCGCGCTGCCCGAAGGCCGGCGCCCGCATTTCGAAGGCAGTCTGTCGACCGCCTTCGGCTGCACGCTGGAGGGGGATGTACCGCAGGCCAAGGTCGTGGCCCTGGCGGAATCGCTGATGGCGGCGGGGTGCGATGAGGTGGGTCTCGCCGATACGACTGGCTATGCCGATCCCGCCTCGGTGAGGGCGATGATCGCGGCCTTGTGGGGCGCGGTGGGGCGAGAGGCTCTGACCGGCATCCACCTGCACAATACGCGCGGCCTCGGCCTCGCCAACGTGCTCGCCGCTTATGATGCGGGGCTGACGACGTTCGACAGTTCGCTCGGCGGGCTGGGTGGCTGCCCGTTCGCGCCGGGGGCGAGCGGCAATATCGTGACAGAGGATCTCGTCTTCATGTTCGAGGCGATGGGGGTGAGGACCGGCATCGATCTCGATCGCCTGTTCGCGGTGCGCGAGCATGTTGCCGCCGCGTTGGGCGACGAGCCGCTGTACGGTTTCGCCCCGCTTGCGGGCCTGCCGCTGGGTTTCGTACCGGCCACCCCGAAGGCCACCACCAGGGAAGGAGCGTTCGCATGACGAGCATCGGCACGAAGATGGTGTGCGACAACAAGACCGCGCGCCAGATATTCGAGGAGACGATCGCCAAGCCCAACCGGGTGAAGTTCGGTTTCGGCCGCAAGCTGGCGATCGTGAACGTCGACTTCCAATGCGCCTATACCCGCATCGACGAGTTCGCGACTGCCTACGAAACGGATCCGCGCCAGATCGAATATACCAACACGATCTCGAATCTGGCGCGGGCGAAGGGGATGCCGGTCGTCTGGACGCATGTCGCCTACGCCGAGGATGCGTCCGATTGCGGTGTTTGGGGCACGCGCACCGACACGCCCGATTCACTGCAGAACATCAAATATGGCAGCCGCCGCCACGCCTTTGACGAGCGTTGCGAGATCGATCCGAAGGACACCATCTACACCAAGCGCATGCCGTCCGCCTTCTTCGAGACGCCGCTGCAGTCGCTGCTCGTCTATCACGGTGTCGATACGGTGGTGGTGACGGGCGGCTCCACCTCCGGCTGCGTTCGGGCGACGGCGGTGGATTCGCTGTCGCGCGGCTACCGCACGATCGTCCCGATCGAGACCTGCGCTGACAAGCATGAGAGCTTCCATTTCGCCAACCTGACCGATCTTGCGATCAAATATGCCGACGTGGAGCCGGTGCAGACGGTAATCGACTGGCTGGAGGCGCGGTGATGCGCGAGGGCGAAGCCGATCCCGGCCTCTACGATTACCTGCCCTATCGCGGCCGGCCGAAGATCGCCTGGCCCGAGGGCAAGACGGTCGCCGTCTGGGTCTCGCCCAACCTGGAATATTATGAGCTCGATCCGCCGCGCAATCCGCACCGGGCGAGCTGGCCGAAACCGCACCCGGATGTCGTCGGCTATTCGCACCGCGATTACGCCAATCGCGTCGGCCACTGGCGCATGGCCGAGATGATGGAAAAGCACGGCTTCAAGGGATCGGTGTCGCTCTCCGTGGCGCTCTGCCAGCATATCCCCGAGGTCGTCGCCAACGCCAATGCGCTTGGTTGGGAATTCTTCAGCCACGGCATCTATAACACGCGCTACAGCTACGGCATGGACGAGGCGCAGGAGCGCCACATCATCGAGGATTCGATCCGCACCGTGCGCGAGGCGACCGGGCAGACGATCAAGGGCTGGCTCGCCCCCGCGCTGACGCACACGCCACGCACGCTCGACCTCATCGCCGAATATGGCATGACCTATACGTGCGATCTCTACCACGACGATCAGCCGATGCCGGTCGCGACGCGCGAGGGGCAGCTCATCTCCATGCCGTACAGCCTTGAGGTGAACGACCATTATGGCTTCTTCATCTACAACATGAGCCCGCGCGAATATGCGCAGACGCTGATCCGGCAATATGAGCGGCTCGCCGAAGAGGGCGCCGCCTCCGGCACGGTGATGTGCATCCCGCTGCACAGCTATCTGATCGGCCAGCCGCACCGCATCGGCCCGTTCGAGGAAGTGCTGCGCCACATCGCGGCGGACGGGCGCGCGTGGATCACCCGATCCGGCGATATCGCCGATCATTATCTCGCGCAGGCGAAGGGGGGTGCGGCATGACGCTCGATCCCGGATATCTCGAATATGCCCACCGCGCCGAGGGGATGGATCACGGCCTGTACCGCTGGTCCAACCTGTTCTCGCGCAAGCCGCTCGTCTGGCCGCATGGCGAACGCGTGCTGACGTGGATCGTGATCGACCTCGAATGGTTTCCGATCACGCCGAACGCGAAGCCCTTCCTCGCCCCCGGCCACATGCAGACGGCCTATCCCGACTATCGCCATTATACGTCGCGCGACTATGGCAACCGCGTCGGCATCTATCGTCTGCTCGATGCGCTGGACGGGGTGGGTGCGAAGGCCAGTATCGCGATGAACAGCGCCATCGCCGAACGCTATGCGCCGCTGGTACGCGATATCGTGGCCGCCGGGCATGAGATCGTGGCGCACGCGACCGACATGAACGCGACGATCGCGACCGGCGTGCCGGTGGCGGAGGAACGCGCGATGATTGCCGCAAGCCTAGATACGCTGGAAACGGTGACGGGTACGCGGCCGAAGGGCTGGCTGTCGATCGCGCGGTCGCAATCGTTCGATACGCCCGCGCTGCTCGCCGAGGCCGGCCTCGCCTATGCCTGCGACTGGGTGAATGACGATCTGCCCTATCGCATGACGACGGCGCACGGCCCGCTCCTCAACCTGCCGCTCAACCATGAGCTGTCCGATCGCCAGATATTGAACGTGCAGCAGCAATCGATGGCCAGCTATTGCGAGCAGATCCGCGACGCCTTCACCTGGCTGTCAGCCGAGGCGGATGCCTCGGGCGGCGGGCGGATGCTGCCGCTGAACCTTACGCCCTACATTACCGGCCTGCCTTATCGCGTGAACGAGTTCGAGGGGCTGCTGCGATGGCTTGGCGGGCAGCCGGGGCATGGGTTCGCCACCGGCGCGCAGATCGCCGCGACGGCCGACGGGCAACTGGACTGAGAATATGGCGCGCACGCTGTACGAAAAGCTGTGGGACGCGCATGTCGTGGCGGAGGCTGACGGCAAGGCACTGCTCTACATAGACCGGCATCTGCTGCACGAGGTGTCCACGCCGCAAAGTTTCGAGGCGCTCCGTGAGGACGGGCTCTCCGTGCGTCGCCGCGCCGCGCAACTGGCGGTAGCCGATCATAGCGTGCCGACCCATGATCGCGACCAGCCGATCGCCGACCGCCAGGCCGCCGCGCAGGTGGCGTTGCTGGAGCGCAATTGCGCGGAGTTTGGCATCGAATATCTGACGCTCACGGGCGGGGATCAGGGGATCGTCCACGTCATCGGGCCGGAGCAGGGCTTCACGCTGCCCGGCATGACCCTGGTGTGCGGCGACAGCCATACCAGCACGCATGGCGCGTTCGGCGCGCTCGCCTTCGGTATCGGCGCATCCGAATGCGGCACGGTAATGGCGACGCAGACCCTGTGGCAAGCGCCCGCGCGTACGATGCGCGTCACCTTCGATGGCAAACTCGCGCCCGGGGTAACGGCGAAGGACATGGCGCTCGCCTTCATCCGCGAAACGGGTGCTTCGGGCGGTACCGGTTTCGCGGTGGAATATGCCGGTGAGGCAGTGCGCGCGCTTTCGATGGAAGGGCGGATGACGCTCTGCAACATGACGATCGAGGCGGGCGCGCGCAGCGGCATCGTTGCACCGGACAAGACGACCTTCGCCTATCTAGAAGGCCGCCCCCGTGCCCCGCGTGGGGCGCAGTGGGAGGCTGCGATCGCTTATTGGCGCACGCTCGCCAGCGATCCCGATGCCGCGTTCGATCACGAGGTCGTGATCGCGGCCGATGGGATCGCGCCGCACGCCACCTTCGGCACCAGCCCCGACCAGTCGCTGCCGATGGGTGCGGTCATTCCGGCCGACGACCGGCTCGCCAAGCCGTTGCGCTATATGGACCTGCGGGCGGGCGATGCGCTGCTCGGCCTGCCGATCGACCACGCGTTCATCGGCAGCTGCACCAACGGGCGGATCGAGGATCTGCGCGCCGCCGCCGCCGTGATCGGCGGCGGGCATGTGGCGGAGGGCGTGCGTGCGCTGGTGGTGCCGGGTTCGATGCGGGTGAAGGCGGCGGCGGAGGCCGAGGGGCTCGACCACCTGTTTACCGCCGCCGGCTTCGAATGGCGCGAACCGGGCTGCTCGCTCTGCGTCGCGATGAACGACGATCGGCTGCCGCCGGGCGCCCGCTGCGCGTCCACCTCCAACCGTAATTTCGAGGGGCGGCAGGGGGTCGGCGCGCGCACCCATCTGATGAGCCCGGCGATGGTCGCTGCCGCCGCCATCGCCGGCCGCATCGTCGATGTGCGGCAGGTGGCGGCATGACCCCGCTGACGGTCGTTGCAGGCCAGGCGGTGTCGCTGCCCGAGGCGGATGTCGATACCGACATCATCTACCCCGCGCGTTTCCTTCTCATCACCGAGAAGAAGGGGCTGGGGGCCTATGCCTTTGCCGATCGTCGCGCTGATCCGAGCTTTCCGATCGGTACGGACAATGATCGCCCGATCCTGATCGCCGGCCCCAATTTCGGGTGCGGATCGAGCCGGGAGCAGGCGCCCTGGGCGATCGGCGACCTCGGTATCCGCGTGATTGTGGCGGAAAGCTTCGGCGAAATTTTCTACGGAAACTGCTTCCGCAACGGCATGCTGCCGATCCGGCTCGACGCGACGGATGTCGCCATGCTGCGCGGCATCGCCGAAGCAGGGGGCACGATCTCCGTCGATCTTGAGGCCCGTACGGTTACCGCCGGCGACGTCGCGATCCCATTCGCCATCGCCGAGGATCGGCGCGAGGCGCTGCTGAAGGGCTGGAACGACACGCTCCGCATCCTCGCCCTTCATGGCGACGACATTTCCCGTTTCGAGGCCGCGCAGCAGCGCGCCACCCCCTGGCTTTGGACTGCAAGGACATAAGATGGCCGATACCCGCCTGCGCGACAAACTCGCCACCAAGGACTTTTTCGTGGTGCCCGGCATCCACGACATGATCACCGCCGTCGTCGCCGATCGCGTGGGCTTCGATGTCGTCTATGGCACGGGCTATTGGCTGACCGCCTCCGCCTACGGGATGCCGGATGCCGGCCTCGTCACCTACACCCAGATGCTGGATCGCCACATGACGATCCTGCGGACGAGCAAGGCGGCGCTGATCGCGGATGCCGACACCGGCTTTGGCGGGCTGCTGAACGTGCAGCATACGGTGCGCGGCTATGAGGCGGCGGGCGTCTCCGCGATCCAGATCGAGGATCAGGAGTTCCCCAAGAAGTGCGGCCATACGCCGGGCCGCCGTGTCATCCCGATCGAGGATATGGTGCAGAAGATCAAGGTCGCCGCCGAAACGCGAGACGACATGCTCATCATCGCCCGCACCGATGCGCGCCAGTCCGAGGGCATGGACAGCGTGCTCCGCCGGCTGGAGGCTTATGCCAAGGCGGGCGCGGACGTGCTGTTCCCCGAGGCGATGGAGAGCGAGGAGGAGATGCGGCTGGCATGCGCCAGCTTCGAGCAGCCGGTGATGGCCAACATGGCGAACGGCGGATCGACCCCGATCCTGAAGGGCGATGTGCTGGGCGATATCGGCTATGCCTTCGCCATCTACCCATCGCTTTCCAGCCTGATTGCCGCATCGGCGATCGAAACCGCCTTCATCAAGCTGCGCGATCAGGGTGACGGCGAGCCGGCGGACATGCCGATGTTCGACTTCAAGCAGTTCTGCGGCCTGATCGGCTTTCAGGACGTGTGGGATTTCGAAAAGAAGTGGGCGCTCTGACGTCAGCACCCTTATTCCCTCGGAAAGTCGGATAGCCATGCAGATCACCGCCGCCGTCCTTGCGCGCACGGGCGACAACCCGCGTCCCTATGCTGCCACTCGCCCGCTCGACCTCGCGACGTTGACGCTGGATCCGCCGCGTGCGGGCGAGCTGCTGATTCGCATCGATGCGGCGGGGCTGTGCCATTCCGATCTCTCCGTGGTGAATGGCGACAGGCCGCGCCCGATGCCCATGGCGCTCGGCCATGAGGCGACCGGTATCGTCGAGGCTTTGGGCAGCGCGGAGGATACGCAGTTCGCGGTCGGCGATCGCGTGATCCTCGCCTTCCTGCCGTCCTGCGGGGAATGCGTGCGCTGCAAGGGCGGCGAGCCGTTCATGTGCGCGGCGGGGGCGGCCGCGAACGGGGAGGGCCGCCTGCTGAACGGCGGCCGCCGCCTGCATGATGCCTGCGGGGGCGAGGTGCATCATCATCTCGGCGTTTCCGCCTTCGCCACCCATGTCGTGGTTGATCGCCGATCCGCCGTGAAGGTGGATCGGGACATTCCGCCGCATGTCGCGGCCTTGTTCGGCTGCGCGGTGCTGACGGGGGCGGGGGCGGTCGTCAATTCGGCGGCGGTGCGGCCGGGCGAGACGGTGCTGATCTACGGTCTGGGCGGCGTCGGCCTCGCCGCGCTGCTCGCCGCGCGGGCCAGCGGCGCGGGGCTGATCGTGGCGGTGGATCCCTTCGCCGAGAAGCGTGCGTTGGCGGAAAGCCTTGGCGCGGTGGCGCTGGACGTGACGGAGGCGGAGCGCCTGCCCGCGCTGTTCCCGCTGGGCGGCGCGGACGTGGTGGTCGAGACGGTCGGCAAGGCAGCGGTTTTGGAGGCGGCCTATGCGGCGGCCAGGCGGGGCGGGCGGATCGTAACCGTGGGGCTGCCCAATCCGGCGGAGAAATTCAGCATTCCGGCCGTCTCCCTCGTCGCGGATGGGAAGACGCTGATCGGATCGTACATGGGGTCGGCCATCCCCGCGCGGGACATTCCCAGGTATATCGCGATGTGGCGGGCGGGGCGGTTGCCTGTCGAGACGCTATTGACCTCGGTCAGCCCCTTGTCCGAGATCAACAGCCTGCTGGACGGTTTGGCCGAAGGGCGCGCGATCCGGCAGGTGATCGTGCCGGATCCGGCCTAAGGCCTTCGCCCCGATCAGGCCGGGGCGTTCTCCAGACGGTCCAGCCGAGCCTCGAGCCGGGTGAGCACGGAGGCGCGGATCGGCTCCCCGGCGATCAGCTTGCGCCATGTGTTGTAGCTGATACCGAACTGTTCGGTCAGCGCCCTGTCGGTGCGGCGATCGACGATCGCCTGCAGGCGATCGACAAGTATCGGATCGACCGGACGGCATCCTTTGGAACGGGCCTGGACTGAATGGTGCATATCGCCCCCGCGGCTGGCTACGTGCGCGGCGGTGCCGCTTTCCCCAATTGATATAAACACAATACAATTGTGGCAAGCGCTTTGCGCGCGCGATGTCAGCCGGGACGGTGCCTCATACGGGCTGCCAGATGCCGAGGAACGCGGCGAGCGTGACGAACACCCAAAGGGTCAGCACGGATACGCGCGCGCCGTTGTTGACGCGGCGGATCGTGGCGTCGGTTTCCGGTGTGGGGCCGGTGCCGGCCATCTCGCGGATCGCGCCGAACAGGGGCACGAGCTGCCAGCGGACGATCAGGCCGAGCGCGACGCATCCGGCCAGCAGGCACAGCTTCAGCGCGATGAACAGCGGCATTTCACGCAGGCCGGTAAGGCCGGCGATGCCGCCAAGCGCGAACGCCGTGACGCATAGATAGCGGATGCCGAGGTCGATCCGCTTGAGCATGCCACCCCCGCCATGCTGGAGATGGACCGCCCAGGCGATCGCCAGCCAGCCGAGGAACAGCACCGCCGCGATGGCCGGCCAAGTGCCGGATATGTCCACCCAACCCTTGGCCCAGGCGAGCGTGATGCCGGTCGGATAGGCCATGATCAGCGTGGTGCGGGGCGCCATGTCGATATTGTTGAGGATCTTCAACGCCATCATCCGCTCGGGCACGGTGCGCCTTGGGTCGGTCATGAAGCCGGATGTGTAGAAGGCGCCGAGATCGCCACCCAGCCAATAGACGAGGATCAGAACGTGCAACAGAGTGAGCAAGGCTACGATCACGACACAGGCCCTTCCGGTTGCGGTCAGGCGCCGGTCCTGACCGTTCGCGCGAGCCGGCGTCAATTTGAGTAATGCGGCGTAAGGCCGCCGCCCGACCGGAACATCGAGACGGGGCTGGCAACGAGGGGCCGGTGACCGGCGGGCACACCGTTCGTCGCACGGCGATGTGCGACCGGCGTAAATTTACCGCCCGCTGCGCTTTTATGCCCCCTGCTGCGTTTGCCGGGCAATCCCCGGAGTCAGTCGATCAATGTCACAGTCCCAGAACGCCACCGCTATCCACGAAGACGGCTCGATCGACCGGTTGGCGATCGATACGATCCGCACCCTGTCGATGGATGCGGTGCAGCAGGCGAACAGCGGTCATCCCGGCACGCCGATGGCCCTCGCCCCCGTCGCCTACACCCTCTGGACGGACTATCTGCGCTACGATCCCGGCAAGCCCGACTGGCCGAACCGCGACCGCTTCGTCCTGTCGGTCGGCCATGCCTCGATGCTGCTCTATTCGTTGCTGCACTTGGCCGGCGTGATAGAGATCGGGGCGGACGGGACGCCATCCGGCGTGCCGGCGGTCAGCCTCGACGATATCCGGCAGTTCCGCCAGCTTGGCTCCAAGACGCCCGGACACCCGGAATATCGCATGACGACGGGGGTGGAGACGACCACAGGCCCCTTGGGGCAGGGTTGTGGCAATTCGGTCGGCATGGCGATCGCGGAGCGGGCGCTGGCCGCGCGCTACAATCGGCCAGGCTACGACCTGTTCGATCATGACGTCTACGTCCTGTGCGGTGACGGCGACATGATGGAAGGCGTCTCGGCCGAGGCCGCTTCGGTCGCCGGGCATCTGAAGCTCTCGAACCTCTGCTGGATCTACGACAGCAACCACATCACCATCGAGGGCAAGACCGATCTGGCCTTCGACGAAGATGTCGGCATGCGGTTCGCCGCTTATGGCTGGCAGGTGCTGCATGTGGATGACGCCAATGACACGGCCGCGCTCTCGAAAGCGCTGGATGCGTTTCGCGCGACGGACGATCGCCCGACGCTGATCGTGGTGCATTCGGTGATCGGCTGGGGCAGCCCGAAGGCCGGCAGCGCCAAGGCGCATGGCGAGCCGCTGGGCGAGGAGGCGATCCGAGAGACCAAGCGCGCCTATGGCTGGCCCGAGGATGCCCAGTTTCTCGTACCGGAGGGCGTGGCCGAGCATGTCAACGAGACGATAGCGGGGCGGGGGCGCCCAGCGCGCGAGGCGTGGGACGCGATGTTCACGCGCTATCGCAACGATCATCCGACCGAGGCCGAGCAGATCGACCAGTTGCTCGACGGCAAGATCGCCGACGACTGGTCGGACAGCCTGCCAGTCTTCGATGCGGACGCAAAGGGCGTCGCCTCGCGCGAGAGCGGGGGCAAGGTGCTGAACGCGCTCGCGGCACGTATCCCGGCCTTGATCGGCGGCGCGGCCGATCTGGCGCCCTCCACCAAGACGGACGTGAAGGACAAGCCTTCGTTCGAGGCAGGCAACTACGGTGGCCAGAACATGCATTTCGGCATCCGCGAGCATGCGATGGGCTCGATCGCCAACGGCATGGCGCTATCCTACCTGCGGCCCTACACCGCCACCTTCCTCGTCTTCGCCGATTATATGCGTGCGCCGATCCGGCTGGCGGCGATCATGGAATTGCCGGTCGTCTTTGTCTTCACCCACGACAGCATCGGCGTGGGCGAGGACGGGCCGACGCACCAGCCGATCGAGCATCTCGCGACATTGCGCGCGATCCCGGGGCTCGACACGATCCGCCCGGGCGACGCGAACGAGGTGGCCGAGGCCTGGAAGGTCGCGCTGACCCACACCCATGAGCCCACCGCGCTGATTCTCTCCCGCCAGGCGATCCCGACGCTGGACCGGACGCGATATGCCTCGGCCGAGGGGCTTGCGAAGGGCGGCTACGTGCTGGCCGACAGCGAGGACCCGCAGGTCATCCTGATCGGCACCGGATCGGAACTGCCGCTGGTGGTGCAGGCGCATGAGGCGTTGGCGGCGGACGGCATACGATCGCGCGTGGTGTCGTTGCCCAGCTGGTATCTCTTCGAGAAGCAGGACCGGGCCTATCGTGAAAGCGTGCTGCCGCCGTCCATCACGGCCCGCCTCGCAGTCGAGCAGGCGGGGTCGATGGGGTGGGATCGCTACGTCGGTTCGGGCGGGGCGACGATCACCATGTCCACCTTCGGCGCCTCCGCGCCCCTGGCCAAGCTGCAAGAGAAATACGGCTTCACCGTCGAGAAGATCGGCGCGCTGGCCCGCGATCTGATCGGGAAGAACGCATGAGCGACAAGACACCTACCAACGCCGACAATCGCCTCCGTAGCCTGCACGCGGCGGGAACGGCCGCATGGCTCGATTTCGTCGACCGCCGCTTTCTGGCCGAGGGCGGATTGCGCAAGCTCATCGATAAGGACGGGCTGACCGGCGTCACCTCAAACCCCTCGATCTTCGAGAAGGCGATGGGGCATGGCGATGCCTATGACGCGGGCTTTTCCGAATTTCTCGGGAAAGCCGACGCGTCGGTGCAGGATACTTATGAGGCACAGGCCATCGCCGACATCAAGGCGGCGGCCGCCGATCTGCGTGCCGTCTATGATGGGATGGGCGGGCAGGACGGCTATGTCAGCCTCGAAGTCTCCCCCTATCTGGCCGATGGCACCGAGGAAACGATCGAGGAGGCGCGGCGGCTGTGGGCTGCGGTCGATGAGCCTAACCTGATGGTTAAGGTGCCGGGCACGAAGGCCGGCGTCCCCGCGATCCGCCAGCTGATCGAGGATGGCCTGAACATCAACGTCACGCTGCTGTTCTCATTGGACAGCTACAAGGCGGTGGCCGAAGCCTATATGGCCGGGCTCGAGGCGCGCGTGGAAAAGGGCGAGGCGATCGATGGAATCGCCAGCGTCGCCAGCTTCTTCGTCAGCCGTATCGACGCGCAGATCGACAAGCGGATCGATGCGCGTGTCGAGGCGGGCGATGCGGAGGCGGATGCGCTCAAGGCGTTGCGCGGCAAGGTCGCCATCGCCAATGCCAAGCTTGCCTACGACTGGTATGTTGGAATGATCGCGGGCGATCGCTGGCAGGCGCTCGCCGCCAAGGGCGCGCGGCCGCAGCGGCTGCTGTGGGCTTCCACCGGCGTGAAGGACAAGGCCTATCCCGATACGCTCTACGTCGATACGCTGATCGGCCCGGATACGGTGAACACCATGCCGCCCGCGACGATGGATGCGTTCCGCGACCATGGCACCGTCGCCGAAACGCTGACGCAGGACGTTGACGCCGCGCGCCACGTGCTGGCGGAGGCGGAACGTCTGGGGCTGGATCTACCCGGCATCACCGAAAAGCTGGTCGTGGACGGCGTGAAGCTGTTCGCCGATGCGGCCGACGCGCTGCTGGGCGCGGTGGCGGACAAACGCGCGGCGCTGCTGGGCGGCCGGCTGAACGCCATGACGGCGGATCTGCCCGAGGCGCTGGCGAAAGCGGTGGACGACCGACTGGAGGCGGCGCGGGCCGAGGCGTGGACCCGGCGGCTGGCGCAGGGCGACGCAACGCTGTGGACCGGCGGCGACGAGGCGAAATGGCTCGGCTGGATCCCGGCGGCGCGCGGGGAGCAGGTCGATCCGGATGCCCTGAAGGCGCTGGCCGGCGAGGCACGCGCGTACAAGGATGCCGTGCTGCTGGGCATGGGCGGCTCCAGTCTGGGGCCGGAGGTGCTGTCGCTCATCCTCGGCTCGGCAGCGGGGCAGCCGCGGCTGCACGTGTTGGACACGACCGACCCCGGCCAGATCGCGACGGTTGCCGCCGCGATCGACCCGGCGAACACCTTGTTCATCGTCTCGTCCAAGTCCGGATCGACGATGGAGCCGGAACTGCTGCGCAGCTATTTCTACGACCTCGCCGGCAAGCGGGGTGACCATTTCGTCGCCGTGACCGATCCGGGTTCGAAGCTGGAGCAGGTGGCCAAGGCCGATGGCTATGCGCATATCTTCGCCGGCGATCCGGCGATCGGCGGGCGCTACTCGGTCCTGTCGGTGTTCGGCATGGTGCCCGCCGCCGCGATCGGCATCGACACGCATGCCTTTTACGCGGCGACCGCGCCGATGGTCTTCTCCTGCGGCGGCGACGTGCCGCCCGCGCGCAATCCCGGCTTTCGGCTGGGCGCGATCATCGGCGAGGCGGCGAAGGCCGGACGCGACAAGCTGACTGTCCTCGCCTCGCCAAGCCTCGCGCCGCTTGGGCCGTGGCTGGAGCAGTTGCTGGCGGAAAGCACCGGTAAGCAGGGCAAGGGCATCGTGCCCGTCGATGCCGAACCCGTCGGCGAGGCGATGGTTTATGGTACGGACCGCCTGTTCGCCGCCTTCACTTTGGAGGGCGAGGCGGAGCCTGCTGGGCTGGATGCGCTTGCCGCCGCCGGCCATCCGGTCGTCCGCATCACGCTGAAATCGCGTGAGCAGATCGGGCAGGAATTCTACCGCTGGGAGGTCGCGACCGCCATCGCCGGCGCGGTGATCGGCATCGACCCGTTCGACCAGCCCGATGTGGAGGCCGCCAAGGTGGCGACGCGCAAGCTGGTCGACGCCTATGAGGCTTCGGGGGCGCTGGCGGCGGCGACGCCGATCGCGGAAAATGCGGATTTCGCCTTCTTCGCCGCTGCCGGATCGCCCGAGACGCCGGCGGACCCGGCCACGCTGCTGCGATTGCATTTCGCCAGCCTGCGTCCCGGCGATTATGCGGGCTTCCTCGCCTATATCGAGCGGAACGACGCAAACGAGGCGGCGATCACCGATATGCGGCTGGCGATCCGTGATGCGCATCAGGTGGCGACGGTGGCGGGGTTCGGCCCGCGCTTTCTCCATTCCACCGGCCAGGCGTACAAGGGTGGCCCGGCGACCGGCGTGTTCCTCACGATCACCCGCGATCCCGAGCCGGACCTTGCCGTGCCCGGACATCGCGCCAGCTTCGGCACGGTGCAGATCGCGCAGGCGATCGGCGACACCGACGTTTTGGCGGACCGTGGCCGGCGGGTGTTGCGCGTTCATCTGAAGCATGGCGGCGGCGGCATGGATGCGCTGCGCGCCGCGATCCTCGCCACGGCGAATTGAGGAGTCCTGTTCGATGCGTCTCGCGATGATCGGCCTCGGCCGGATGGGTGCCGGCATTTCGCGCCGGCTGATCGAGCACGGCCATGAAGTCGTCGGCTATGATCGCAGCGCCGATGCGGTGAAGGCGCTGGGCGACGACGGCGCGGACATCGCGACCTCGCTCGAGGATGCGATCGCCAAGCTCGCCGCCCCGCGCATCCTTTGGGTGATGCTGCCCGCCGGCGCACCGACCGAGGATACCGTGACGGCGCTGACGGCCGCGCTGTCCGAGGGGGACATCATCATCGATGGCGGCAACAGTTTCTACAAGGACGACATACGCCGCGCCAAGGCAGCCGCCGAACGGGGCGTGCATTATGTCGATGTCGGCACCTCGGGCGGGGTGTGGGGGCTGGAACGCGGCTTTTGCATGATGATCGGCGGCGACGAGGGCGTCGTCCGCCAGCTCGACCCGATCTTCGATGCGCTGGCCCCCGGATATGGCACGGTCCCCCGCACGCCCGATCGCGGCGAGCTCGATCCGCGCGCCGAGAAGGGATATATGCACGCCGGGCCGGCGGGGGCGGGCCATTTCGTCAAGATGGTGCACAACGGCATCGAATATGGCCTGATGCAGGCCTATGCCGAGGGCTTCGACGTGCTCAAGGGCAAATCCTCCGACAAGCTGGCCGAGGGGGAAAGGTTCGACATTTCGCTGCCCGACGTGGCGGAGGTATGGCGGCGCGGCAGCGTCATCTCGTCCTGGCTGCTCGATCTGTGTGCGATCGGCCTCGCCAAGGATAACATGCTTGAACATTATTCGGGCCACGTCGCCGACAGCGGCGAGGGGCGCTGGACGATCGATGCCGCGATGGAGGAGGCGGTGCCGGTGAACGTCCTCTCCGCCGCGCTGTTCGCGCGCTACCGCAGCCGGGTGGATACGACGTTCGGCGACAAGCTGCTCTCCGCCATGCGCTACGGCTTCGGCGGCCATGTCGAGACGCCGCAATGAGCGAGGCGGCCGCAGCCGATCCCGCGCCGCCCGCGACCGTGGTGATCTTCGGCGCGCTGGGTGACCTCACCCGTCGCCTGCTGGTGCCGGCGCTGGTGAACCTTGCGCGCGGCGGATTGCTCGATCCCGATACGCGGGTGCTGGGCGTCAGCCATCA
>CAJYJW010000236.1 GCA_913775025.1 uncultured Sphingomonas sp. | reverse complement strand
GGCATCGTTATCGCGCAGCAGGGCGCGATCCAGCTGCGCCAGTTCGGTGCCGAGGTGTTCACGATCAATCTCGTCGGCCGCCTCACCTTCCGCGAGCTTGGCGTGTTGATGACGGCCATCATGGTCGCGGGCCGCTCCGGCTCCGCCTTCGCCGCGCAGATCGGCTCGATGCGGCTCGCCGAGGAGGTGGATGCGATGCGCACCATCGGCGTGTCTCCGATGGAGGCGCTGGTCGTGCCGCGCGTGATGGCGGCCGTGATACTGATGCCGCTGCTGGGCTTTTATGCCGCGATGCTGGCGCTTGTCGGCGGCGGTCTATTTAGCTGGTTTTCGCTCGATCTGCCGCCCATCACCTTCATCAGCCGCATTCGGGAGGTCGTACCGATCACGGATGTATGGCAGGGACTGATCAAGGCGCCGGTGTTCGGCCTGATCATCGCGATGGCGGGCTGCTATCAGGGGATGCAGGTGGAAGGGAATGCCGAGCAGGTCGGCCTGCGCACCACCGCCGCCGTCGTCCAGTCGATCTTCCTCGTGATCGTGCTCGACGCCTTCTTCGCCGTTTTCTTCGCATCGATCGGCTGGATATGAGCGAGGCGCGCGATCGAGACGATGCCGTCATTCGCGTACGCGGGCTACGGAACGCGTTTGGTGAGCAGGTCGTGCACGACGGCCTGGAGCTGGACGTGCGGCGTGGCGAGATCCTCGGTGTGGTCGGCGGATCGGGCACGGGCAAATCGGTGCTGATGCGATCGATCATCGGTCTGCAATCGCCGACGGAAGGCGATGTCGAGGTATTCGGCACGCCGATGGTCGATCGCGAGGAGACCGAGGCCAAGAACGTGCGGCGGCGCTGGGGGGTGCTGTTTCAGGGCGGCGCGCTCTTCTCGACGCTGACCGTGGCCGAGAATGTCGAAGTGCCGATCCGCGAATATTATCCCCGTCTGGACGAAACGCTGCTGGACGAGATCGCCGCCTACAAGATCGTAATGTCCGGTCTGCCTGCGGATGCGGGGCCGAAATATCCGTCGGAGCTTTCGGGCGGCATGCGCAAGCGTGCTGGTCTTGCCCGCGCGCTCGCGCTCGATCCCGAATTGCTGTTCCTCGACGAGCCGACCGCCGGCCTCGACCCGATCGGCGCCGCCGCCTTCGACGAGCTTATCAAGAGTTTGCAGAAAACGCTCGGCCTGACGGTCTTCCTCATCACCCACGATCTCGATACGCTTTACGCCATCTGCGATCGCGTGGCGGTGCTGGCGGATCGCAAGGTGATCGCGGTCGGAACGATCGAAGAATTGCTGGCGTTGGATCATCCGTGGATTCAGGAATATTTCAACGGCCCGCGCGGCCGCGTCGCGGCGGACAGCGCGCAGCGGTTGCGCGAGGGGGAAATGGACGCCGACAGGGCCTCGGCGGCGCGCGAGCAACAGGCCGCCGCGGAAGCATCGGCCGGGGGAGCGTAGACGTCTGATGGAAACCCGGTCGAACCATGTTCTCGTCGGCGGCGTCGTACTGGTGCTGCTCGCCATCATCATCGGCTTCACGGTGTGGATGGCGCGCTTGTCCGGAGGTGACGATCAGGCATACGACATCTTCTTCAAGACCTCGGTCGATGGGCTGGCCAAAGGTTCCGCCGTCACCTTCTCCGGCGTACCGTCGGGCCAGGTGAAGGATATCGCGCTGATGCCCGACCAGCCGGAATTCGT
The DNA here is from genome assembly GCA_913775025.1 of uncultured Sphingomonas sp. Taxonomy (GTDB): domain Bacteria; phylum Pseudomonadota; class Alphaproteobacteria; order Sphingomonadales; family Sphingomonadaceae; genus Alterirhizorhabdus. The sequence goes on along the minus strand of CAJYJW010000236.1, from coordinate 2,507 downwards.
ACGCGTTCGGATCACGGTGAAGGCCGAGACGCCGGTCCTTCAGGGTACGACCGCGACCATCGCCGGCGTCGGCTTCACCGGTGTCTCGCAAATCAACCTGGACGGCGCGATCAAGGGCGCCCCGCCGATCACCGAGGTCGGCCCCTATGGCGCGCCGGTGATCCCGACCAAGCCGGGTGCGCTCGGCGAGCTGCTCAACAGCGCGCCGCAGCTGCTCCAGCAGCTATCGACGCTGACAGAGCGGATGGGAGAGCTGTTGAACGATCGCAACCAGAAGTCGCTGGGCAACATCCTCGCCAATCTTGACAAGATGAGCAGCGGGTTGGCTAATCAGACACCGGAAATTCAGGCGACGCTGGCCGATGCCCGGGTGGCGATCCGTCAGGCAGGCAATGCGGCGCAGCAGGTTGGGGCACTGGCCGCCACCACGAACGGTCAGGTCGGGCCGATCGCCGCCGATCTGCGCAAGACGGTAGCATCCGCACAGCGCAGCATGGATGCGCTGGAAGGCGCTATCAGCGAGGCGAGGCCGGGCCTGCGCGCCTTCTCCACCCAGACCGTGCCGGAAGTCGGCCAGCTCGTTCGTGACCTGACCGAAATGTCGGAGGCGCTTACCGGGGTGGCGACCAAACTCAATCGCGGCGGCGCGGGTGCACTGATCGGCGGTGGCAAGCTGCCAGACTATAAGCCAGGGAAGTAACCGATGCGCCTTCTTCGTCTCGCTCTTCCCGTCATCGCGGCCCTGCCGCTCGCCGCCTGCCTCAGCTTCGGCGAGTCCCCGCCTGACTCCCTCTCGACCTTGACCCCGACGTCGGCGGTGCCCGCCGGCCAGGCGCGCGCCGCGCGGGACGGGCAGACGGTGATCGTGGCCGTTCCCACCGTGCCGCAGGAATTGTCGACGCCGCGCATTCCGGTGCAGTCGGGCGCGACCGCGATCGCCTATCTGAAGGACGCGCAATGGGTCGATGCCCCCAACCGCCTCTTCCGTGACGTGCTGGCCGAAACGATCCAGTCGCGGACGGCCCATGCTGTGCTCGATCCCCGGCAGGCGGCGATCGCAGGCGGCATCCGGCTTGGCGGTAAGCTCACGCAGTTCGGCCTCGATAGCGCCAGCAGGACCGCCGTCGCGGTCTATGACGCGACGTTGGTGCGCGGCAAGGACGGGGCGTCGACGGGCGGCGAGGTCCGTCGGTTCGAGGCGCGCGTGCCGGTGACGGCGGAGACACCGCAGGCCGTCGTCCCCGCGCTTAATCAGGCGGCCAATCAGATCGCCGTGGACGTGGCGGACTGGATCCGCTGACGAGGTACCGGTCGGCAGCCCGTCAGGCGGCGACTGAATCCTGCGCCGCCACCGTCTCTTCTATCCAGCCGCCGCCCAATATACGGTCCGCAGCATAGAATACCGCCGCCTGACCCGGCGCGACGCCATATTCCGGGGACTCGAACCGCAACATCGTCCCGTCGAAACGCGCCGGCACGGGCTTCGCCATTGAGCGGATCTTGGCGGTCATCGGCCCGCGATGATCGCCGCCTATCCAGTTGACCTCGCCGATCCGCGCCGCCGCCACGCCAAGCGCCGCGCGCGGACCGACCACGACGCGCCGCGTCTCCGGCTCCAACCGCACGACGTAGAGCGGCTCGGGCGTGCCGCCGATCTCCAACCCGCGCCGCTGGCCCACGGTAAAGTGAATGAGGCCACGATGCCGCCCAAGCACGCGACCCGCGCGATCGACGATCTCTCCCCCCTCGCCCGCCTCCGGCCGAACCTTGCGGACGACGGCGGCATAATCGCCATCGGGCACGAAGCAGATATCCTGGCTATCCGGCTTGGCGGCCACGCCCAGCCCGAGTTCGCCCGCGATCGCACGTACGCGCGGCTTGGGCATTCCCCCCAACGGGAACCGTAGATACTCCAGCTGATCCTGCGTGGTCGCGAAGAGAAAATAGCTCTGATCGCGCGCCGGGTCCGCCGCGCGGTGCAGTTCCGCGCCGCCCTCCCCCATCACGCGGCGGACATAATGACCGGTGGCGAGACAATCCGCGCCCAGATCGCGCGCAAGGCCGAACAGGTCGGTAAATTTCACGCCCTGATTGCATCGCACGCACGGGATCGGGGTGCGGCCGGCGGCATAATCGTCGGCGAACCGCTCGATCACGCCTTCGCGAAACCGCGTCTCGTAATCGAACACGTAATGCGCGATGCCGAGCCGATCCGCGACCGCCCGCGCATCGCGAATGTCCTGACCCGCGCAACAACTCCCGCTACGCCCCACCGCCGCGCCATGATCGTAGAGTTGCAGGGTGACGCCGATCGTCTCCGCACCGCTGCGCGCCGCGAGCGCGGCCACGACCGAACTGTCCACCCCGCCCGACATGGCGACGACGATACGCGCCCCGGCCAACGGGCGATCTAGCTGAAAATCGGCATCCATGACCGCCCCATAGACGATCCGGCAGACGCCCGCAAAAGCGGCGGCAGCCTTTGCGCGGATCAGGAGTGCCTCCAG
>CAJYJW010000235.1 GCA_913775025.1 uncultured Sphingomonas sp. | reverse complement strand
GGAAGATGATCCCGTCCGCCTGCGCGGCCTTCGTATCCGTCAGGATCGGTGAACCGCAATCGCGGCAGAATTGCCGATAGACATCGTTCCCGCTTTCCGCACGATCCACGAACAGGCCGAGCGCTCCCTCGACGGTCACCCCGTCGCGCGGGAAGGCCGCGACGACCGAGAGGGCCGACCCAGACTGCTTCTGGCAGTTGCGACAATGGCAGACAACGGTCGCCAACGGTGGCCATGCGGCCCGGTAGCGCACCGCGCCGCACAGGCACCCGCCCTCGCGCACCATGCCGCCGGTCGGCGGAACCCCGCTCATAGCGCCGTCGCAAGGCGAGCGATCGCCATCGGATGGTCTTCCGCCAGTTGCTGCAACTCGATCACATTGCCATCGGGATCATAGCCATAGACGGCGGTGATGCCGTCACCGCTCAACGGCACGTCCGTCGCGAACGTCATGCCGAGCGGCCGCAGCCGCTCCATCTCTGCCCGCACATCCGCCACGTCGATCGCAAAATGGGTATAGCCGCGATCGTTGGGTCGCAGCGGTACATCGTTCCGGGGCGGTGGGGCGGCATATTCGAACAGTTCGACATAACAGCCCCCTGCACGAAACATCTGTGACCGCGCCGCCGACCCCGCGAGCCCAAGGACGCGATCGATCTCAGGCGTTTCGCGCCAGGAAAACTCGTCGCCTACGCGCTCGAAGCCGAAGGCGGTTTCGTAGAAGGCAGCCATCCTGTCGAGGTTGCCGGTGCTAAGCGCGACATGGTGGAGGATGGAACGCACGGCGCGGCCTTTCTAGCGGTTACGACGCAAAGGCTAACCCTCCGTGCCGCGCGGCGGGCCTCGCCTATAGGATAGTGCCGCCAGCCATCACCCCGCGCATCGATCCGAACCGCCGCTGACGGCGTCGCGCACGTCCTGACGCAGCCCCAATGCGAACGCCGTCTCCGCGAGGACGAAGATCGGGCCGACTATCAGGCCGCGAACGTCGTCAAGAAATGCGGGCTTGCGCCCTTCGTAATGATGACCGAGGAATTGCAGCGCCCAGCCGAGCGAGAAGGCGAACATGCCGATCGTCAGCCACGATCCGGTGGGCAGGCGCGCCACGAAAATGCCCAGCCAGCAAGCGATGGCGAGCAACGTCGCCATGACGAGGCCAAACCGTAGGTCGAGCCGCAGGTAAAAGAACGTGGCCGCCGCCGAGAGCACCATCGCCGGCGTTCCCGTCGCATTGCCCGGCAGCACAATCATCGGACGCGAAGCAAGGATTGCCACTGCAAGTACGATCAAGGGGATGCCGACCTGATGGGTCGCGATGTTGCGTTCGTCCCGGTGGTAGGCGCCGTAGCGGCGCAAATATAGGACAAGGGCGGACATCGCGGTCTCTCCATTCCTCTATCGTGCCTGGAGGATCGCATGGGGCTGCCGGGCGTGCAACTCCGCCCGGCAGCCCCATGTCGCCTCAACCGCCGCCCGCCGTCACGCCCAGCGCCAGCGCGCCGTCGCCCTCGTCCACCGTCACCAGCGATCCGTCGCGGATGTCGCCGCGCAGGATGGCGTCGGCCAGCGGATCCTGCAGATATTTCTGCACCGCCCGCTTCAACGGCCGCGCGCCATAGACCGGATCGTAGCCGACCCGGCCAAGCCACGCGCGCGCGCCCTCCGTCAGATCCAGCGTGATCTTGCGGTCCTTCAACAGACGCCCGACGCGGCCGACCTGGATGTCGACGATCGGCCCCATTGTGTCCTGCCCCAGGCGGTGGAACAGTATGATCTCGTCCAGCCGGTTGAGGAACTCCGGCCGGAAGTGCGCGCGCACCACGTCCATCACCTGCGGCTCCACGCTCGCCACGTCCGCGCCGTCGGCGAGGTTGGCCAGATACTGGCTGCCGAGATTGCTGGTCAGGATGATGAGCGTGTTCGAGAAATCGACCGTGCGGCCCTGCCCGTCGGTCAGACGGCCATCGTCCAGCACCTGCAACAGGATGTTGAATACGTCGCCGTGCGCCTTCTCTACCTCGTCGAACAGGATCACCTGATAGGGACGACGCCGGACGGCCTCGGTCAGCACGCCGCCTTCCTCATAGCCGACATAGCCGGGCGGCGCGCCGATCAGCCGGGCGACGGCGTGTTTCTCCATGAACTCGCTCATGTCGATCCGCACCATCGCCGCGTCGTCGTCGAACAGGAAGCCGGCGAGCGCCTTCGTCAGCTCCGTCTTGCCGACCCCCGTCGGCCCGAGGAACAGGAAGGAGCCGAGCGGCCGATTGGGATCCTGCAACCCCGCGCGGGCGCGACGGACGGCGCGCGATACCGCATCCACCGCCGCCTTCTGGCCGATCACGCGTTTGCCGATCGTCTGCTCCATCTGAAGCAGCTTCTCGCGCTCGCCTTCCAGCATGCGGTCGACCGGGATGCCCGTCCAACGGCTGACGACGCCGGCGATGTCGGAGGAGGTCACCTCCTCGCGCAGCATCGCACCCGCCGCAGCGGTCTGGGCCTCGGCCAGCTGCCGTTCGAGATCGGGGATCACGCCGTAGCTGAGCTCGCCCGCCTTAGCCCAGTCGCCGCCGCGCTGCGCCTGCTCCACCTCGATGCGGGCGGCATCCAGCTGCTCCTTCAGCTTGGCCTCGGCGTTTATCTTTTCCTTTTCTCCCTGCCAGCGCGTCGTGAGCATCGTGGATTGCTCCTCCAGCCCCGCCAGATCGGCCTCCAGCGTATCCAGCCGGTCGCGCGAGGCGTCGTCCGTCTCGCGGCGCAGTGCCTCGCGCTCGATCTTCATCTGAATGATGCGGCGGTCGAGCGCCTCGATCTCTTCGGGTTTGGATTCCACCTCCATCCGCAGGCGGCTGGCGGCCTCGTCCATCAGGTCGATCGCCTTGTCCGGCAGGAAGCGATCGGTGATGTAGCGGTTGGAGAGGGTGGCCGCCGCCACCAGCGCGCCATCGGTGATGCGCACGCCGTGGTGCAGCTCATACTTCTCCTTGAGCCCACGCAGGATGCTGATCGTATCCTCGACCGTCGGCTCCTCCACGAACACCGGCTGGAAGCGGCGCTGAAGTGCGGGATCCTTCTCGATATGCTTGCGATATTCATCGAGCGTGGTGGCGCCGACGCAATGCAGCTCGCCGCGGGCCAGCGCGGGCTTGAGCAGGTTGGAGGCGTCCATCGCGCCCTCGCCCTTGCCCGCGCCGACCAGCGTGTGCATCTCGTCGATGAACAGGATGATTTCGCCCGCCGCCTGCTTCACCTCGTCGAGCACGCCCTTCAGCCGCTCCTCGAACTCGCCGCGATATTTCGCGCCGGCGATCAGGCTTCCCATGTCGAGCGCCATGACACGGCGATCCTTGATGCCGTCGGGCACGTCACCGTTGACGATGCGGAGCGCCAGCCCCTCGGCGATCGCGGTCTTGCCGACGCCCGGTTCGCCGATCAGCACGGGGTTGTTCTTGGTGCGCCGCGCGAGCACCTGAATGGTGCGGCGGATCTCCTCGTCGCGACCGATCACGGGGTCGAGCTTGCCGTCGCGCGCGGCCTCGGTCAGATCGCGGGCGAACTTCTTGAGCGCATCGTAGCGGTCCTCCGCGCCCGCCGTATCGGCGGTGCGGCCCTGGCGGAGCTGATTGATCGCGGCGTTCAGCCCCTCGGGCTTCACGCCCGCCGCCGCAAGCGCCTTGCCCGGCGCCGTCGTGGTGGCGAGCGTCAGGGCGAGCAGCATCCGCTCGACCGTGACGAAGCTGTCGCCGGCCTTTTGCGCCACCTGCTCGGCGGAATCGAGGACCCGGGCGAGATCATTGTCGATGCCGGGCGATGCTTGCGCGCCGCTGCCCGAGACGGCGGGCAGCTTCGCCAGCGCCGCATCGGTATCGCGTAGCGCGATTTCGGCTGATCCGCCGGCGGCGCGGATCAGGCCGCTCGCCATGCCTTCCTTGTCTTCGAGCAGCGCCTTCAACAGATGTTCGGGCGCGATCCGCTGGTGGCTGTTGCGGATCGCGACGGTCTGCGCGGATTGCAGGAAGCCTTTCGCGCGGTCGGTAAATTTTTCGAGGTTCATGCGTCCTCCCTCCATTCCGCCGCGATATGGTGTGGTTTATTTATCACACAAGTGTGGCGCTCAGCTTTTGGTGGCGAGCAACGCCAGCATCTCCTGCTGCCGCGTCATCACTTCGATATGCTCGGCTCGCATCGCATCCAGCTTCTCGTGTAGTCGCATGATCTCCAGCTCGGCGCGTAGGTTGACCTCATAGTCGTGACTGGCGGCGGAGCGATCGAGGGCTGCCTGCCGGTTCTGGCTCATCATGATGACGGGCGCCTGCAGGGCGGCGATCATCGACAGCATCAGATTGAGGAAGATGTACGGATAGGGATCGAACGCAGCATCGTGCAGGCGCGGCAGGATGCCCGTGTTCACCAGCATCCAAGCGATCAGGATGCCGAGAAAGCCGAAGATGAACCCCCACGAGCCGCCGATCGCCGCCACCCGATCGGCCAGCCTGTCCCAGAAGGTCGAGCGTATCTCGTCCTCCTCGGCCATGTCGCGGCTGATCGGCTTGTGATCGTTGATGCCGTGGAGGACGCGCCGCTCCTCCTCGTCCAGCCGTTCCGGGGCGAGGCCAAGATATTGCCGGGCCATCTCGTTGACGCCGTTGCGGTTCATATGCGCTCCTTGCCGGTCGATCGGCGTCGATATTGCCGGATCGGTGTGTTGGGCTAGATAGGACGTATCGGCCCCTTGGCCCCCTCCGTTCGGAAAGTCCCCTATGTTCCGTCCGATCATCGGTTCGTTCGCCGCAATCCTGCTCGCCACATCCGCGCTTGCCGCCCCCGCCACGATCGACAGGCCGGCCCCGGTATCGGCCTTGGTGAAGCAGGTGGACATTCCGTACAGCCAGTTCACCCTACCGAACGGCCTGCGGGTGATCGTGCATACCGATCGCAAGGCGCCGATCGTCGCCGTCTCCGTCTGGTATCATATCGGGTCCAAGGACGAGCCGGCAGGCAAGACCGGCTTCGCCCACCTGTTCGAGCATCTGATGTTCAACGGATCGGAAAACGCCAACGACGATTTCTTCAAGCCGCTGGAGACGGTGGGCGCGACCGATCTGAACGGCACGACCTGGTTCGATCGCACCAACTATTTCGAGACGGTGCCGACGGGCGCATTGCCGCTGGCGCTGTTCCTCGAATCGGATCGCATGGGGCATCTGCTGGGCGCGATCGACAAGACCAAGCTCGATAACCAACGCGCCGTGGTCCAGAATGAGAAACGGCAGGGGGATAACGAACCCTACGGCCTCGTCGAATATGTCCAGCTGGAAACGCTGTTTCCGCAAGGCCACCCGTATCACCATTCGACGATCGGCTCGATGGCGGATCTCGACAAGGCGAGCCTTGAGGACGTGAAGAACTGGTTCCGCGCGCACTACGGCCCGAACAATGCGGTGCTGGTGCTGGCGGGCGATATCGACGTGGCGGCCGCACGCCCGCTGGTGGAGCGCTATTTCGGCGCGATCCCGCGCGGGCCGGAGACGGCGCGACCGGTCGTAACGGTGCCCGGCCTGCCCGCACCCGTCGATCGGGTAATGCGGGATCGCGTGGCGACGACGCGCATCCAGCGCGACTGGACCGGGCCGGGGCTGAACGACTCGGATCTGGTGCCGCTGGATATAGCGCTCACCATCATCGGCGGCCTTTCATCCTCGCGGCTGGACAATGCCCTGGTGCGGCAGGAGAAGACGGCGGTCAGCGCCTCCGCCGGGTTGCAGCCGTTCGAGAAGGTCTCGCTGATCGACATCAGCGCCAACGTGAAGCCGGGCGTGGATGCGAATGCGGTCGCGACCCGGTTGGATGCCCTCCTCGCGGACTTCCTCAAGTCCGGGCCGACCGCCGACGAGGTGACGCGCGCCGCCACGCGAGAGGTGACGGGGCGGATCAACGGCCTGGAGTCGGTTGGCGGCTTCGGCGGCAAGGCGGTGACGCTGGCCGAGGGCGCGGTCTATTCGAACGATCCCGAAAAGTATCGCAAGGATCTGGCGGCCTACGCCGCCGCCACGCCGGCAAGCGTGCTGGCCGCCGCGCGCAAATGGCTCGGCCGCCCCGCGCTGCGGCTACGGGTGGAGCCGGGCGAGCGCAGCGCCGCCGATCTCGCTGCCGCCGGCGGCAGCTTCACCGGCCCGCGCTATTATCGCGATCCCAAGCAGGGCGGGGCGGCGGCACCCGCCGCCTCGATCGCCGCGCCCGCGCCCGGCAAGGCGGATCCGACGACGCAGGCGCAGCCGGCCCCCGTCGCCCCGCCCGGTCCGCCGCCCGCGCCGAAGCAGGCTGCAGGCCCCGTGCGCGTCGCCCCCCCGGTCCAGCCGATCGGCGACCTCATATTCCCCCCGATCGAGCGGACGAGGCTGTCGAACGGGATCGAGGTGGTGCTCGCCCGGCGCACCACCGTGCCGACGGTGCGGCTGGCGATGGTGTTCGACGCGGGCAATGCGGCCGACCCGAAGGCCAAGCTCGGCACCGAGGCGCTGACGCTGGCGCTGATGGACGAGGGCACGCCGACCCGTGATTCGATCGGCATCGCCGAGGCGCAGGAGCGGCTGGGTGCTACGATCGGCGCATCGGCGGGAATGGATAGCACGACGCTCAGCTTGTTCGCATTGAAGCCTAACCTCGCCCCCTCGCTCGATCTGTTCGCTGACGTGGTGCGCAATCCCATATTCGCGCCGCCCGAGGTGGAGCGCATCCGTAGCCAGATGCTCGCCCGCATCGCATCGGAAAAGACGCAGCCCAGCAGCATCGCCGCGCGCGAGCTGCCGCCGTTGCTGTATGGCCCGGCGCACCCGTACGGCATTCCGTTTACCGGCAGCGGCACCGAGGCGGGGGTGAAGGCGGCCACCCGCGCCGACCTGATCGCCTTCCAGCAGACGTGGCTGCGGCCTGACAATGCCCGCATCTTCGTGGCGGGCGACGTGACCATGGCCGAGCTGAAGCCGTTGCTGGAGCAGAGGTTCGGCACGTGGAAGCCGGTGGCGAGCGTGGCGAAGGGGGTGAAGCTGTTTCGCGAGGATCGCATGGCGCGGCCCAGCCGCATCGTGCTGATCGACCGGCCCGGCAGCCCGCAATCGCTGATTCTGGCGGGCGCGGTGCTGCCGGTGAAGGGCACGGACGATCCGCTCGCCCTCGTCACCGCCAACGAGGTGCTGGGCGGCAGCTTCACCTCCCGCCTCAACATGGATCTGCGCGAGAACAAGGGTTGGGCCTACGGCGTCAACACCCGCGTGCAGACGGTGAAGGAGAATATGCCGTTCATGTTCTCCGCCCCCGTGCAGACGGACCAGACCGGGCCATCGATCGCCGCCGCCATCGCCGACATGAAGGCGTATCTCGGCCCCAAGGGCACCACGGCGGACGAGCGCGACCGGACGATCAACGGCGCGGTACGGTCGCTGCCCGGCAGCTTCGAGACATCGGGCGATCTTCTGGGGGCGATCATGCGCAACGCGCTCTATGGCCGGCCGGACGATTATTACACGCGCCTGCCCGATCGCTATCGCGCGCTGACCGCGCCGGAACTGGATGCGGCGGCGCGGAAGGTGATCGATCCGTCGCGCCTCATCTGGGTCGTGGTGGGCG
>CAJYJW010000234.1 GCA_913775025.1 uncultured Sphingomonas sp. | reverse complement strand
GCTGGAGGGGAATGCTCCGGCCCCCGGGGCCGCGACCCCCGGCCGCCCTGCTGCCGCGACTCCGGTGAGCCCCGCCCCGCGCCCGGCCGAGCCGACAGCCGCTGAGGCGGCGCCGGCCGCATCGCCTGCGGCCACACCCCCGTCCACGGGCGACGCAGGGGAAGATGCCTATCTCGCCGGCTACAGGCTGTGGGAGCAGAAGTCCTATCCGGCCGCCGCGACCGCGCTCAAGGCGTTCGTCGCGAAATATCCCAAGCATCGTCGCGCCAGCTACGCGCAGAATCTGCTCGGTCGCGCCTATCTGGACGACGGCAAGCCCGCGCTCGCGGCCGAAGCCTTCTATGCCAATTACCAAACGATGCCACGTGGCGAGCGCGCACCCGACAGCCTCTATTATCTCGGCCAGTCGCTGATGAGCCTGAAGCCCCCGAAGCCGGCCGACGCCTGCAAGGTCTATGCGGAGTTGCTCGACGTTTACGGGGAAAAGATCGCGCAACCCCTGAAGGACAGGGTGGCCAAGGGGCGTGCCGACGCCAAATGCGGTGCGTGATACGGCAGGAGCGTCCCCGATCGACCCTGCCGCCGTCGCGCGGTTCCGCGGCGAGATCGCACGGTTGTGCCCGCCGCTGGAAAGCTCGGATAGCGAACCCGCCTTCGGTCTCGCGGTCTCCGGCGGGCCGGACAGCTTTGCCCTCCTGATCCTTGCCCATGCCGCCTTCCCGGGGAGGATAGAGGCAGCGACGGTCGATCACGGACTGCGTGCGGCTGCGGCGGCGGAAGCGGCGATGGTCGGCGAGGCCTGCGCCCGAATGAACGTGCCGCATGCGATCCTGCGCGAGCCATGGTCGCCATATGCCGGGACAGGCGTGCAGGCGGCGGCGCGCGACCACCGCTATCACCTGTTGCAACGATGGTGCCGGGACAGAAATCTGCCGTTGCTGCTTACGGCGCACCATGCCGACGATCAGGCGGAGACGGTTCTCATGCGGCTCGCGCGCGGGGCGGGCGTGAGCGGTCTTCGCGCGATCCGCCCCATTCGCGTGCTGCACCGGCCGGATCGGAAAGCGGGGATGGAGCCAGCTACGTCGCCGATCCTGCTCGTTCGGCCCTTACTGTCCTTCGCGAAGGCCGAATTGCAAGGGATCGTCGCTGCCGCCAGACAGCCCACGGCGGACGATCCCTCCAACACGGATCCTCGCTATGATCGGACGCAGGCGCGGCGGCTGCTGGCGGACACCCCGTGGCTTTCCGCCCGTCGGCTCGCGGCGGCGGCGCACCATCTGGCGGCGGCGGATGACGCACTAGAGTGGATCACCGAACGGGAGTTCGACACGCGTGTCGGATGTCCCGATAAAGGGCAGGCAATCCCCCACTGGACGCTGGACCCGGCCGATCTGCCGGAGGAGATCCTGCGGAGACTGACATCACGGCTGTGGTGGACCGTTGAACGCGAAGCCCTCATCGGCCGGACCCCAAGCATGACCGGGCCGAAGCTGACGCGCTTTATCAACGCTTTGCGCAACGGCGAGACGGCGATGCTTGGCCGCGTTCTCGCGCACCCAGGCAGAGTTTGGCGTCTCATGATCGCACCGCCCCGCAGGCAGCCGTAGCGGCACGCTCGATCGATCGGCGCCGTTGCGCCGAAACTCCGCGAAATCGCCACGGAAAGGTTCCGCGTTGGATTGCCATTAACCCGCGAGCGCCTATCTTGCAGGCTCGAAGGAGTAGAGCTTTCATGAACGACGAGAAGGAACCGCAGACGAACCCCTGGATGAAAAGTCTGCTCATCTGGGTCGGTATCCTGCTCGCGCTTGTGCTGTTCGTGTCGATGTTCGACAGTTCGTCGCGCACCGCCGATGGCTCCAGCATCCCTTATTCCGAATTCCTCGCCCGCGTTGATGAGGGCACGGTCAAGAGCGCGGAGATCGCCGGCAACGTCGTGTCCGGAAAGCTTTCGAACGATCAAAGCTTCCGCACCTATGCGCCGAGCGACCCGCAGCTGGTCGATCGGCTGACCGCCAAGGGCGTGGAGTTCCGCGCTAAGCCTGAGGAGCAGGCCAGCTTCCTCATGATCCTGCTGTATCAGTCGCTGCCGTTTCTTCTCATCCTCGGCATCGCCTTCTTCGTCATGCGGCAGATGCAGAAGAATTCGGGTTCTGGCGCAATGGGCTTCGGCAAATCGCGTGCCAAGATGCTGACGGAGAAGCATGGCCGCGTCACGTTCGACGACGTGGCGGGCATTGATGAAGCTCGCGAGGAGCTTGAGGAGATCGTCCAGTTCCTCAAAGACCCGTCGAAGTTCGCTCGGCTGGGCGGCAAGATCCCGAAGGGTGCTTTGCTGGTCGGCTCGCCGGGCACCGGCAAGACGTTGCTTGCCCGCGCGATCGCGGGTGAGGCGAACGTTCCCTTCTTCACTATTTCGGGCTCCGATTTCGTCGAGATGTTCGTCGGCGTCGGTGCCAGCCGCGTGCGCGACATGTTCGAGCAGGCGAAGAAGAACGCGCCCTGCATCGTGTTCATCGACGAGATCGATGCGGTCGGCCGTCATCGCGGCGCGGGCCTAGGCAATGGCAATGATGAACGGGAGCAGACCCTCAACCAGCTGCTGGTCGAGATGGACGGTTTCGATGCCAATGAGGGCATCATCATCGTCGCGGCGACCAATCGGCCGGACGTGCTCGATCCCGCGCTGTTGCGACCTGGTCGGTTCGACCGTCAGGTCGTGGTGCCGCGCCCGGACATCGAGGGGCGCGAGAAAATCCTTCAGGTCCACATGAAGAAGACGCCGCTCGCGCCGGACGTGAACGCGCGCACCATTGCGCGGGGCACCCCTGGCTTCTCGGGCGCTGATCTTGCCAATCTTGTGAACGAGGCGGCGTTGCTGGCCGCGCGCAAGGGCAAGCGTTTGGTCGCGATGCTCGAGTTCGAAGAGGCCAAGGACAAGGTCATGATGGGGGCCGAGCGGCGATCCATGGTGATGACCGAGGACGAGAAGAAGGCGACCGCCTATCATGAGGCGGGCCACGCCCTCGTGTCGCTCCATGTTCCCGGTTGCGATCCTTTGCATAAAGTGACGATCATTCCGCGTGGTCGCGCGCTCGGCGTGACCTGGAACCTGCCTGATCGCGATCGCTACTCGATGACGATGAAGCAGATGAAGGCGCGTCTGGCGCTCTGCTTCGGCGGTCGTATCGCCGAGCAGCTGATCTACGGCGCGGACGAACTCAACACCGGCGCATCGAACGACATCCAGCAGGCGACAGATATGGCCCGTTCGATGGTCATGGAATATGGCATGTCCGAAAAGCTCGGCTGGCTGCGCTATCGAGACAATCAGGATGAGGTTTTTCTCGGCCATTCCGTCAGCCGCGCGCAGAATATGTCGGAGGAGACGGCCCGCCTGATCGATTCCGAGGTTCGCCGGCTGGTGGAGGAAGGCGAGGCGAACGCGCGCAAGGTGCTGACCGACAATCTCGACGAGTTGCACCGTCTGGCTGGTGCGCTTCTGGAATATGAGACGCTGTCGGGCGACGAGTCGAAGCGCATCATCAAGGGCGAAGGCATCGGTCGTGACGACAATGCCGGCCGACGCGCAAATGCGCTCGGCGTAGCCGGGTCCTCCATTCCGAAAAGCCGCCGGCCTGGCGGCGGATGGGATACCGCCCCGCAAGGGGCGTGATCGATACTCGAGCCATTCGGGGCGTCCGGTTTCGGCCGGGCGCCCTTATTTCATAGCGGTATGATGATCTGATCCCCGCCCAGCATCTCTGCCCGGGTGATCGCAGGCTGCCGCGCCAGCAGTAGCGCGTTCGCCTCTTGCAATGGTGCGCGTGTCGGAAGCTCGAAACGGATCGGGCGAAGATGTTCGATCGGCGTGCCGTCCACTACGCCGATCCGCCACCCCCGCCTCCGCGCCTCGTCCGCCCAAAGGACATCCAGGCCCCAGCCCCAGCGCAAATCCGGCAACGGAAGAACATGCGTCAGCAAGGCCGATCGCACTGCGACCACTGGCCCGATCTCGACGAAATTCGTGCGGCGTACGAGGCTGCCGGCCTTTCGCTGCGTGATCGCGAAAGACGCGAAGGAATGGATCCGATGTGCCGGCTGCGCAATATCTAGCCCGGCAGCCTCCGCCGCTGCGATGAACCGATCGAGGAAATGTTCGCTCAATAGTACGTCATCGTCGATGATCACCAGCCAGTCCGCCGGAGTGTACCGGTTCAAAGCGTCACCTATCTTTCGCAGACGCGGCAGCCCGGCGCGGCCGTCGACGACGATCGATACGTCATGGACTGTCGAAAGCGTCCGCAACGCCTCCGCCCGCGCGCGCAGAACCGCATCTGCCGCCGGATAGGCGGGCACGATGACGAGGATGTTCTGTCGCATGGATCCGCCGGGACCGAGCGTCTTCCAGTCGAAATCGACAAGCGCCGCATCCAGTCTGCGGTCCATCGCCCGCGCCTGTTCGGGGTCGAGGCGTCGTTCCTCGCTGGCGCATCCTTCCGTCAACTGAAAGATGGGATGCATGCGCACAGTGTGTCTCCAACCAACTCTCGCTTATCGTGACGGCGGCGCGGAATGCTGTTAAGCGGTTCGCCATGTCAGATGCCGCCCTTATCGACCGGCCTACCGATGCCGTAACCCTCATCGCCGACATGGGCGCGCGCGCGCGCATGGCCGCTCGGGTGCTGGCCGCCGCGCCGTCCACCGTCAAGGCCGCGGCACTCTGCGCCGGGGCGCGCACCTTGCGGGCAACGCAGGCTGGCATACTTGCCGCCAACGTCGATGACGTCGCAGCCGGCGAAGCGAACGGGCTTTCAGGTGCGATGCTCGATCGCTTGCGATTGAACCCCGATCGGCTGGAGGGCATCGCTGCCGCGCTTGAGGCGGTGGCCGCATTGCCAGATCCGGTCGGCGAGGTCATCGACGAAAGCGTTCGCCCGAACGGGCTGCGGCTCAGCCGCGTGCGCGTGCCGCTAGGCGTCGTCGGCATCATCTACGAAAGCCGCCCCAACGTAACGGCGGATGCCGGCGCGCTCGGGCTGATGTCCGGCAATGCCGTCATCCTGCGGGGCGGGTCCGAGGCGATTCGCACCAGCCGCGCGATCCACGCGGCAATGGTTGCAGGGCTAGCCGAGGCGGGCCTGCCGGAGGATGCGATCCAGCTCGTCCCCGTTACGGATCGCGCGGCGGTGGGCGCGATGCTGCGGGCGGACGGACTGATCGACATCATCGTCCCGCGCGGCGGCAAATCGCTCGTCGCGCGCGTGCAGGAGGAGGCGCGCGTGCCGGTGCTCGCCCATCTCGACGGGCTGTGCCACCTCTTCATCGACGCCGCCGCTGATCCGGCGAAGGCGGCGAATCTGGCGGTGAACGCCAAGATGCGCCGCACCGGCATCTGCGGCGCGACCGAAACGATCCTGATCGATCGCGCCTACCCGGCCGCAACGGATGTCATCCTCGCGCTGATCGACGCCGGCTGCGAGGTGCGTGGCGATGCGATCGTGCAGGGCCTCGACCCCCGCGTCGTCGCGGCCAGCGCGGAGGATTGGGATACCGAGTATCTCGACGCCATCTGTTCGGTCGCTGTGGTGGATGGCGTGGCCGGGGCCACGGCGCATATCGCCCGTCATGGATCCCACCACACGGATGCGATCGTCACCGAAGATGCCGAAACGGCCGAGCGCTTTCTGGCGGAGGTTGATTCGGCGATCGTGATGTGGAACGCCTCGACCCAATTCGCCGATGGCGGAGAGTTCGGGCTGGGGGCGGAGATCGGCATCTCGACGGGGCGGCTGCATGCACGCGGTCCGGTCGCGCTGGAAGGGCTGACGACATACAAATGGCAAGTGCGCGGCACGGGTCAAACGCGGCCATGACGGCGGAGGCAGCCCGCTGAGGGGCATCGGCCTGCTGGGCGGTTCGTT
>CAJYJW010000233.1 GCA_913775025.1 uncultured Sphingomonas sp. | reverse complement strand
TTCGGCCGCCTCAAGGACTGGCGACGGATCGCCACCCGCTACGACCGCTGCCCGACCGCCTTCTTCTCCGCCGTCGCACTCGCTGCCACTGTCATCTTCTGGTTATGAGCAACGAGTCCTGACCCTAGGCGGGCGGCAGGTTGGAACAGTAGCTGCCGTACAGAACCCGATCGGCGACCGGCGCATTTTGATCGAGACCCGCCCCTCCCGGCTCGGTGCACAGACCCAATTGCCGCCGTTCGTTGCTTTCATTCGCCTACGCCTACCAACATTCAGCCATTCGTTCATCTCGGCGACTGCGGGCAATTAAGCAGGCAGATACCTCTGCGTACGCCGTCGCCTTTCCCAAAAACGATGGCAGACCGTGAAAAAACTCGCCGGCTGATTCCACATCAGCCGCTCCCAAGCACCTGCCTTCCCCCATCGCACGAAGTGGTTGTAGCAAGTCGTGTGCGGGCCGTAACGCTCGGGGAGGTCGCGCCACCGCCCACCGGGTCGCAGCACCGAGGAAATCCCGTTCAGCACGCGGCGATCATCGACGCGCAGCACGCCCCTTGGTTTGTTGGGTAGGAGCGGTTCGATCACGAGCCACTCGAAGTCGGTCAGGTCATATCGGCTCATGCCAATGCTGAATCAGGCAATCGCCACAAGAGGCAGGCCTATCGCATCAGAAGCCATACTTCTTGGGATCGGCGAGCACGGCATCGGCGATCAGTTGGGGGGCGGAAACCTCAATCTGCTCCAGAAGAGCGATCATCGTCTCGCGATCCTGTAGCCGAGCCGCTTCGTCCCGCCGATCAATGATCCCGACGTGCGACAACCGCTCGTTGACCGTCATTCCCGCCAGGCCAGGATCTCTCGTCTTTTCCATCGCACAAGCCTCGCACAGCGGGGCTCAGCCCGCCAGCTTTATGGTCCACGCCCAATTTATTCCCGCTGGGGAGTTTGCAAAAGCCACCGTTATTCCGGTCCATCCGCTTCTTTGGCAACACTCCTATTTCAGATCAGTTGCACGCTTTCATGAGAATTGCAAAAGGGGCGCGTGTCGGTTCCAAGTCGAAGAGATCGACCATCCCTCGACCGAATACTTGTACGGACAGCTTCAGCGAGGGTTCGTTTCGGACCGTCGCGATATCGGCGAAGTTGATCGTATTGGCCTGAAGGTCGGCGGCCGTCAGCTGACCGGCCCCCCGCATCAGCAGCAACATCGGATTGTCCTCATCGGCGACACTCCCTGCGCCGATCGCTTCGGCGAACGTCGTGCCCGCGCGGCCGGCCGCCTCCAAAAGGCGCTGAGCAGCGACGCCGCGGCGAGCCGGCACGTTCATTGCGAAACTAGCCCTGCGCGGATCATAATAGGTGGTCGTGACCCGGGTTTCGCGCCCGTATTGATACCCTGTCGACGTGTTCGAGCCTTCAAAGCCCAGCGGAGCTTTGAAAAGGCTTCTTCCGGATCGCGTGGTCAGCGCGAGATCGGCCGTGGTGACGTATTTCACGGCCGAGGGATTGATGAAGTAGCCGTTTGAGATGCCGAGCATAATGCCGAGTCCGCCGGCGGTATCGCAGTATAGCTTGACGGTGATGCCCGCCGGCGCCTGGCGCGCATATTCGAATGTGTCGGTCTTGCGCCATGGGCCGATCGTCGGCGTGAGGGCGGCGAGTGCAGCTTGCTTTTCGGCCGCCGCCCTGGCCGCGTTCGCCTTAGCCAGCGCTTCCGCATCCAATCTGGCTTTCCGCTTCGTCTTGCCATCTGCCAACGCGGTGCCGCCCAGCGCCGACAACGTGCGCGAGCTTTCGAAGGCTTCGGCGAGCGCGCGGTCCGCAGTGTCGATCGCGAGATCATGCTCGATCAGAGCCCGATATTTCACGAAGAAGGTCTGCGCCGCTGCGATCAGTGTGCGGTTCCAGTCATCGACCCTGGGCTGGTCGACCAGGGCTTGGCCGGTATCGGCCCGGATGGCGTCGCGGCAAGCCAGAACGTCACGGTATCGCTGTTCGGCGGAAGCCACCTGCATGATCCTGACATAGCTGTCGTACAGATAGGACCGATCGGCCCAACTGTTCATCCCGGCGAGCACCTCCGCCCACGTCCGCCCCCGCTTCAGATAATCCGCGCGACATTGGCCGGCCGGCGAGATCGGCGTGTTTGCGAAGGTCAGCGGCGGCGGGCCCGGAAAGCGGACGTTCGTCACCTGCCGGATCGGAGACACCGGCACGATGCGCGCGCCATCCGCGCGCTTAAGGGTCAGGAACGCGCAGCTTGGCGCATCGACTGAGCCTTCCATCCGATCTTCGCTGATCCGGACGCGCGCCGGATACATCAGGGCGTCCGCGTCGCGCTTCACCCACGTATGCGGCTGGATCAGCACGTCGTTGCCCTCTCGAACGACGCGGACGTGGTAGGAGCCGCTCGTCACTTTGCCATCGCCGCTCATCGTAAAATAGGTGAACAGGCCTTGTCCGTCCGCCTGCAGGTCCATCTCGGCGTCGAAATGCCTGCTGCCGCAAAGCCACGATGCCTGATATTGTCCGGCGGGCACGGGGGGCTGGGTCTGGGCTTGCACCGGGCTGACGATCAGACCCGCCGCGATGGTCGCGACCGGCAAACAGCACATCCCGTAACGCATATCGGCACCCCCTTTGCACGACTGCCCGCCTCGAAGGCGCGATGTCTCCCTTGAGAGACGATCGATCCTTTACGACTACTATGGAGCGCGCCCGGCTGTCCATCGCCGCCGATGCACGGCGCGATGGTCACACCGGACAAGTGAGGCGGCGCGGCCGCTCCCTACAGATGACGAGAGCAGCCGGGCCACCTCAACCGATCTTACAGCGGGGAGGAGAACCGAGTTGTGAGAAATCATTGAATAAAAGGACGATCATCCAGCTGCCATCTGTTTAGAACATCGGGCTTGAATGCATAGTCGATTTTAACGTCTTGTACAGATTATTTATAGGACGGTAATTTTCGCTCGCTCGTGACATGACAGTCGCCCGTCTCGTTTTTCGCGATTCCCGCCATCTTCGGCGGGTTATTGGCCACCGAGTAGCCAGTATAGCTCATATTATCCGTGAAGGGACACCGCTTCGGCCCGGCGAGGCTTTCCAGCATGTCGGCATCGCCAAAGAGGCAGGCGGACAAGGCGAGAGGTAGCCCGATCAAAGCTAAGAACCTCAAAATACAGAGTATAAGTTTATCCAACCCCCTGTTCGGCGGCAGGATAGTAATGCCGCTGTTCGCGTCAGCAATCTTAGTCCTTACTGGATGACGCCGATCTGTATCGGTCCGTCATTTCTGAATGCGTGACAAAGCCCATGACCGCGCTAAGGACGGTTGGGGCAGTTGGGGGGCGGGCCTTTGGAAAACATCTTCATTTGTCATGCCGATATGGATGCGTCGCTCGCGCGCACCATACGTACGACGTTGAGCAACCTCGATCGCGACCTTGCCATATCACTCCGCCCGCTCGCCGGCCTTGCCGCCGCACGCAGCGGAGACATCTGCGTAGCGTTGATCACCGACGCTGCTCGGGCGGATCCGGATCTGCTGTCGAATATTGACGACGCCATGGGCCGAGGGACGTTACTGGCGGTGCGCGTCGGCCATTCACCGCTTCCGCCGCGCATGCTGTCCTCGTCGCTGCGGGTGGCCGAGGCGGCGGAGGTACCGGCCGCGATTGCCAAGCGCCTTGCGGACTGGCTGGACCGACCGACATTGCGGGGCATAGCGGGCGGCAATTCGTCTCAGCCGTCAGCGTCGGTCCAGCCACCGCCCCCGCCGCCATCCCGGCCTGCCCCACCGCCCCAGTCCACGCCGCGCCCGCAGCCATCGCCAAAACCCGGATCTGCACCAGTACCGGCGGCATCGGCCGTCCGCATGCGCCGTTCACATATCTGGCTACGGCAATCGGGTCTGGTCGCCATCCTGCTGTTGTTGATGGTGCCGGTCGCATTCCCGCCGTTGAAATATTCTCCACCGTCCGTGGTCGATGCGTGGTGGGCGGCGATCCTGTTGTGCGGGGTCGGTCCGGCCATGGGCTTTGCGGCCTGCTATCTGAGTTGGTCGCTGATCGATCCGACGACGGCGGCCCGTTCCGGTAGGGGGATGGCCGTTGCCGCGCTGCTGGCCACCGCCATCGCCGGCGCGGCGACCGCTTCGCTTGCCGCGATCCTGGCGTTCATCCTTCCGGATCAGGCGGTGACCTTAACTCAGCTTGCGCTTATCCTCACCGTCGTCTTGTTTCCAGCGGCGCTGCTCGCCGCTGGAATCACCGCATTGCTCGATCGGCGGCGTATCACGATTTCGGCGACCACTCCCGCGTTCGTGGCGCTCGCGCTGGCCGCCGCGGTGTTGCCCTTCGCGCTGCGGCCATTGCTCAGGACGGCCGCGGAGAATCAGTTGATCGGCGATGTGCGCGATCAACTGGGTCGGGTCGGCTACCGGGTCTCCTCGATCCCGGACTGGAAAGAGCGCGACGCGACCGCCGTGCGTCGCGACGGCGCCGGTGCGTTGACGATCCCATTGGACGACCGGTGGAAGGCCCTTACCGATCGCATACGGGCGTTCCAAAAGGACCACCGGCTGCCACCCGACGGTCTGGTAGCGACGGCGCTGCTCGATCGGCTGAAGGCCTTGCCGGACAAGCTGGTGTGGCGGATGCGCCCGGATGGCAAGGGCGATGCGGCGTCGTTGACCGACGCGTTCGATCGGATGTCGGAAAAGGCCCGGATCGAACTGGCTCCGGGAACTTATGCGTGCCCAAATACGGATGGGATTACGGCAGCGATCACGATGGTCGGCAGCGATCGCGCCCCCAGCGTCATCAACTGCCGCGCGCAGCCAAGCGACAGCATGACGTCGAATTTGCATTTTCCAGGCGGCAGTCGCGTCAGGTCGATAACGTTCCTGGGCAAGGGCCGCAGCGGAGCGGACCTGCAGTTGGACGCCGGCGGTGACGCGGACATCCTACTCGAGGATGTCACCCTGAAGGGCATGTGGCTTCGCAGCAGCGCTACGAGCGCGAAGGCCGTGCGGCTCACTGCACCGACGGTGTATGTCGACGGCGGCAGCCTCGTGCTCGAAGACAGCCTGTTGACGGGCGGGCTCGACCCGCAGGCCATAGTGGACGTAGCGGGCGGACGCGTCGTCGTGGAGCGCAGTCGCTTTCCGCAGCTGGGCAACGCCTCGGCCCTGCGGGTCGGCAACTTCAACTTCCTCGTCGACGAGAAGTTCGGCGAAAGCCGTTTCAGCGACAACGATGTTCACGGCGGGCGCAATCCCCGTTTGCCGGCGATCTTCATGCGATCCGGCTCGGCGGTCGTGACCGGCAACCGGTTCAGCGATGTCGCCGGCCCCTGCATCCTCGTGGAGGGTACTGCGGCTGGCCGGTACGAACGCAATCGGCTGGATCGCTGCGGACACGCCGGCGCCCCCCCGATCGCGATCGCCAAGGGCAGCAAGGCGACGGTGGGGAGCAACGAGATCCTGCCGGCGGCGCGCAGGGGCGTCGGTTCGGGGCGGACGGGAGTGACGGGGCGGTGAGCGTGGATATCTACTTCAGCGCGGCGGCGGACGACGTGGCGATGGTGCGGAACCTGACGCCCGCGATCGAGCGGTTAGGATTGACCGTCGGCCCGCACCATCGCCACGTCGTCCGCCGCCGCGCTGAAGTAGATATCCACGCTCACCGCCCCGTCACTCCCGTCCGCCCCGAACCGACGCCCCTGCGCGCCGC
>CAJYJW010000232.1 GCA_913775025.1 uncultured Sphingomonas sp. | reverse complement strand
CGGCGAAGGTCGTGCCCGTCTCCTCCGGCTCCGGCAGGTCGAGCGACGCGGCAGAGACCGGTTCGATGCCATAAGGGGCAAGAAGCGCGCGGATCTCGCGCACCTTGCCCTCATTGTGGCTGGCGATCACCAGCTTGCCCGGTTGCAGTTTGCGATGGATCGGCGTCATCGCGATCAGCGGCCGGTGGCGCGGCGTTGCGCGGCGAAGATGTCGTTGCAGCCGATGCGGGCCAGGCGCAGCAGACGCAGCAGCGCCTCCTCGTCATAGGTGGCACCCTCGGCGGTCGCCTGCACCTCGGCGATGTTGCCATCGCCGATCAGCACGAAATTGGCATCGGCATGGGCGGACGAATCCTCAATATAGTCGAGGTCGAGCACCGGCGTGCTTTCATGGATGCCACAGGAGACGGCGGCGACCTGCGCCTTGATCGGATCCTCGGTAAGTAGCCCCTTCGCCATCAGCCCGTCCACCGCTAGGCGCAACGCTACCCATCCGCCTGAGATGGCGGCGGTGCGGGTGCCGCCGTCGGCCTGGATCACGTCGCAGTCGATCGTGATCTGCCGCTCGCCGAGTTTCGCCATATCCACCACGGTGCGTAGCGAACGGCCGATCAGGCGCTGGATCTCCTGCGTGCGGCCGGATTGCTTGCCCTTGGCCGCTTCACGCGAACCGCGGGTGTGGGTGGCGCGGGGCAGCATGCCATATTCGGCGGTCACCCAACCCTTGCCCTTGCCGCGCAAAAATGGCGGCACCCGCTCCTCAAGGCTGGCGGTGACGAGCACGCGGGTTTCGCCGAAGCCGATCAGGCAACTGCCCTCGGCATGCTTGGTGAAGCCGGTTTCCATCGAAATCGCCCGCATCTGATCGGGGGCACGGCCTGAGGGGCGCATCGTCATCCTTTCAATACTATGTCAGCGCCCTTAGCGGCCTGGCAGCGGCGCGGCCAGAGCCTCGGTTGAGACGGCGGGCGCATCGCATTACATTCGCCGGCATGAGCCGCCCACCGATCCCCGGCACGCCTATCGGCGAACTCTCGGCCCGCGCGCGCGACGTGTTCCGGCTGGTGGTGGAGAATTATCTCGGTTCGGGCCAGCCTGTCGGATCGCAGACGATCGCGCGGATGCCGGGCCTGTCGCTAAGTCCCGCCTCAATCCGCAACGTGATGCAGGATCTGGAGGAGCGGGGGCTGCTCGCGTCGCCCCACACGTCCGCCGGGCGGCTGCCGACCGAGAGCGGGCTACGCCTGTTCGTCGATGCGATGATGCAATCGTCCGTCCCCTCGGCCGAGGAGCGCGCGGCGATCGAGGCCCGTGCGCGCGGCGGCGGCCCGATCGAGGAGGCGCTGGCGGCGACCAGCGCGGCGCTCTCCGGCCTCAGCGCATGCGCGGGTATCGTGCTCGTCCCTCCGCGCGAGCCGGTGTTGCGCCAGTTCGCCTTCGTACCGTTAAGCAAGGGGCAGGCGCTGGCGGTGCTGGTGGGGGGCGACGGATCGGTTGAGAATCGCGTCGTCGATCTGCCACGCGGCGTTCCAGCGTCCGCTTTGGTCGAGGCTGGCAATTACATCACCGAGCGGCTGGCCGGGCTTACTCTGCGCGAGGCCGGCGCGCGCCTGCAGGCCGAGATCGGCGAGGGGCGGGCGGTGCTGGACACGACCGCGCAGGCGCTGGTCGCGCGCGGTCTCGCCATCTGGTCCAGCGACGGCGCGGCGCGGCCGGTGCTGATCGTGCGCGGCGCCGCCAACCTGATCGACGCCAACGCCGCCGCCGATCTCGAACGGGTGCGCCAGCTGATCGACGAGATAGAGGGCAAGGAGGAGATCGCTCGCCTGCTGGACAGCGCGCGGAGCGGGGCGGGCTGCAAGATCTTCATTGGATCGGAGAACAAGCTGTTCTCGCTCTCCGGCTCCTCGGTGATCGCGGCGCCCTATCATGACGGCGATGGCCGCGTGGTCGGCGTGGTCGGCGTGATCGGGCCGACGCGGTTGAACTATGCCCGCGTCGTGCCCATGGTGGATTTCACCGCACAGGCACTATCGAGACTGATGGCATGAACGAAGACGAGACGAAGCAGACCGACACGAACGACGCCGCCATGGAGGCGGGCGGCGAGGCGGACAACCCCTTCGCGCGGCTGGAGGGGGAGTTGGATCGCCTGAAGCAGGAAGTTCTCTACGCGCAGGCAGAGACGCAGAACGTGCGGCGCCGGCTGGAGAAGGAGAAGCAGGACGCGCAGGCCTATGCCACCACCGGCTTTGCCCGCGATCTGCTATCCGTAAGCGATAATATGGCGCGCGCTCTGGCCGCGATCCCCGCCGATTTGCGCGAGGACGAGAAGCTGAAGCCGCTCGTTACGGGCATCGAGATGACCGGCAAGGAGCTTGAGACGGTATTCGGCCGCCACGGTGTCACCAAGATCGAGGCGATGGGCGCAAAGCTCGATCCGAACAAGCATCAGGCGATCATGGAGATGGAGCAGGACGGCGCGGAGCCGGGCACCGTCGTGCATGAGATGCAGGCCGGCTATATGATCAAGGATCGCCTGCTGCGGCCAGCGATGGTCGGCGTGGCGAAGGCGGGTGCTGCATCGCCGAAGGTCGACGCGCAAGCTTGACGCAAAATCAACAAAAGGGCCGCTGCTGGAACCTCCGGCAGCGGCCCTTTTTTATTGCGCGGGATTACACGCCCGGCGCGTCTTGCCCGGTCGCCACGGTCTTCGCCTCGCTTTCCACCGCCTTGCCACTGGCGAAGCGGAAGCGCAGCGGGATGGCGGTGCCCGGGGTTATAGCCGGGTCGACGCCGAACAGCATGGCGTGATTGCCGCCAGGCTGGAACAGCGCGGAGCCATTGGCCGGCACGTCCACGCCCGACAGCGGCTTCATCCCCGCCATCGCGTGTGCGCCGCCGCCCATGCTTTCGTGAAGCTCGATCCGCTGGACGACCGCGCTATCGATGCCGACGAGCCGATCTGTTTGGTTCGCCCCGGTCAGCGTGAAATAGAGCGCGGCGGGGCGATCGGGCACCGGCGAAAGTCTCGCCCACGCATATTTGACGGCGACCGTATCGCTCTTCGACGGCTGGCAGCCGGTAAGCGCCAAGACGGCGGCGACCGCATGAAATGCGGGCAAGGTCAGGTTTCGCATCGGCACTTCGCCTCCTCGATGGAACCACTTCGCCATAAGGGTTCCACCTGTCTTGCGGCAAGCGCAAGCCTGCCTATATCGCCCCCGTAACCGTTGCCCGGCCCGCTTCGCTTCACTGGCAAGGGGGCGGCGCAGGCAACATTCGGCTTGGGGGTATGAAAGGTCTAAGTATGGCTAAAGTAATCGGTATCGATCTGGGCACCACGAACAGCTGCGTCGCCGTAATGGAAGGCGGCAAGCCCAAGGTTATCGAGAATTCGGAAGGCGCGCGCACCACGCCTTCGATCGTCGCCTTCGCCAAGGATGGCGAGCGACTGATCGGGCAGCCGGCCAAGCGGCAGGCGGTGACAAATCCGGACAGCACCATCTATGCCGTGAAGCGCCTGATCGGCCGCCGGTTCGACGATCCGGTGACCAAGAAGGATACCGAGCTGGTCTCCTATAACATCGTGCGTGGCCAGAATGGCGATGCGTGGGTGAAGGCGGGTGGCGAGGATTACTCCCCCGCGCAGATCAGCGCCTTCACGCTGCAGAAGATGAAGGAGACGGCGGAGAGCTATCTCGGCGAAACCGTCTCGCAGGCGGTCATCACCGTGCCGGCCTATTTCAACGACGCGCAGCGCCAGGCGACCAAGGATGCCGGCAAGATCGCCGGCCTCGAAGTGCTGCGCATCATCAACGAGCCGACCGCAGCGGCGCTGGCCTATGGCCTCGACAAGCAGGACGGCAAGACGATCGCGGTCTACGATCTGGGCGGCGGCACGTTCGACGTCTCGATCCTGGAGATCGGCGACGGCGTGTTCGAGGTGAAGGCGACGAACGGCGACACCTTCCTCGGCGGTGAGGATTTTGACGCGAAGGTCGTCGAATATCTCGCGTCCGAGTTTCAGAAGGCCGAGGGCATCGATCTCAAGAAGGATCGCCTCGCCCTCCAGCGTCTGAAGGAAGCGGCCGAGAAGGCGAAGATCGAGCTGTCGTCCGCGCAGTCCACCGAGGTGAACCTGCCCTTCATCACGGCGGATGCCACCGGGCCGAAGCACCTCGTCAAGACGATCACCCGCGCCGATCTGGAGCGGCTCGTCGATGACCTGATCCGCCGTACGCAGGAGCCGATGCGCAAGGCGCTGGCCGATGCGGGCCTCAAGGCGTCCGATATTTCCGAGGTCGTCCTCGTCGGCGGCATGACGCGCATGCCCAAGGTGCGTGAGGCGGTGAAGGCGTTCTTCGGCAAGGACCCGCATACCGGCGTCAACCCGGACGAGGTGGTCGCGATGGGTGCGGCCATTCAGGCGGGCGTGCTGCAAGGCGACGTCAAGGACGTGCTGCTGCTCGACGTGACCCCGCTGTCGCTGGGCATCGAGACGCTGGGTGGCGTGTTCACCCGCATGATCGATCGGAACACCACCATCCCGACCAAGAAGTCGCAGGTCTATTCGACCGCCGACGACAATCAGGGTGCGGTGACGATCCGCGTGTTCCAGGGCGAGCGCGAGATGGCGGCGGACAACAAGATGCTCGGCCAATTCGACCTGGTCGGCATTCCGCCGGCACCGCGCGGCGTGCCGCAGATCGAGGTGACGTTCGACATCGACGCCAACGGCATCGTGAACGTGACCGCGAAGGACAAGGGCACCGGCAAGGAGCAGCAGATCAAGATCCAGGCGTCCGGTGGTCTGTCGGATGCCGATGTCGAGCAGATGGTGCGCGACGCGGAGAAGTTCGCCGAGGAAGACAAGAAGCGGCGTGCCTCCGTCGAGGCGAAGAACAATGCCGAGAGCCTGATCCACTCGACCGAGTCGCAGTTGCGCGAGCATGGCGACAAGATCGACGCTTCGCTCAAGTCGGAGATCGAGGCGGCTGTGGCCGAGGCCAAGACGGCGGTAGAGGGTGGTGAGCCCGACGCCATGACCGAAAAGGCACAGGCGCTGGCGCAGGTCTCGATGAAGCTCGGCCAGGCGATCTACGAGAAGGAGCAGGCGGCCGCCGCGTCTCCCGGTAGCGATGACGCGGGTTCGGCCAAGACCGACGACGTGGTCGACGCCGAATTCTCGGAAGTGGACGAAGACCGCAAGGCTTGAACCGGGCAGTAGCCCCCGCCATGCGCGGGGGCTACACGGGCTCCGGGGGACCGTATGGCTGATACCGAATATTATGAACTGCTCGAGATCGAGCGGACTGCCGACGACAAGACGATCAAGTCGTCCTACCGTCGGCTCGCGATGAAATGCCACCCGGACAGGAACCCGGGATGCAAGGATAGCGAAGCGAAATTCAAGGCGATCAGCGAGGCATATGATTGCCTCAAGGATCCGCAAAAGCGCGCGGCCTATGATCGCTTCGGCAAGGCCGCGTTCCAGCAGGGCGGCTTCGGCGGCGGACGAAGCCAGGCCGACATGGGTGGCTTCTCCGACATCTTCGAGAACATCTTCGGCGAATTCATGGGCGGGCAGCGCGGTGGACGCGGCGGCCCGGCACGTGGTGCGGATTTGCGCTACGACATGGAAATCACGCTGGAAGAGGCATTCCACGGCAAGCCGACCGAAATCACGGTCGATGTCGCCGCGCCGTGCGATACGTGCGACGGTACGGGTTCGAAGGCGGGCACCGGCGCCCGTACCTGTTCTACCTGTGCCCGCACCTTGCCATGTCCGGCACAGGTAGAACAGGTACGGGCGCC
>CAJYJW010000231.1 GCA_913775025.1 uncultured Sphingomonas sp. | reverse complement strand
GCGCTTTCGCACGCGCGGTGGCGGCGGGGCCCGAGGGCGTGCCGCTGCTGTGGCAGCATGCCCCGGCCAAGCCGATCGGCCGGATCGAGCATATCGCCGAGGATGCGCGCGGCCTGCGTGTGATCGGCCGCCTTTCCGAAACCTCCGCAGCGGGGCGCGAGGCGGCGGCGCTGCTGCGCGACGGCGCGGTGCGCGGCCTGAGCTTTGGATACCGCGTGCGCGACGCCGACGTGGGCGCCGTGCGCGAGTTGCGCGACCTTGATCTCGTCGAGGTCTCGCTCGTCACCTTTCCGATGCAACCGGGCGCGCGCGTGCACGCGGTTGCCGATCTTTCCACGACCGAAGCCTGACGGGAGACTTGCATGTACGAAGTGAAATCGGATGCGCTGGAGGACAGCTTCGAGGCGGTGGCGCGCATCGACGAGGTGGCGGAACTGCGTGCCGAGCTGGGCGCGATGAAGGCGCGGATGGATGCCCGCGCGGTGGCGGCGGCGCGGCCGGCGCTGTCCGGCGCGAAGGCGGATGTGTCGCCCGAACGCAAGGCGTTCGTCGACGCCTATCTGCGGCGTGGCGCGGAGACGGGGGTGGAATTGAAGAGCCTCGCCATTACCGCCGGCGAGACGGGCGGCTATGCCGTGCCGCGCGAAATCGACGCGATGATCGATGCGACCCTGAAGGCGATCTCGCCGATCCGCAGCATCGCCAACGTGGTGAAGGTCGGGACGGCGGGCTACCGCAAGCTGGTGACGACGGGCGGCGTGGCATCCGGCTGGGTCGCCGAGACGGCGGGGCGGCCGGAGACCGACAGCCCGCGCTTTCAGGAGATCGCGCCGCCGATGGGCGAGCTTTACGCCAATCCGGCCGCCACGCAGGCGATGCTGGACGATGCCGCTTTCGACGTGGAGGACTGGCTGGCGCGCGAGGTGGCGACCGAATTCGCCCGGGCCGAAGGTGCCGCCTTCGTGAACGGCAACGGCGTCAACAAGCCCAAGGGTTTTCTGGCCGGCACGATCACGGCGGAGGCGGATGGCGTCCGCGCGTTCGGCACGATCCAGTATCTGCCGAGCGGGCAGGCGGCGGGCTTCCCCGGCACCAGCCCGCAAGACCGGCTGATCGACCTGATCCAGTCGCTGCGCTCCCCCTATCGGCAGGGCGCGTCGTTCGTGATGAATTCGGCGACGCTGACCGTGATCCGCAAGTTCAAGTCGGCGGACGGCGCGTTCCTGTGGCAGCCGGGGCTGACCGAAGGGCGGCCCGACACGCTGCTGGGCTATCCCATCGTGGAGGCCGAGGACATGCCGGACATCGCGGCGAACAGCTATGCGATCGCCTTCGGTAACTTCGCCGCCGGCTATGTGATCGCCGAGCGCACCGAGACGCAGATTCTGCGCGATCCCTTCAGCAACAAGCCGTTCGTCCACTTCTACGCCGCCAAGCGGATCGGCGGGGCGGTGGCCAATTCGGAGGCGATCAAGCTGATGAAGTTCTCCGCCGCGTAAGCGACGGCGAGAGACGCGGGGGCGCGGTTTTCATCCCCTTGGCCGCGCCCCTGCCCCTTTTCCACCGCCCGAGCGGAGACGGCGATGACGATCTACCCCAAGCATCCCGAGCGCCCGCTCGACTATCTGGTCGATTGGGGCGGGGCGCTGAACGGCCGCCGGCTGACGGCCAGCGACTGGAGCATTACGCCAGCCGAGCCGGGCGGGCTCGACGTGGCGGTGCGCGTGACCGGCGATACGGTGACGCGCACAACGCTGACCGGCGGCGTGGCCGGCGGCACCTATCGCGTGCAGGGCCACGCGACGTTCGCCGATGGCGGCGTGGCGACACGCGGCTTCGCGGTGCGGGTGGGAGGCACCGGCTGATGGCGGCGACCCTTGAGGAGGCGAAGGCCTATCTACGGATCGAGGATGCGGCGGAAGACGCGCTTATCACGCGGTTGATCGTGACGGCGACAACGCTTTGCGAGCAATTCATCGGCCAGGTGCTGATCGCGCGGACCGTTATGGAAACGGTCGCTGCGTCCGGCGAATGGCGGCGGCTGCGGACGACGCCGGTGCGAGCGATCACCAAGGTGGAGGGGGTATCGATCACTGGCGTGCCCATCGTTTTGCCGGTGGACAGCTATGCGATCGATATCGACGCGAGAAGCGACGGATGGGTGCGCGTGCCGGGTTCGGGGCGTGCCGTCGTCATTGTGGAGGCGGGCATTTCGGCCGATGCGGCGGGCCTGCCCGACCCACTGCGGCAGGGGATCCTGCGGCTGGTGGCGCATCTCTACGCGCACCGCGACGAGGCGGACGAGGAAGGGCCGCCGGCGGCGGTCGTCGCCCTGTGGCGGCCCTGGCGGCGGATGCGTCTGCGATGAGTGCGCGCGACGGAGAGTTCGCCGGAACCCTGCGGACACGGGTGACGATCATGCGCGCGGCGGACGGGGCGGGGGCGATGCCGCTGACGCGCTACGCCGCCATTCGTCCCGATGGGGCGGGCGAGGCGGTGACCGGCGAGGCGGTGAGCGCCGCCCCGCGCTTTCTGATCACGATGCGGGCTGGCGTGGAGGCCCTGCCGGGCGACCGCGTGGGCTGGGGCCCACGCTTATTGAAGGTGCGCGGCGTGATCGTCGATCCCACGACGCCCGACCGTATCGTGCTGAAGGTGGAGGAGGTGCGATGAACGAGCGCATCGACAGGATCGCCCGGATGCGGGTGGAGACGGTGCTGGCGCGCATGGCGGCTGCGGACCTGCCGCCCGGGCTGAACGCCGTGCGGGAGGGCGGCGCGGTGGTGATCCGCGGCGACGGGCTGTTACGCGCGTTGGCGGACGATGCGCGGCTGCGGGGGTTGGCGGGGGCCGGGCGATGACCGCGCTCGCAGCCATTCAGGCGGCGCTGGCGTCGGCATTGCGCGGCCATGCGCCCCTGGCATCGCAGGTAAGCGGCATCCATTACGGCCCGCCGCCACGCGCAACCTACCCTTATGTCGCGATCGGCGGTGCTGCGAGCAGCGACTGGAGCCACAAGACGGCGCGGGGCCGGGAGGTCCGGATCGGTGCGTCCGTGTGGGATGACGATGCGGATCGCGCGGTCGCACTGGCCGACGTGCTGGAAACCGCGATCGAGACGATGCCGCGCATGGTGGGCGGTCATCGCATCGTCAGCCTCGTGCATCTGCGGACGCGAATGCTGCGGGAGCGTGGCGACGGGCCGTGGGCCGGCATCGTCGCATATCGCGCGCGAACCATGGAAGAGTGAGGAGACTGGTATGGCGGCGGAAAAGGGCAGCGCATTCTTGCTGAAGGTGGGGAACGGCGCGAACCCCGTGGTCTATTCGACCGTGGCGGGAATGCGGACGACGCAGGCGCAGATCAACGGCGAGGCGGTTGTCGTCACCACGAAGGATTCCGGCGGCTGGCGGGATCTGCTTTCGGGCGCGGGGGTGCGATCGGTTTCGGTATCGGCGGCGGGGGTCTTCACCGGATCGGCGGCGGAAACGCGCGTGAAGGGAAGCGCGCTTTCCGGCGTGCTCGACGATTACGAATTGCGGTTCGAAAGTGGCGAGACGTTGCGGGGCCGTTTTCTGGTGACGCGGCTGGCTTTCGCCGGCGATTTCAACGGGGAGCGGACGTACACGCTTGCGCTGGAAAGCTCCGGCGCGGTGGTGTCCGCGTGAACCCCGCGCGGGGAGAGGCGGCGCTGCGCATCGCCGGCGAGACGGTGACGTTGCGGCCAAGCTTCCAAGCGCTGGTGGCCGCGGAGGAAGAGCTGGGGCCATTGTTCGCGTTGGTGGAGCGCGCAGCGGCGGGCGAATTGCGGCTGAGCGAGCTGGTCTCGTTGTTTTGGCACTGCCGCCATGATGCACCAGCGGCGATGACCCGTGACATGCTGGGCGAGGCGGTGGCGGCGGGCGGCCTCGCGACGGCGACGCCGGCGCTTCGCATGTTGCTCGGCCAGATTCTCCAGGGACGCTGATGCGCTTCACCGAGGGCGCGGCGCGGCTGGGCGGGATCGCCGGCGCGCTGCTGGGATGGCGACCGGATGAATTTTGGCACGCAACCCCGGCGGAGCTTGCCGGCGTGCTGACGGCGCTGTTCGGCGAGGAAATAAGCGAGCCGGCGCTCTCTGCGGATCTGGCGCGGATGAAGGAGATGTTTCCCGATGGATGAGGAAATCGACCGGTTGGTGGTGCGCGTGCGCGCCGACACCAGCGGTTTCGCGCGGGATGTCGCGACGATGCGCGGCCTGCTGGACGGCCCTTTGGGCGCGGGTGCGGAGCGGGCGGGGCGGGGGATCGAGACGGCCCTGGCCCGCGCCACGCGGTCGGGCCGACTGGGCTTCGATGACCTTCGCCGCGTGGCATTGGGTGCGTTGAACGACATCGCAGGCGCGGCCTTGCGGGCAGGGGGCGGCGCGATCGGGGGCGGCAAGGGTTTGGCCGGCATCGGCACGACGTTGCTTGGTGCTGTGCTGGGCCTGCCGGGGCGGGCGACCGGCGGGGCGGTAGCGCCGGGCAGGGGCTATCTCGTCGGGGAGCGAGGACCGGAGTTATTCGTTCCGACGGCGAGCGGGCGGATAGAAACGGGCGGCGGTACGGCCCGGGATGTGCGGGTCGCAATCACCTTGCACGCGCCGGCCGATGGCGCGCCGCAGGCGCTAGCGCGATCGGGCCGGCAGGTGGCACGGGCAGTACGAACCGCGATCGAAATGGCGGAGCGCTGAAATGGGATGGCGACTGGCGCGACCCGGAGATGCGTTGGAAACGGGGTTCATCAAGCGATTTGACCCGCGTTTCTGGACCGTGAATTTCCCCCGCCCGATGATGGCGGCCGTTACCACCAGCGGCCCGCATACCTTGCGGATGGATGCCGCCTTCTATCGACGCAACGATCTGGCGGGGCTGATCTGGTCTGCCGAGGACAAGCACGATCACCCTTTGCTGGCCTATGAGACGGCGCGGGACTTCCGAGGTTGTACGTTGCGGTTCCGCTGGCGCTCGGCGGGCGTGAGGCCGCTCGATGCCTTGCATGGCCCGACTTTGACGATCGAGGGACGGGATGCGCACGGCATGCCCCGCGCCTGGTACGTACGCCTGTGGAACTATGCGCAGGGCGCGCCGGACGATGCGGTGGTCTCGCTGGATTTCGCGCGCTTGGACGGCGGCTTCCTCTTGCCGGGAGAGGCGGACCCGGTGTGGGCGGGCGATGTGGATCGCATGTTCCTGTCGCTGGTGGCGCTCGGGTACGACGGCAGCGATGCCCCGCTGCCGGCCCCGGCCGAGGGCTGGGCCGAGATGAGCGATATCGTCTGCGATGGACCGGACTCGGTTCTGGCGATCGGCGAGGCGATGGTGCCGTCGCACGGGGTGAATATCGCGACCGGGTATGACGATCTCTACGATGTGACGCCCGCGCGCATGCTTCGTAACGTCGTGCAATTGGGGTATCGCGGGACGATCAATCATTACGTCGGGATGAGCCACTATTTCCGGCTTGCAGGCGTACCGTTGACGGTGACGACGGCGGGCGGCGTGCTGAATGCGGCGGCTGCGGCATGGCATCGCGATTTCGCCGTCCGCGCCAGGGCGCTCGGCTATGCGGTCATTCTCTCGCTCTCATATGAGCTGTTCGATGCGCATTGCCCGCTTGCCTGGAAGCAGCGGGCGGAGAACGGTGACCCGGCTTTGACCGGTTGGATACCACCGTCCACCCTGCTTTCGCCGGCCAACGACGATGCGATGGCCTATCTCCAGGCAGTGGCGCGCGCGTTCGTAAGCATCGCAGTGGCGGCGGGTCTCCATCCGCGCTTCCAGATCGGTGAACCCTGGTGGTGGGTGATGCCGGCGGACGGTAGACCGTGTCTGTATGATGATGCCGCGCGATCGGCGATGGGCGGGGCGATGCCGTCTATCCCGACCATGCGGACATCGGCCATGTCTCCCACGCAACTCGCCCTCCTCGATGCGGCGGGAGCGCTGCTCGCCCAGTCCACGCTGGCGCTGCGCGACGCGGTACGCGTGGAGGCGGCCGACGCAGAGGTGCTGCTGCTCGTCTATCTGCCGACCGTGCTGGATGAGGGTGCGCCACACGCCAAGCGAGCCAACGTTCCGGTCGGCTGGGCGCGCCCCTCTTTCGACGTGCTGCAATTGGAGGACTATGATTGGGTGACGGCGAGGGATCTCGGTTCCACGGCGCGTGGTATCGCCGCCGTGACCGCCCGGCTGGGCTATCCCATCGAAGAGCAGCATTATCTGAGCGGCTTCGTTTTGCGGCCCGAGGATGCCGGCCAGTGGGAGGCGATCGACGCGGCGGCCGAGGCGGCGCGCGCGCGCGGCACCGCCGAAACCTTCATATGGGCGCTGCCACAGGTGGTCCGCGACGGCTTCGTCCATTTCGATAGCGGGGGAGACACCAGGGTGCAGGCCTTCGACGACGTAGCATTTCCGATCGCGCTGGGGCGCGAGGCAAGCGTGGAGCCCAGCTTTTCCACCGCCATCGTGACGACCGCATCCGGGCACGAGCAGCGTAACAGCGATTGGGCGGACGCCCGGCTGCGCTTCGATGCCGGGCCGGGCGTGCGATCGGAGGCTGACGTAAATGCCTTGCTGGCATTCTTTCGGGCGCGGCGCGGCGCGGCGCGCGGTTTCCGCTTTCGCGATCCGTTCGACAACGCATCGAGCGAGGTGCCCGGTTTCAAGGATCAACGAATAGGCACCGGAGACGGGACCGTCACGCGGTTTCCTCTCGTCAAGCTATATGGCGCGGAGGATCCGCAACGGCGGCGGATCACGCGGCCGGTGCCGGGCAGCGTTCGGATAGGGCTGGATGGCGTGCAGCAGATCGCTGGCTGGTCCATCGAGGCGGGGGGAATCGTACAGTTCGATCGTCCGCCTGCCGCAGGCGCGATCGTGACGGCGGGCTATCGTTTCGATGTACCGGTTCGCTTTGCCGAGGACCGGCTCGAAGTGAACCGCGCCACTCATGGCGCCGCGACCATGGCGAGCGTTCCGCTAATCGAAATCCGCGAGGATGTGGAATGACGCCGTGGCTTCAGGGGGAACTCACTACCCTTGCCTTTTGCTGGCGGCTCGACCGGCGGGACGGGGTGACGTTGGGATTTACCAGCCATGATCGCGACATGATCATCGACGGTCTTCCGTATCGGGCGGCGCCCGGAATGCTTCCGTCCGCGATCTCGGTATCGGACGGCTTCGACGTTGACACGCTCGATATCACGGGGGCGTTGAGCGACGCGTCTATCCGTGACGTGGATCTGGCGGCGGGGCGCTGGGACGGAGCCGCGCTGCGGCTGTTCGCCACCGACTGGGCAGATCCCGCACGACGTGTGCTTCCCCTGACACGCGGCGAGCTAGGCGATGTGGAGATACGGGACAGTCGTTTCACCGCGGAACTACGCGGCCCGACGGCATTGCTCGAACGACCGGCGGTGGAATTGACTTCGCCCGAATGCCGGGCCGAACTTGGCGATCGCCGATGCCGCGTCGATATGGCGGGACGGCGGCATATGGCCCGGATCGTCACTTTTTCAGGGCCGTCTGATATCACGATCGATACGGCGGGCGAGGGCGACTACGCTTACGGCAGGCTGCGCTGGATCGATGGCCCGAATAGTGGTCTGACAAGCGCTATCCGTTCAGGGGCGGGCGTCGTAATCCAACTGCGGGAGCCGCCGCCTTTCGCAGCGCACAACGGGGATTATATCGAAATTAGCGAGGGGTGCGACAAGGCTTTCGAAACTTGTCGCGACCGTTTCGCTAACAGCATCAATTTCCGGGGCGAGCCGCATCTCGCGGGAAATGATTTGCTGACCCGTTACCCCGGAGCATGAGGGCCGATATCGTCGCGGCGGCGCGTGCCGTCGTGGGGGCGCGTTTCCGACCGCAGGGGCGGAATCCGGCATCAGGGCTCGATTGTGTAGGCGTCGTAGCGATAGCTTACGGCACCAGATTGAGCGGGCCGATCCCAGCCTCTTATGCCCTGAGAGGCGGGAGCGAGGCGGGAATACGGTCTTTGGTGGCACAGACCGGCCTGCATGCCATCGCCGTGCAGGCGGCAGCAGCAGGCGATCTCCTGCTGTTCGAAACAGGGCCGATGCAATGGCATCTCGCCGTGTCGACGGGAACCGGCTTCATTCATGCGGATGCGACACTGCGTCGCGTGACGGAGGTTCCCGGTTTCTTCCCCTGGCCGATTTCAGCGGCATGGACATTGAATAAGGGGCATTAATATGGCCACGCTGGTCTTGACGACCGTAGGCACCGCGATAGGCGGACCGGTTGGCGGGGCGATCGGTGCGCTGATCGGCAATCAGGTGGATCAACGTTTCCTCGCGCCGCGACGGCAGGGGGCGCGGCTCGGCGCGCTGACCGTTCAGACCTCCGCGTACGGGCAGCCGATACCGAAAATCTTCGGCACCCTGCGGGTGGCCGGAACGGTCATCTGGGCGACCGATCTGCGGGAGGAGAAGCAGAAAACCGGCGGCGGCAAGGGCCGGCCCGGTACGACGAGCTATAGCTATTCCGCATCTTTCGCAGTGGCGATCTCAGGCCGTCGAATCCAGGATGTGCATCGTATCTGGGCAGACGGCAAACTGCTGCGCGGTGCGGTCGGTGACTGGAAGAGCGAGACGGGCTTCCGCTTGCATAAAGGGGATGAGGGGCAGGCAATCGATCCGTTGCTTGCAGCAGCGGAGGGGCAAAGCGGTACGCCGGCTTACCGCGGTCTCGCCTACGCCGTGTTCGAAGACATGCAGCTCGCCGATTTCGGTAATCGCATCCCCTCCCTCACATTCGAGGTGGAGGCAGACGCCACTCCAGTTTCGCTTGGGCAGATCGCCAACGAGTTGAGCGGCGGGGCGGCATCCGGTGAAACTGACGCCGCATTGGGAGGGTATGCCGCCGGAGGCGATAGCGTGCGCGCGGCCATCGAGACTTTGGGCTGTGTCCTGCCTGTCTGCGTTCGAGACGATGGCCATCGACTGATCCTGTCTGACGTGACGGGGAAGACGACGCGTGTAGATACGGCGGACCTCGGCAGCGAGGCGGGGGCAACTCGCGTGGATCGCCGAAGCATCGATCGGCAGGCCGTCGGAACCCTGCCGGACGAGGTGAGCATCACCTATTACGAACCATCTCGGGATTATCAGGCGGGCCTTCAACGAGCGCGCCGAGCAGGCGGCCCGGCGCGGCGAAGCGAGGCCGTGGAACTTGCCGCCGCATTGGATGCCGGCAACGCCAAGGCCATGGCGGAACGCCACCTCGCGGAAAGGTGGGCTGGCCGGGCGACTGGGGGAGCGGCCTTGCCATGGCGACATCTCGATCTTCGACCTGGCGATGACATCATGCTGGACGAGACGACGCCTTGGAAGATCAACCGTTGGACGCTTGAGGGCATGGTTTTGACGTTGAAGCTGCGCGGTGTGGCAGACCGGCAAGCCGGGATCGCACCCGCACGGCCGGGACGCGCAACGGCCTCGATCGATCTTCCACATGGGCCGACGCGGATCGCCCTGATGGATCTGCCGCCACTCTCTGACGAGGGTGAGACGACTCTTCGTTTGTGGCTCGCGGCGGCAGGAGAGTCCCCCGCCTGGCGACGGGCGGCCGTGATTGTCAGCATCGATGACGGCGCAAGCTGGAGCGATGCCGGCGCGACAGCGCTTCCGGCGATCATGGGTGCTGCACGGACGGCGCTTCCCCCCGGAGACCCTGCCTTGTTCGACACCGACACGAGCGTCGAGGTCAGGCTGCTCAACGACGAGATGACGTTGATGTCGCGCGATGATGATGCTGTGGCCGGGGGGGCGAACGCCGCGATGTTGGGGAGCGAGCTGATTCAATTCGGCAAGGCGGTGAGATTGGCCAATGGAAGCTGGCGCCTGTCCCGCTTGCTAAGGGGGCGGCGGGGCACGGAATTCGCGATCGGTGGCCATGCGGCGGGCGAAGCGTTCGTCTTGATCGACAGGGATAGCTTGCTGCCGATTTCCGTGCCGTCCGGGCGTATCGGTGGGACGATGCGGGCGATCGCGGTTGGCGTTGGCGACGGTGTAGGCGTGGAAGCGAGCACATTGATCGCCGGCAACGCTGTACGCCCCCCGGCCCCGGTGCATTTGCGCGCCAGGCGGCTTGACGACGGCGGACTGCGATTTTCGTGGACGAGGCGGAGCCGAAGCGGATGGGTTTGGGCAGATGCCCGCGACGCCCCGATCGGTGAGGAGCAGGAGCGCTATCAGATCACTATCCAGCCGGCGAACGGCACCGCCCGCACCGCCGAGATCGACGTGGCGGAATTTCTCTACACGTCGGCGATGATCGCTGTTGATGCGATGGTGGCTGGGATGCTTTCGGTCAGCGTCGTTCAGGTGGGGACCATCGCGACTTCGTTGCCGGTCTTAGCGACCTTCGATACCACAGGAGAACGATCGTGACCGAGGCCACCGCGCGTTTTGCCCTTCCGCTGCTCCAAGCTGGTCAAGCGCAGAAGGAACTCTTCCATAACGAGGCGTTGACGGCGATCGACGGGCTACTGAGCCCTGCCGTGGAGGCGATTTCAACGGAGAGCCCGCCCAGTGCACCGGCTGCAGGTGATAGTTTCATCGTCGGAGCGAGTGGAAGCGGAGTCTGGGAAGGGCAGGTTGGCCATCTCGCGACCTGGACCAGCGGAGGCTGGCGCTTTACGAAACCCGTACCGGGCTTGCGGGTGTGGCTGAAAGACACCAGCAGATGGGCGTGGCACGATGGCATGGCCTGGCGTGACGATCTTCCGGCATCGATGGGTCTGCGAATCGACGGGGTCCGAGTGGTTGGTGCGCAGCAATCTGCGGTGGTGTCACCGTCCGGGGGCAGTCTGATCGATACGGAGGCCCGAGCCGCAGTGACAGGGATATTACAAGCGCTCAGAGAGCATGGTCTTATTGCCACCTGACGTCTTTTTTTCGCGATGCGAGAAACCGAGGGCCGGAGGATGAGTTTAGCGGTTATCTGAGCAGGGGGTCGTTCCGTTTCACATCGGAAACTGCGACAATTCCGCAACAGATGTGGGGCTGGTACGCTTGCGCGCCTGTTCTGCTTTGGTTACGTACACCGAGGTTCCGGAAGGACCTTGTTTGAAAGGGGATTAATATGCGTAAGCTCGCCATTATGGCCGCGCTCGCCACGACGGCGCTGGCGGCGCCGGCCATGGCGCGTGATGGCGCCTGGTATGTCGGTGCTGAAGGCGGCGGCATGATCGTCGAAGACCTGAAGTATGATCTGACGCCGGGCACTGCCGCGGTCACCGGTTACAACGTCGACTCCAAAGTTGGCTACGATGTCGACGGCATCGTCGGTTACGATTTCGGCGCGTTCCGCCTCGAAGGCGAGGTCGGTTACAAGCGTGCGGAAGTCGACGAAATCAACAATCGTCGTAGCGGCGGCAACACTCGCGCGCTGAGCTTCATGGTCAATGGCCTGCTGGACTTCGGTGCTGACGACGGCATCAGCGGCTACGTCGGCGGTGGTGTCGGTATCGCTCGCGTGAAGACCGGCATCAACCGGTATCGCGATGGCGGGACGCAGTCGGAAGTTATCCTGCTCGACGACAGCGATACGCGCTTTGCGTGGCAGGCGATCGCTGGTGTGCGTGCGCCAATCACTCAGAACATCGACGTCGGCCTCAAGTACCGCTTCTTCAACGTCGATGACGTGAAGTTGATCGCAACGACCCCGGCCGGTTCGCGCGCCGACGGACGTTTCCGCTCGCACAGCTTGCTCGCGAGCGTGATGTTCAACTTCGGTGAGCCGGCTGCGCCGCCGCCGCCGCCGCCGCCGCCGCCGCCGCCGCCGCCGCCGCCGGTCGAAGCGCCGCCGCCGCCGCCGCCGGTTGCACCTGGTCCGTTCATCGTATTCTTCGACTGGAACAAGTCGGACATCACGTCTGAAGCGGCTGGCATTCTCGACAACGCCGCTGCTGCTTACGCGTCGGGTGGTTCGGCTGCGGTGATGCTCGCGGGTCACGCCGATAAGTCGGGTTCGCCGTCTTACAACGTTGGTCTGTCGCAGCGTCGCGCCGACTCGGTTCGTGCCTATCTCGCCGGAAAGGGCATTCCGGAGACGGCGATGTCGACCGAAGCGTTCGGCGAGAGCCGTCCGCTGGTTGAGACGGCCGACGGTGTGCGTGAACCGCAGAACCGTCGCGTGGAGATCACCTTCGGTCCGGGTTCGGGCCAGTAAGGTAGTTCGACGGGAAAAGGGGGAGCCAACTTTGGTTGGCTCCCCCTTTTTTTACGCGCGCTACAAATAGTAGCTTGATGTCATCAGTGATTTGATCAGGTCAACAGTATCTAAGCGTAAGAATATCAGCTGCCCTCCACGTCCTCCGTCGAGATATCTCCGCTGGATGACGCCGAAAGATACCGCGGCTCAACTATACCTTTGGCAGTGATGGTCAAAGGATTGCCTTTTCGGTCAACTGTCTTGCCGATGGCCATTTTCACCCACCCCTCGCTTACGCAATACTCGTCAACATTTGTCTTCTCGACTCCGTTGAAACGAATGCCTATTCCTCGCATCAGGTGCTCGGGGAGATAGAACGGGCTCTTCGGATTATTCGAGAGACGGTCGGGGGGGGTTTCTGACATAGGTTCGCCCTTGGTGGATCTGGCCTGCCGATACTGAAACCGATCGCACTTTCCAACCGGCGATCAAACATGAAGCCGTGCCCATATCGGCAAGTGATCAGAAGCGGTGCGGGCAGACAGCGAGCGATGTACACCGGTTTCAGCGATCCGAATGCCAGGGCTGACGATGATCCGGTCGAGGCGAGCAACCGGTTGACGCGCATGGAAGCTAGGGCCGGTGTCGGCGAAGGCGTAATGCTGAGCAAAGTCACTGAGGCAGCCGCCTGAGCGTCGCCATTCGTTCATATCCCCCATCATGACTGTCGGGAGCCGTTTCGGTTGCTGGTTGATATGCGCCATCACGGCATGCGCCTGTTTCCGGCGCCAAAGGCCTGAAAGGTCGAGATGCATTCCCACGATCCGGACTTCATGATCGCCGAGTCTCACGTCCGCCATGACAGCGCCGCGGGGCTCCAGCGCGGGAAGAGTCAATGGTGCATGGTGCGTAACAATGATTGATTTTCGCACCAGTATAGCATTGCCGTGCCACCCTATGCTTCCAGGCCGAATGTCGAACGGAACGGCGCGGTAATCGCTATGCTCGGCAAGCATATGAAATGGAAGCGCGCTCAGCCTTGCGCCGAAACGACGATCCGCTTCCTGTAAGGCCACGATGTCAGCATCCAGTTCCCGCAAGACATCGAGAATGCGATCGGGCCTACGCCGCCGATCCGACCCTATAGCTTTCCGTATGTTGTAGCTTGCGACGAGCATCCTTCCCCTCTCCGTCATCGTCATCCGCAACGAGCCGGTTGCCCTTTGTTTCCGGTGCCTTCGAATGACGCAACTTCGCCGATTTCGATCGGTTGGATCAGAATGCAGCAGGATCGACCGCTCTCCGAAGACTCAACATCCGTCGAACGAGCGGATATTGCCGTGACGAAGGCGATTGCGCCGATAAGACATTCGCGTGTGACGAGGGTATTGGCGGCCGTCAGTGAACTCGCCGATCAACCGCCGCTCATATTGATTTCGGGTTCTGTAATTCTTTTGGGCCTCGCTCGTAGCGAT
Organism: uncultured Sphingomonas sp.; assembly: GCA_913775025.1. Classification (GTDB taxonomy): domain Bacteria; phylum Pseudomonadota; class Alphaproteobacteria; order Sphingomonadales; family Sphingomonadaceae; genus Alterirhizorhabdus. The sequence continues at coordinate 21,657 of CAJYJW010000231.1, read as the reverse complement.
CCCCGATTGGCAAGGACAGGTGGCCGAATGTTGGCGTCGCATCTTCTCTCGACGGTGGTGAAATCGGCTATCAAGGCACGTGTCGTACGGACCCGGCCTCATCTTGTCGTCGAGGGGGCGAACTATGCCATGCATGCCGGGGAGAAGGATACGCACCCGCTGAATAGCTTTCCCTCCGGCCACACCGCGGGCGCAGTCGCGGTAGCCAGGGCGATCGCACGAGGGCATCCCGACAGGGCGGCGGCGGCATATGCTCTTGCGACCGGTGCCGCAGTCATACAGATTCCCCGCTGTGCCCACTATCCAAGCGATGTTGCCGCCGGCGCGGCGGTCGGCCTCGCAGCCGAAGCTGTGGTCCATGCGGCAGAAGAGATCGCAAAATCGGCGCTTTCGAAACGCACTACCGGTGCCCGCAACCGGCGAAGCGAACTTGCCCGCTAGCAACGCGATGGCTAGAGCCGCAAGCCATGACCGTGCCTGTCCGTATCGCCCCATCGATCCTCTCCGCAGATTTCGCCTGCCTTGGCGAAGAAGTGCGTGCAATCGATAAAGCTGGCGCGGATTGGATTCATGTAGACGTGATGGACGGGCACTTTGTCCCGAACATTACGATCGGCCCCGCCGTAGTGAAGGCCTTGCGGCCGCATAGCGCGAAGCCCTTTGACGTCCATCTGATGATCTCCCCCGTGGATCTTTATCTTGAGGCGTTTGCCGAGGCGGGCGCAGACATCATCACCGTTCACCCGGAAGCTGGGCCGCACCTCCATCGGACGCTCCAACGCATCCGCGGGCTGGGCAGGAAGGCTGGTGTATCGCTGAACCCCGCCACACCCGCCAAGATGCTCGATTATGTTCTGGAGGAGGTCGATCTCGTCCTAATCATGAGCGTCAACCCGGGCTTTGGCGGACAAAGCTTCATCGCCAGCCAGCTTCGCAAGATCGAGGCGATACGCAAAGAGATCGACCGGCAGGGGCTGGCTGTGGATATCGAAGTTGACGGCGGAATCGATCGTACCACTATTCGCCCGGCGATCGACGCGGGGGCCAATGTCTTCGTGGCCGGTACCGCCACCTTCAAGGGTGGACCTGCCGCATATGCGGACAACATCGCCGCACTCAAGGCAGCCTAACCATGGCGCGGCCGATCGGCCGACCAGAAGGCGATAGCCAGCCTGACGAGACGCTGCCTGAGATAGAGCCCGGTCGCCGGCTAATTCGTCTCCCCGACGATAGCAGCATATCCCTGATGGACCGTGTTTCCGGCCACATCCGGCGCTTGATATGGCGCACGCCGTTGCACGATTTGCGCTTGCGGGGCCGGTATCCCCTAAAGCTCATCGCCGTGCCACATGACCCCATCGCAGGAGACATTGGGGCCGGTCGCGCGCTAGTCGGCGGGCGGATGATCCACCTCGGCGAAAGCCTGGATCTCAATGGCCTTGATATGGCGGCGTTGCCTGTATCCACGGTATTCATCGATTCCATCCACGCCTTCGGATGGCTCCGCGATCTGGCGGCGGCTGGCCCACGTGAACGGATCGCGCCGGTGGCAGAGGCGATCACCCGGGAATGGCTGACGGTCCATGGTCAGCAAGTGGCGGAACCTGCATGGCGTGCCGATATCGTTGCCCGACGCATCATCGCATGGGGTGCGCATTCGCCTCTCATCCTCTCGAGCGAAGACATTGTGTACCGCTCGGCAGTACTGAACAATCTCGCACGCGCCGCCCGTCACCTCGACCGTAGCGCGGAAAAGGCGCAGCAGGGCTCGGCTCGTATCATTGCTTACTGCGGAATGATCGCCGCCGGACTTCTGATTCCCGGCAGCGAAGGGCGATTGGCGGCGGGCGAGGCGGGGCTTCACCGCACCCTCTCCGCGTCGGTCTATGCTGACGGTGGGCTGGCAAGTCGATCTCCGGTAGCACAACTCGAACTTGTCGAAGTGCTTGCGCAGGTTCGCGCTTTCTATCTCAGTCTGCACCGGGAGCCGCCGGAGGTGGTCAGGCAGGCGCTGTCCCGTGCGGTGCCCGCGTTGCTTGCCACGACTCTCGGGGACGGGGGGCTCTCCAGTTGGCAAGGTGATGCCCCAATCGGCCCCGGTCGCGTGGGAGCTGCCGTCGAGGCGTCGGAAGTACGCACCCGCCCGCTCCGTCAGGCGCGGGACTGGGGCTACCAACGCCTCTCCTGCGGCCAATCCACACTCGTTCTCGACGCGGCTCCCCCCCCCGCCAGCCGTCTTGCGTCCGGGGGATGCGCCTCAACGCTTGCATTCGAATTCTCGGACGGCGCACATCGGTTGATCGTGAACTGCGGCGGACCCAATGGCGGCGGAGTACTGCCCGCAGACCTGACCAAAGCGCTTCGCTCCACCGCGGCCCACTCCACGCTGACGCTGGCAGACAGTAACTCCACCGCGATCCATGAAGACGGGTCGCTCGGACGTGGCGTTACCGAGGTTGAGCTTGACCGGCTGGAAAAGGAAGGGGGCAGCCGATTGGACGTTAGCCATGATGGCTATGTCCGGCGCTACGGCTTCATCCATCGCCGCGTGTTGAGGCTGGCGGGAGACGGGCGGGAACTCGTCGGCGAGGAATCTCTTTTCCCTGCCAGTCGCCGTCGCCGGGCGAAGGAGGCAGCCTTTATGGTGCGCTTCCATCTCGCGCACGGCGTCGAGGCGCATCTTAGCGAGGATGGGCAGGGTGCGTTGCTGCAGTTGCCGCATGGACCTCTGTGGCAATTTCGCTGCAAAGGTGGCGCGCTATCGGTTGATGACAGCATCTGGATCGACCCAACCGGCAGACCTCGTGGTACGCTGCAACTTGTCCTCCAGGGAGAGGCTGTCGCGGGAGGCGCAAGCGTCAGCTGGCTTTTGAGACGCGAAGGCTAACTGCAAATAATAGAAAACGTTATTTCTAATCATAATGTAGTCTATCAAAGATATAAATAGACTTAGGTGGTGATCCTCTTAGCATAATCAGTTTTACCTGCTGCTACGGCGAACGGAATGTCACTCAGCGCCAAGAATTTTATTCACCGAGAGACACAGAGAAAGCTCTTTATCGCCGCTAGTTATGATGCAAATTAACTCCACGGTTTGATGTTCCGTGTGGTCGGTGTTGCAAATACGTGACAAGTGTCGGAAAAGTTTCTTTCCAGCCTCTGAACCGCACATTAATATTGTGTAACCCCGTCAAGCCGACAGAATGGCGATCATGAGCGCATCGCATGCGCACGATCGCCTGTGGGGGTTATGTATGACAAAAATCAGTCTTTTAGCGGCGAGTGCCTTGGCTGGGTCAATCGCGCTTCTGCCGATGGCGGCTTCGGCCCAAACGTCGACGCCATCGATCGGTGTACCGGATCCAAGTGATGCGCCCCCGCCGGTCGCCTCAAGCGCGGACATCGCCACGGCATCTGATACTGATACCAGCGAAAGCGGCACCATCGTCGTGACCGGCTCGCGTATTCGTCGTCCGAATCTAGACTCCGGTGCACCGATCGCGACCGTCAGCGGCGCGGAATTCTTCCAGACGGGCAAGGTCTCCGTCGGCGATATTCTGAACGAACTGCCGCAGCTGGCGACCACCTTCAGCCAGCAGCAGTCGACCCGCTTCCTCGGCACGCGCGGTCTGAACCTGGCTGATCTGCGTAATCTTGGTACATCGCGTACGCTCACGCTCGTCAACGGGCGTCGCCATGTCGCGGGTGACGTACTGAACAGCGGCGTTTCAGTCGATATCAACACCATCCCGACCGACCTGATCGAAAGCGTCGACGTCATCACCGGCTACGGTTCGACCGTTTACGGATCCGACGCGATCGCGGGTGCCATCAACTTCAAGCTCAAGCAAAGCTATGAAGGTGTGCAGGTGCGGGGCCAATCCGGCATCAGCCAGTATGGCGATGGCGGTAATCAGTATGTCTCGGTGTTGGCGGGCAAGAATTTCGCCGACGGGCGTGGCAATATCGCCGCCAACTTTGAATATGCGCATCAGGGCAAATATTTTTCCTCAGGTCGGTCGAAGCTGCGGCGGGCGAATGGCTTGATCACTGTCGACTCGGACGTTGGCGCAAGCTCAGACAACACTATCGATCGCGTTTTCCTGCGCGATATCCGTTCGACGACGAACTCGCTGGGCGGTTTCTATACGGTCGCCCGGCCGGACGGCGCCTGCGGCCGCGACGGCGTGGGTGCCGCCTACAACTGCACCTACCTCTTCCAGCCCGACGGGTCTCTCATTCCACAAACCGGCCAGCGCGTCGGCTTGGCGCCGAACGGGAGCTTCCTTGGCGGCAACGGCTATTCCGGGCGCGAAGGTGAACTTTCGCTGCTGCTGCCGAAGCAGGAGCGTTATTCCGCCAACATCCTCGGCCATTTCGAGGTTTCGGATGCGTTCGTGCCCTTCTTCGAGGCGAAATATGTCCGTTCAATCTCTCAAGGATCGCAGAGTGGTCCGTTCTTCGTCCAGGGCGGCACGCTGGGCGATCCGGCGGAAACCGGTAACCGCGAACAGATCCGCCTCGACAACCCCTATCTGACGGCGCAAGCCCGCGCCCAGATCACCGCCGCGCGCACCGCAGCGGGCCTTGCCTCCCGTGACTCGACGCGCATCACCGTTCGCCGCAACTGGCTCGATTTCGGCATCCGCGACGAGCGCCTCGTGCGTGAAACCTATCGCGGCGTGGTGGGCGTACGCGGCACATTCAACGATGACTGGAACTACGAGATCTCCGCTAACTATGGCGAGCATCGCGAGAAGAACAAGATCATCTCGAACGTCAACGTTCAGCGCTACCTGCTCGGCATAGATACCGTGCGCAACGCAGCGGGCCAGATCGTCTGCCGCTCCCAAGTGGATCCGGCCGCCGCGCTTGGCGCACTGACCGATGCGGACGGTAATGCGCGTACCGTCGCCAACGACCCGTATCTTGCCGCGGACGTAGCGGCGTGCGTGCCGATCAATCCTTTTGGCGAGGGCACAAGCAGCCAGGCGGCGCGCAACTATGTAACCGTCGATTCGCGGGCGAGCGGCAAGATCACGCAGTTCGTCGCCAGTGGCTATATCGCCGGCGACACCAGCCAGCTGTTCGAGCTTCCCGGAGGCCCGGTCGGCTTCTCGATCGGCGCGGAGTATCGCCGCGAGACGCTGAAGTACGAGCTCGACGACCTGACGCAGCAGGGATACGCCTTCTATAACGCTATCCCATCTTTCAGTGCTCCTTCATTCGAAGTGAAGGAAGTCTATGGCGAATTGCTGCTGCCAATCCTAAAGGACCGGCCATTCTTTCGGGAACTGACGCTGACCGGCTCGGGCCGCATCTCAGACTATAAGGGGGCGACCGGCACGGTCTATTCCTATGGCGGCCAGCTCGTTTGGCGGCCGATCCAAGACATCAGCCTGCGCGGCAGTTACACCCGTGCCATTCGCGCCCCGAACCTGACCGAACTTTATTCGGCGCAGGGGCAGAATTTCGCCCCCGCCCCGAACGATCCGTGTTCGGCGCGCAACCTCAACGCCGGTTCCTCGAACCGCGCCGCGAATTGCGCGGCGGCGGGCCGCCCGGCTGGATACGATTATGTCTATACACAGTCGCTTGAAGTGCTGTCAGGCGGCAATCCGAACCTGACGGAAGAAACCTCGGACAACTATACGGCAGGCGCCGTCATCACTCCGCGTTTCGTGCCCGGCCTGTCCTTGTCCGTCGATTATTTCGATATCACGGTGAATAAGGTCATCTCCTCGATCGACGCGCAGACGATCCTCAACAACTGCTATGACTCGGCCAGCCTCGACAATCCGTTCTGCAGTCTCTTCTCGCGTGCCGGCGCAGGTGGCGGCGCACGCGGCGAGGCGCCGTTCCAAGTTCTCGAAGGGTCGCTGCTCGCGGCCAGCTTCAATTTCGCCAAGCTGACCGCCCGCGGCATCGACACCGAGCTGGCCTATCGCCACGATTTCGGCGCCGTCACCGCTGGGTTCCGCGTGAACTACACCCGCTTCCTCGAACGGAACGATTATCTGAACCCGAGCGATCCGAACTTCGCGGATCGTATCCTGAGCGAGGCGGGCACGCCGAAGGATCGTCTCACCGCCAATGCGGATGCGACTGTCGGCAAGGTGACGTTTGGCTATCAGCTCCGCTGGATCGGCAAGCAGGTGTTTGGCGCGGCCGAAAACACCTATTCGGTCAACGGCCAGCCGCCGCAGAACCCGGACTATTCCGATCCGCGATTCTACGGTAACGTGTTCTACCATGATATTCGTGCCGAACTGGCCGTGAACGATCAGTTTGCAATCTATGGCGGTGTCGACAATCTGACGAACCGTTTCGGGCCGTTCGGCTCAACCGGCATCGGCCCCAGCCTCGACAACGTCGGCAATACCGGCCTGTACGACAACAAGGGCCGGTCCTTCTATGCAGGCGTTAAGGCGAAATTCTGATCCGTCCGACGCGGTTTATTCGGGGCCGGCGCATCTCGCGCCGGCCTATTTTGTGAAAACTCCCCGCCGACCGGCGAAAGACGCCTTCGCTAAAGGGACGCGATCGTCCTTAAATGTCACGACAACCGTGCCGGTATGAATTAACTGGCGGGCAGCCCGCAGGGTCTTGACCGCAACCCGCAGCCGACCGGCGCGCATCCATTCCCAACGGCTCGACGTACCTATGAAGCCAAAAAGCTCCGCCCCCGTCGACGCCGTGCTCGACCCAAAGCCGATCTCCGCTCGCCGTTACGGCCTGTCTGATCATAAAGCCGGCGGATCTCTACGGGCTTCCGCTGCCTGAAAGCCGAAGCGGGCGGCGCTTTCCACCCGCCTTCTACACCCCACACTCAGGTGGGTGGCCCGTTCGGCTGGCCGTTAATAGATGGTCGGGGAGAGAGGATTCGAACCTCCGGCCCCTGCCTCCCGAAGACAGTGCTCTACCAGGCTGAGCTACTCCCCGACGGAGCCCGTATCCGCTTGGGATCGGTGCGACAGCGGCGTCGCTATAGGGGGGCTTTTCGGATCGTTCAAGCGCCCAATTCGATTTCCGTGAGGGACTTCGATATGCCGGCGGTCGGGCATGTCGTTCCCGCCGCATCAATCGCCACTTTATCCCGATCCAAAGCATCGCACGGCGCGGAAAGGCGCATGGCGATCGGGGAAGGCCGTTTGGCATCACCGGCCCGCAATGCTATCGCGCGCCGCAAACCCCTTACCCGATCGGCAGAACCGCCTTGTCCACACCGCTCGACCGCATCCGCAACTTTTCGATCATCGCGCATATCGATCATGGCAAATCCACGCTCGCCGATCGCCTCATCCAGCGCACTGGCGGCCTCACCGATCGCGAGATGTCGGCGCAGGTGCTCGACAACATGGATATCGAGAAGGAGCGCGGGATCACGATCAAGGCGCAGACCGTCCGCCTGAACTACACCGCCAAGGACGGGCTCGAATATGAGCTGAACCTGATGGACACGCCCGGTCATGTCGACTTCGCTTACGAGGTGTCGCGCTCCCTCGCCGCGTGCGAGGGCGCGCTGCTGGTAGTTGACGCGGCGCAAGGCGTGGAGGCGCAGACGCTCGCCAACGTCTATCAATCGATCGAGCACGACCATGAGATCGTGCCCGTCATCAACAAGATCGATCTGCCCGCCGCCGAACCGGAAAAAGTGAAGGCGGAGATAGAGGATATCATCGGCATATCCGCCGAGGATGCCGTGCTCGCGTCCGCGAAATCCGGTATCGGCATTGATGAGGTGCTGGAGGCGGTCGTCCAGCGCATTCCCGCGCCGAAGGGTGATCGCGAGGCACCGCTGAAGGCGATGCTGGTGGATAGCTGGTACGATCCGTATCTCGGCGTCGTCATCCTCGTGCGCGTGGTCGAGGGTACCCTGAAGAAGGGTCAGCAAATCAAGTTCATGCAGAACGGCACGCTGCATCTGGTCGATCGCGTCGCCTGCATGCGCCCCAAGCTGGAGGTCTTGTCCGAGCTGGCGGCGGGCGAGATCGGCATCATCACTGCCCAGATCAAGGAAGTCAGCCAGACGGCGGTGGGTGATACCATCACCGATGCCCGCAAGCCCACGGCAGAGGCGCTGCCCGGCTTCAAGGAAGTGCAGCCCGTGGTGTTCTGCGGTCTCTTCCCGATCGACGCCGCCGATTTCGAGAAGCTGCGCGATTCGCTCTACAAGCTGCGCCTCAACGATGCCTCGTTCAGCTTCGAGGCGGAATCCTCGGCGGCGCTCGGTTTCGGCTTTCGCTGCGGTTTCCTGGGGCTGCTGCACTTGGAGATCATTCAGGAGCGGCTGACCCGCGAATATGATCTCGACCTCATCACGACCGCACCCTCGGTGGTGTACCGGATGCACCTGAGCCATTCAAAGACCGAGGACGCCAAGGTCATCGAATTGCACAATCCCGCCGACATGCCCGATCCCAACCGGATCGAGACGATCGAGGAGCCGTGGATCGAGGCAACAATCTATGTGCCGGACGAGTATCTCGGCACGATCCTCAAGCTTTGCCAGGATCGGCGCGGCATCCAAAAACAGCTCACCTATGTCGGCGGACGCGCGCAGGTGATCTATGAACTGCCGCTCAACGAGGTGGTGTTCGACTTCTATGACCGGCTGAAATCGATCAGCCGCGGCTACGCCAGCTTCGACTATCACCAGATCGGTCACCGCGAGGGCGATCTGGTCAAGATGTCGATCATGGTCAACGGCGAGGCGGTGGATGCACTCAGCATGATCGTCCACCGCGCGAATGCAGAGACGCGCGGGCGGGGCATGTGCGAGCGACTGAAGGATCTCATCCCCCGGCACCTGTTCAAGATCCCGGTTCAGGCGGCGATCGGCGGCAAGGTGATCGCCCGCGAGACGATCGCGGCGATGCGCAAGGACGTGACCGCCAAATGCTATGGCGGCGATGCCAGCCGAAAGAAGAAGCTGCTGGAGAAGCAGAAGGAAGGCAAGAAGCGGATGCGGGAATATGGTTCCGTCCAGATCCCGCAGGAAGCATTCATCGCCGCGCTGCGGATGGGGGACGAATAGACACGGCCCATCGGCGATAAGCCGGCCGGGGGATTGACCCCCGGCCGATCATGTCAGGCAATGCCCTCTTCCTTCAAAGCCTGCGCGACGGCTGGCTGTTCCCGCATTCTGCTGAAATAGCCGGCCAGCGTCGGCGACAACTCCATGCCGAATTTCTCCTTCGCCCAGAACAGCGTGACGAACAGATAGCAGTCGGTAACGCCGATCGCATCGCCGTTCAGGAAGGGGCGTCCGTTCAGCATCGGCTCGATCAGATCGAAACGTCCGCGCAGAGTCTTTTTCGCCTCGTCCTTTTCCGCCTCGCTGGAAGCGGGATTGAACAGCGGCTTGAAGCTCTTGTGCAATTCGGTCGAGATGAAGGCTAGCGTCTCGAGAGTACGCCAATGCGCCATGCCGTCAGGCGGGAAGAGAGCGGGGGCCAGCGATCCGACATAGCTCAATAGGGCGATGTTCTCGGTCAGCAGCGCGCCGTCCTCGATTTCCAGGGCGGGAACATACCCCTTGGGATTGATCGTCCGGTAATCCTCGCCTTGCTCCGTGGTTTTGGCCTTCAAATCGACTTTGACGCGATCGTGGGCGATGTTGCCGGCATTCAGCGCGATGTGGGTGGCAAGGCTGCAGGCTCCAGGGCTGAAATAGAGTTCCATTATGCGTCCTTTCTCGGCTGGGCAGAGTCGCAACGTCCCCTTGAACGTGGGGTTGCAAACGCATCGTCGGGACCGATAAGATTGCATCTATTGCAATCGTGGTTTTGCTTTTCGCACTTGCAACATTGCCTGCTGCGATGCACAAAGCACGTGCCTTTCAGGCATCCTCTCCTAAACTTTCAGGCCGGTTCGCAAGGACCGGCCTTTTTTTTCGCCGCGCTGGCGCTATAGCGGTTTTGCCGCCGACGATTCGCACACAGAATCTGAGGGGAGCCGCCGGAAAACCGGCATCGGTTCGTCAGTGGCACCCGGGGGATCGAGCGGCCGCAGGCGCTCTCCCCCAACCTCTCTTGATCGCATCATCAGGCTGCCGATATGCAGGCCATGACTATTCCGATCGTCCATCATCCCGATTACGTCGTACCGCCCGACCCGACCAGCCGCTACCGCTGGAGCAAGACCGCGCTTGTTCGCGACGGTCTCCGCAATTCGGGCAGACGGTTGGACTGGGCGGTCCCCGATGCGATGCCCCTTGAATGGCTCAACGCCGTTCATGATCCCGCCTATGTCGCCGAGGTCCTTGAGGCCCGCGTGCCGGCCGACAAGGTCCGGCGGATCGGCTTCGCGATCGATGAGCGAATCGCTGCCCGATCCTTCCTGGTCGCAGGTGGCACATGGACGGCGGCACTACTCGCCCGCACGGAGGGGTTTGCCTTCAATAGCGCTGGCGGCAGCCATCACGCGCGCTATGACAGCGGTGCCGGATATTGCATATTCAACGATCTCGCAATTGCAGCAAATCGGCTGATCGCGGAGCGGTTGGTGGATCGTGTGATGGTCGTGGATTGCGATGTCCATCAGGGCGACGGCACCGCCCTTCTCACCTCCGCGAACCCTGCCATCGCTACTTATTCGATCCATTGCGAGAGTAATTTCCCGGCTCGCAAGGCAAATTCGACGCGCGACGTGCCTTTGCCCGACCGGGCCGACGATACCGCCTATCTGGCGGCACTCGAAGCGACCTTGCCGCCGCTGCTTGATAGTTTTCGACCCGATCTGATCCTGTGGCAGGGCGGGGTCGATCCATTCGGCGGGGATCGGCTGGGCCGGCTTTCCCTGACGCAGGAGGGATTGGATGCGCGAGACCGCTTTGTCGCCCGTGTAGCCAAGGCGCGCGCTATTCCGGTAGCCGGCACGCTGGGCGGCGGTTACGGCCATGACATCCAGGAGGTGGCGGCGCGCCACGTCCGTTCGATCCTGACATTCGGAGATGCCTATGGCGCCGCCTAAGGATGCCGGGGGCGCGCCGATCATCGTCTCCGCGCTGTTTGGCAAGGCGGACTTCACGTGGCTGGATGGCCTTCGCCGCGCGCATTTCCCGCCGAAGCGGAACGTGCTCGCTGCGCATCTCACGCTCTTTCACCATCTGCCGCCCAGCCTGGCGGGGGAACTGGACGGGCGACTGCGGCGGGCGACGGCGCATGTTCCGCGCCCGCCCGCGATAGTCGATCGCCTGTTTTCCCTGGGACGCGGCTTAGCTGTCGGCATACGCAGCGAGGCGTTGATGGCGATCCGCGCCGATCTGGCGGCGGCCTTCGCCGGCTGCCTCACACCGCAGGACAGCGGTGGCTGGCGGCCCCATGTCACGATCCAGAACAAGGTCGCCCCGGCCGAAGCAAAGGCGCTGCTCGCCGCGCTGTCGGCCGGCTTCATGCCACGCCCGCTCGCGATCACGGGGCTGGCCAGCTATCATTATCGGGGCGGGCCGTGGGAATTGATCCATCGCTATATGTTCTTGGGCTGAGGCGGTTCCGGCGATGACAGGGGGGCATCACCTGCCGTAGAAGGTGGAATGGCAAATCCCACGATCATCGACATTCCCCACACGCTGGGCCGGGCCGAGGCGCGGCGGCGAATGAAGGCGCGCATCGGCGAATTGCCTGCCCATATCCCCGGCGGCGTCGCCGAGGTGGCGGCGCATTGGCCGTCGGAAGATCGCATGGCGATCGAGGTGAAAGCCTTGGGCCAAACCGTCTCGGCCACCGCTGATGTCACAGACGATCACATTCGCGTGGCGCTGATCCTGCCACCGATGCTGGGCCTGTTCGCGGACAGGATACGGGACGTGATCGCGCGCAAGGGTGGCACCCTGCTGCTTGGCGAAGGCTGAGAGACATTCGCGTATCGCCGTGATTGCGGCGCGTTTTGTCGATGCCTGCTAGGGAAAGCCGATCCGATATCGCATCCGGGCGTACCGGCCTGATCCGCCTTTCGGAGAATTATCGTGCTTCCGCTCATGCTGATGCTGGTCGATACGGTGCCCGCCGCCGCCCCAAGCCAGCCGATCCTCGTCATCGCCCCCGCGCCGGAAATCGTGCCGGTCATCGAGGCGCCCGCCGCGCCCGCCGCGCCACCGCCGCCGCCGGCCAAGCTGCCCGAGGCCGTCCGCACCCTGATCGAAGCCGCTACTTCCAGCGGGGATGCGACCGCCGTTGCCGCGATCCTGCGGTACGCCCGGCAGACCAATCCCGAAACGATCGCCCAGATCGATGCGCTGGACGCGGAATTTACCGCCCGCCAGGCGGCCAAGACAGCCGCTGCGGCCCGGGCGCGGGCCGATGCACTGGCGAATGCGGCATTGCTGGAAAACTGGAAGGGCGAGATCGAGGCGGGCGGATCACGCTTCACCGGCAACAATGCCGGCTTCGGCCTGTACGGTGCGGTCAGCTTCGTGCGGGAGGGGTTGCGCTGGCGGAATACCCTGTCCGGCCGGATCGACTACCAGCGCACCAACGGCGAAACGGTGACAGAGCGCGGCAACGCCCTCTGGCGGCCGAACTACAAGTTGACGGACAGACTCTACACCTATGGCCTCGCGCAATATGAGCGGGACCGGCTGCTCGGCTACACGGATCGCTATACCGGCGGCGGCGGTATCGGCTACCGGCTGGTTGCCGGGCCGGCGCTGAACGTGGAGTTCGAGGGCGGGCCCGCGCTCCGCCGTACCGATTTCGTGGAGACGGGCGCCACCACGCGCCTCGCCGGGCGCGCCTCGCTCGGCGTCCGCTGGGCAATCACGCCGACGCTCAATTTCGTGCAGGATGGCGCGTTGTTCGTGGAGGAGGGGAATAACAATGCCACCGCCACAACCGCGCTGGATACCAAGCTGATCGGCGCGTTGAAGGCCAGGCTGTCCTATAATGTCACCTACGAACGCAACACGCTGGCGACCAGCGACACGCTCGACACGATCACCCGGGCGACGATCGCCTACAGCTTCTGAACGCCTAGTCCGCCAGCGATGCGATCACCCGCCGGTTCGCACCGGACTGCGCGGGTAGCCCCGGGAGCGGGCGGCGCGCGCCATAGCCTTCCAGATCGAGGCGCGCACCGTCGACGCCCGCCGCGACCAGGGCTTCGCCGACGGCGCGGGCACGCCTGCGGGAGAGATCGAGGTTGGCGGCATCGCTGCCGATCGAATCGGTATGCCCCTCGATACGGATACGCCGACCGGCTAGGCGCGGATCGGCCAGCGCGGTGGCGAATGTCGCGGCGCGGGTGCGATCGGCGGGCGTCAGTTCGGCGGAGGCGAACAGGAAGCCGATACGCAGATCATAACGCCCGGTCGCGGCGGCTGGCGTCGCCTCGCTGCCGCCGTTCTGGAACGAGAAGCCCCGCGTCTTGCCGACGCGACCACCTCCACGCGGCGCCGCCGCCGGATCGGATGAAGGGCAGCCGGAAAGAAGCTGGCAAACGATGGCATCCGGCGTGTCCATACCGGCAACCGGCGGCGGGGGTGCGCCATGCGCGATCGTCGGCGTGGCGAGAACGAGCGCCGCGACCATGCCCCAGCATCCGATTATCCCCCACATGCTTACGTCTCCATGTCCCGCAACGCCCTCGCGTCTCCCCATAGCGAAAGGTTTCTGGCGAACCTGTGACGGCGATCATAGCCTGTGCCGGCCGGCACGTCTTGCCCGGCTCGGGGAACCCGGGGGCGTTTTCCGGCTTTCCCTACCGTATGGCGTACACACGGATCTTTCACGTCTCCGATCTTCACTTCGGTCGGGAGGATGAGGAGGCGATCGCCTGGTTCACCAGGACGGTGAAGATGGAAAAACCGGATGCCGTCGTCATCACGGGCGATCTCACGATGCGGGCGCGCTCCAAGGAATATGCCGCCGCCGGCGCGTGGCTGGCGCAGTTGGATGCCCCCGTAACGGTCGAGCCCGGCAATCACGATCTGCCGTATCACAACCCGATCGCCCGCATCTTCTGGCCCTACCGCCGGTACGACCGGATCGAACACAAATTCGAAAAGCCGCTGGACCTGCCGGGCGTCTGGCTGGTCCCACTCAAGACGACCGCGCGCGCGCAGTGGCGACTCAACTGGTCCTGGGGCGTCGTGAGCCGCCGCAGCCTCGCAGAGGCGGTGGAACGCCTGCGGCTTTGCCCTCGCGGGCGACTGGCGATCGTCACCTGCCATCACCCGCTTACCGGTGAAGGGGTTTCGGAAGGGCATGGAGAGACGCTGCGCGGTGTCGAGGCGCTGCATGCGCTTGCCGGGGCGGGGGCCGATGCGGTGTTGAGCGGACACGTCCACGATCCGTTCGACGTGACGTGGAACGCGGACGGAGCGCCGCTGCGTCTGATCGGCGCGGGCACGCTTTCGGAACGGGTGCGGACCGCTGCCCCCTCGTTCAACGAGCTGACGATCGAGAATGGCGCCCTGTCTGCGCGCGTGCGGGTGATGGCGCCGGCCGTGTTCGGCTCAACCGAACAGCCAGTGGCCCAATAACCGATCGAAGGGGAAGGTGAAGAAGCCCGCTATCAGCAAGGCTCCGCTCACCGCGCCCCGAACCGCCCGCCGGTGAAGCGCTACACGATGCGTCGCGGCCGACCAGACGATCACCGGTACGAGCCCCACCGTCCATGCCGACAGGATATGGATCAGGCTGAGGTGCCCCGGATTCGACAAACGGATCGCGAAGCTGACGAGCGCGGTGGCGAACAGGCAGATCGCCCATATCCAGCCGAGCCGGCGATGAAGCCGGTTGCCACGCGGCCGCAGCAGAATGGCCGGCGTCAGGGCGAGCGCCACCCCGATCGTCGCCAGATGCAGCCAGACGACGCGCGGAACCAGCCCCCATTGGGCATGGCCTCGCGTGATAGCGGTCAGCACCGCCGCCAACAGCAGGGCGGATGCGATCGCAAGCACCCGCTCGGTACGGTCGGGCGAAAGGGGCGGCGAGGCGGCGTGTCCGGTGGTCATGGTGCGATCCGGTCGGGTGGCTCAGGCGTGGCTGTCTATTGCGTCTCGCACATCACGGGCTGGTTATCCAACGCGGTATCTGCGCGGACATCGTGTCAAGCGATGCGAACGGCGTGACACCAAAAGAAAAGGGCGGCCCCGCAGGACCGCCCTTCGCTGTTCGATCCGGTAAGGATCAGCGCTTCGAGAACTGGAAGCTGCGGCGGGCCTTCGCCTTGCCGTACTTCTTGCGCTCCACGGCGCGCGGATCGCGGGTCAGGAAGCCCGCCGCCTTCACCGGCGCGCGCAGCACCGGCTCATAGCGGGTCAGCGCCTGGCTGATGCCATGCTTGACCGCGCCGGCCTGGCCCGAAAGGCCGCCGCCCTTCACGGTGCAGACGACGTCATACTGCCCGTCACGTTCGGCGACACCGAACGGCTGGTTGATGACGAGGCGTAGCGTAGGCCGGGCGAAATAGACTTCCTGATCGCGGCCGTTGATCGTGATCTTGCCCGAACCCGGCTTCAGCCATACGCGGGCGACCGCGTCCTTGCGGCGGCCGGTGGCGTAGGCGCGGCCCTGCGCGTCGATCTCCTGCTGGCGCAGCGGCATCGTCGGCTGGGCGGGCGCCTGATAGGCAGGCGTACCGGCGGCGTCCTCGGTCGCGCCGTAGCTATCGGTCACCGGGGCGGCGGCGGGGGCCGGCGCGTTGGTCAGCGCGGCGAGGTCGCTCAGCGACTGGCGGTTGTCGGACATCAGGCACCCACCTTGTTCTTGCGGTTCATGCCCGCGATATCGAGGACTTCCGGGCTCTGCGCGGCATGATCATGCTCCGCGCCGGAGAAGACGCGCAGGTTGCGCATCTGCTGGCGGCCGAGCGGACCGCGCGGGATCATGCGCTCCACGGCCTTCTCCAGAACGCGCTCCGGAAAGCGGCCTTCCAGCACCTTGGCGGCGGTGATGCCCTTGATGCCGCCGGCATAGCCGGTGTGCTTGTAATACACCTTCTGCTGCGTCTTGCGGCCGGTGAAGCGTACCTTGTCCGCATTGATGACGACGACATTGTCACCGCAATCGATGTGGGGCGTGAAGCTCGGCTTGTGCTTGCCGCGCAGGATGTTGGCGATGATGCTGGCAACGCGACCGACGACGAGACCCTCGGCGTCGATCAGGTGCCACTTCTTCTCCACCGTGGCCGGCGTCGCCGACTTGGTGGTCTTCATGAGCGCTTTCATGTGCTCGCTGACCTTCCGGATAAAACGAAAGCGCGCCACCCGATCGGGCGGCGCTTACGGCGTCGCTCATGCGTGGAAAGGCCCGAATCGTCAAGCAAAAGCGGGCGTTTTGCGTGAGGTATCAGGATACCTTGGCCTTTTTCAGGTCGTTCGGGGCGTGCCCAGGCGATGGCTGGCCGCCACCACGCTCGCCAACAACAGCGCCGCCGTAGCCTGATGCGCGACGGCGATGGGGAGAGCGACGCCGCTCAGCAGCGTTGCGATTCCCAGGCCGATCTGCACCGCCACCAGCGTCGCTATGGCATGCGCCGGCCCGATCGCCCCCGCCCGCCGCGCGCGGTGCGCGAGTAGCAGCACGCCCGCCGCCGCGATCCAGGCGAACCACCGGTGGACGAACTGTACCACCACCGGATTGTCGACGAGATTGGCACGCGCCGACCAGTCGGCCAGCCAGCCCCCCGCCGGGAATAGTCGGTCGCCCATCAGGGGCCAGCTGGAAAAGGCATAGCCCGCATCGAGCCCGGCGGTGAATGCGCCGAGCATGATCTGCGTCCCCAGCAGCGCTAGCGCGAGAATACCGATGCCCGGCAATCGCGCCGGCCGCGCCGCCGGATCGCGCGCGAAGCGGAACAGGTCCATCGCCGTCCAGATCAGACCTGAAAAGATGAACAGCGCGGCGATCAGATGCGTCGCGAGGCGCAGATGGCTCACGTCCGGCCGGTCGACCAGCCCCGAGGCGACCATCCACCAGCCGATCGCCCCTTGCAGCGCCCCGAGAGCAAGCAGGGCAGAGAGGCGGGGGCCATACCCCTGCGGAATCGCGCGGCGCCACCAGAACCACAGCAGCGGCAGCGCGAACACCAGCCCGATCGTCCGCCCGATCAGCCGGTGCAGATACTCCCAGAAAAAGATGCCCTTGAACTCGCCCAGTGTCATGCCGCGATTGATCTTGTGATATTCGGGCGTCGCCTTGTAGCCGTCGAACTCGGCCTGCCACTGCGCCTCGTTCAGCGGCGGCACCGTGCCGGAAATTGGCTCCCATCGCACCATCGACAGCCCCGATTCGGTCAGCCGGGTAATCCCGCCCACCACCACCATCGCGAAGACCATGCAGGCCACGATCAGCAGCCAGCGGGCGATGCTTGAGGGGCGGGGAGAGGCGGCGGCGGGGCGGGCGATCGACATGGCGCGCGATTACGCCTCCTGCCGCCGCCACGCAAACGCGCGCGATGCAACTAACCGGCGAATGATATGTTGTATCCTCGCTTATTTGGTGGCACATGCCGCGGCGGCAGGCGGACGATATGGCACGGGCGAGACCCATCGATCACGGCATGAATCACGACCCGGCAGGGCAAGACGGCTTGCTCGATCGGCTGGCGATCGGCCTGTCCGGCCTGTGCCTGGTGCATTGCGTGGCCACCACCTTGGTGCTGACGCTACTCGCCTCGGCGGGGGGGCTGCTGGTGCATCCCGCTATTCACGAGGTAGGGCTGGCGATCGCCATCGTGCTGGCAGCGGTGGCGCTGGGGCGCGGGTGGCTGCGCCATCGCGCGATAGGGCCTGCGTTGACCGGTCTCACCGGTCTCGCTTTGATGAGCAGCGCGCTGTTGATCGAGCATGGTTACGGCGAGACGGGGCTTACGATCGTCGGCGTCGCGCTCGTGGCGCTTGGCCATCACCTCAACCGGCGCCGGCTGCGCGGCTGAGGCCCGTCGCTTGCCGCATGCCGCCGGCGGCCCTACCTTCCGGCCATGGCTCACGCGCACGATCATATTCTTCACGAAGGCGAATCGCTCGGTGCTGCGGCGCGCGGCGCCCTGGAACGCGCAGGCGAGCAGTGGACGGCGATGCGCGCGGCGGTGTTCGAGGCGCTGGCCGGCTTCGCCCGCCCCGCCTCCGCCTATGACGTGGCCGAGGCCGTCTCGCAGGCGGAAGGGCGGCGGATCGCGGCGAACAGCGTCTATCGCATCCTCGATCTGTTCGTGGCGAAGAATCTTGCGCGACGGGTGGAGACGGCCAACGCCTACATCGCCAATACCCATCCCGATTGCCGGCACGACTGCATCTTCCTAGTGTGCGATATCTGCAGCCAGGTCACCCATATCGACGATGATGCGATTACCATCGGCGTACGCGACGCGGCGGGTGGAGCCGGCTTCGTCGCGCGCCGCCCGGTCATCGAGGTGCGCGGGCTGTGCGCCGCTTGCGCCGCCACGCAGGATGCCGCCTGAAGTCCCGATCTGGGGCGGGACCGTACGCTTGCTGTCCTGTGTTCCAGCGACGCCGACTTTGGTCTAGGGCGTGGCAAAAGGATAAAGCGTTCAGATGGCCGATCTTCCCAAGACCCCGCTGCTCGATCAGGTGCCGGATCCACGCGCGCTGCGCGGTTTGAAGCCCGAACAACTTCCGCAACTGGCGGAAGACGTAAGGGCGGAGATGATATCGGCCGTATCGGTGACGGGCGGTCATCTCGGCGCGGGGCTCGGCGTGGTCGAGTTGACCGTCGCGCTGCACTATGTGTTCGATACGCCGCGCGATACGCTGATCTGGGATGTCGGCCATCAAGCCTATCCGCACAAGATTCTTACCGGCCGGCGTGGCGGGATGCGCAGTTTGCGCCAGGGCGGGGGCCTCTCCGGCTTCACCAAGCGCAGCGAGAGCGAATATGATCCGTTCGGCGCGGCGCACAGCAGCACCTCCATCTCGGCCGCGCTCGGCTTCGCGGTCGCCAACAAGCTGGCGGACAAGCCGGGCAAGGCGATCGCGGTGATCGGCGACGGCGCGATGTCCGCCGGCATGGCCTATGAGGCGATGAACAACGCGCGCGCCGCCGGCAATCGCCTCGTCGTGATCCTGAACGACAACGACATGTCGATCGCGCCGCCGGTCGGCGGACTGTCCGCCTATCTCGCGCGGATCGTCTCCTCGCGACCGTTCCTGTCGCTGCGCGACGTGATGAAGAAGGTCGCCCGCCGCCTGCCGCGCCCGCTCCATGATGCCGCGCGCAAGACGGACGAGTTCGCCCGCGGCATGACGATGGGCGGCACCCTGTTCGAGGAGCTGGGCTTCTATTACGTCGGCCCGATCGACGGCCATAATCTCGACCATCTCGTCCCCGTGCTGGAGAATGTGCGTGATGCGGGGGAGGGGCCGATCCTCGTCCATGTCGTGACGCAGAAGGGCAAGGGCTATGCCCCGGCCGAGGCGGCGGCGGACAAATATCACGGCGTGCAGAAGTTCGATGTCGTCTCCGGCGTACAGGCCAAGGCCCCGCCGGGGCCGCCAAGCTACACCGGCGTCTTCGCCGATGCGCTGCTGGCGGAGGCGCAGGCCGATCCGCGGATCTGCGCCATCACCGCCGCGATGCCCTCAGGCACCGGGTTGGACAAGTTCGCCAAGGCCTTTCCCGATCGCGCCTTCGATGTCGGCATCGCGGAGCAGCATGCCGTCACCTTCGCGGCCGGGCTGGCGGCGCAGGGGCAGCGGCCATTCTGCGCGATCTATTCGACCTTCCTGCAACGTGCCTATGATCAGGTGGTGCATGATGTCGCGATCCAGAACCTGCCCGTCCGCTTCGCGATCGATCGCGCGGGGCTGGTCGGCGCGGACGGTGCGACCCATGCCGGCAGCTTCGACGTCACCTATCTGGCCAGTCTGCCCAATTTCGTCGTGATGGCGGCGGCGGACGAGGCGGAGCTGACGCACATGGTGCACACCATGGCCCGGCATGACAGCGGGCCGATCGCGGTGCGCTATCCGCGCGGCAACGGCACCGGCGTGACGATCCCCACACCCGAAGAACTGCCGATCGGGAAGGGGCGCATCGTGCGGGAGGGCAAGTCCGTCGCGATCCTCTCGCTCGGCACCCGGCTGGAGGAGGCGTTGAAGGCCGCCGACCGGCTCGATGCGCAGGGCCTCTCCACCACGGTCGCCGATCTGCGCTTCGCCAAGCCGCTGGACGAGGCGCTGATCCGTCGCCTGCTCACCACCCATGAGGTCGCCGTCACCGTCGAGGAGGGCTCGGTCGGCGGGCTCGGCGCGCATGTGCTGACGCTGGCGAGCGACGAGGGGTTGATCGACGGCGGGCTCAAGCTGCGCACCTTGCGCCTGCCGGATGTCTTTCAGGATCACGACAAGCCCGAACTGCAATATGCCGAGGCTGGGCTCGATGCCGATGCGATCGTCGAAACGGTGCTTGCCGCGCTCCGCCGCAATAGCGTCGGCGTGGCGGAGGCGCGGGCCTAGACCCGCGCGCTTTCCCCGGCGATCAGGCCCTGCGCTTCGGCCAGGCCTGCACCGCGCGCCATCGGCCCTTCCACCACGCCGATCAGCCGGTCGAGCAGGGCTTGCCCCTCGTGCCACAAACCAAGGCCGCTATCGGCATTGATATGGCCGTGCGGGCCGATATCGATGAAATGCGCGCCCCATTCCCGTGCCATATCGAACCCGCGCTGGGCGCTGGCATAGGGGTCGTCGTCGCTGCCGACCAAAATCGTCGGAAACGGCAGCGGCGTGCGCGGCGTGGGGCCGAAACCGCGTATCTCGCCGCAGGCGTCCGCGCGATCCACGTCGGGCGGAGCGACAAGCAGTGCGCCCGCCACCGGCCATCCCCACGGCTGCCCGGCAAGTTCCGCCCACCAGGCGACGGTGAGGCAACCCAGGCTGTGCGCTGCGAGGATGATAGGAGCCTCTGCGGCCCGGATCGCCTGATCCAGCTTCGTCACCCAGGGGTTGCGGCGCGGGGTGGACCACATGCCGAGTTCCACGCGGCGGGTGTCGCCGCGCGTCTGTTCCCAAAGCGTCTGCCAATGGCCGGGGCCGGAGCCGCCCAGCCCCGGCACGGTGAGGATCAGCGGACGCCGGCCGCTGAATTCGGACGCTTGCGACATGCACCGTCTCCCTAGCCATCGGTCGCTCACCCAGCTCCCGAGTCCGACCCAACTTATGTCTATTCACGAAGTTGACAAGAGGTCGGCGTTCAAATGCGGCTTTTATGGGGCGGAATGTTGGGGCAAGGCGGTGCCATGGCAAACACCCTCCGCGCCGATCAGATGCTTGTCGACCGTGGCCTCGTGGAAAGCCGGGCGCGGGGGCAGGCGCTTATCCTCGCGGGTCTTGTTTTCTCGGGTGAGCGGAGGGTGGAGAAGGCAGGGCAGGCTCTCTCTCTCGACGCCGCGCTCGAGGTGCGCGGGCGCGATCACCCGTGGGTTTCGCGTGGTGGCGTGAAGCTAGCGCACGGCCTCGCGCATTTCGGCTGGGGCGTGGAGGGGGCGGTCGCGATGGATGTCGGTTCCTCCACCGGCGGCTTTACCGATGTGCTGCTGACGAACGGCGCGGCGCGCGTCTACGCGGTCGATTCCGGCACGAACCAGCTGGCGTGGAAGCTGCGGCAGGATCCGCGCGTCATCGTGCTCGAACAGACCAACGCCCGCCACCTCACCCGCGTGGCAGTGCCCGAGGCGATCGACCTGGTCGTGTGCGAC
>CAJYJW010000230.1 GCA_913775025.1 uncultured Sphingomonas sp. | reverse complement strand
AACTACACTCTTTCCCTACACGACGCTCTTCCGATCTGATTGACGAAGGTCTGCCCGCCCAGCGTCACGCTCGCGGCCCCCGCCTCCGTTGAGATGTTCGGCCGGGTGAAGCCGCGGGACTGGGCGAGTGCCGCCGTGGAGCAGGCAATCAGAAGCGTGGCGACGGCGGCGCGCGCATACGGTGTCATGATGGTATTCCCCCTGTAACGGGCGCGGCGCTACGACCTGTCCAAGTCAGGCGGATGACAGTTCGGAGGCACTCCGCGGACGATATTCGGGCAGCTTACGGTTATGCACAGCCCGGTCATTGAAACGCCTCGAACCCGTCACGGATCTGCATCGCATCCCTGCCAATCCACCCCCGCCGACCGACGATACCGCGCCATGCAAGGCGGACCGGCGGCCTCCAGGGGAAACATATGTCCACGGTTCGCAACCTGCTGCTCGTCCTGCTCGCCTCCTCGTCCTGCTCCGCGCTCGCCGCGCCCGCCGCCGATGGCGCCGCCGACGCCGCGGTGCCTGCCGCCGCCGAAGGTTCGGCCGCTGCGGAGGAGGATAATGCGATCGTCGTCACCGGCCGCGTCACGCGATCGGTCAGCACGCTGGAGGGGCCGGAGATTCAGAAGATCCTCCCAGGCGTCAGCCCGCTGAAGGCGATCCAGACGCTGCCGGGCGTCACCTTCCTCACCGCCGACCCGTGGGGCAACAACGAACAGAACATCTCGCTCTTCATCCACGGCTTCAACCAGCAGCAGCTGGGCTACACGCTGGACGGCGTGCCGCTGGGCGACCAGACCTATGGCAACTACAACGGCCTTTCCCCCCAGCGCGCGGTGATCTCGGAGAATGTCGGGCGGGTGAACCTCGCCACCGGCGCGGGCGATCTGCGCACGCCTTCCACCAGCAACCTCGGCGGCACGATCGATACGTTCAGCAGCGATCCCGCCGCCGATTTCGGCCTGCGCGCCGCGCAGACCTTCGGCAGCCACAGCACGTCGCGCACCTTCCTGCGGCTGGACAGCGGTGACATCGGCGGCAACACGCGCCTCTATGTCTCGGGCGTGCGGCAATATGCCAAGGCCTGGGATTTCGACGGCGAACAGAAGGGTTGGCAGGCCAACGCCAAGCTGGTGCACGAGGGGGAGGCCGGCAAGCTGACCGCCTACTTCGCCTTCTCCGACAAGAAGGAGCCGAACGAGGATGCGACGGTGGTGTCGGCCACCCAGACCTACCAGCCCTATACGCGCCCGTTTCTCTACCCGAACTTCGCCGACATGCAGGCCTATCTCGCCAATCGCCTGCCCTATAACGGGGCGGCCAGCTATCAGGCGGCGGGGTCAAATTTCTCCAACTATTACAGCGCCGCGCTGCGCCGCGACTACCTCGGCTACCTGCGCTACGAGGCGAAGCTGTCCGACAATGTGACGTGGACCAACACCGGCTATTATCACCACAACAGCGGCGTCGGCATCGTCGCCGGACCGATCACGGCGGCGGGACTGCCCAACCTGTTCTCCTACTATTTCCCCGGGCCGCAGGGGCCGGGCGTCGCCACCACATCGCCCGCCAACATCGCGCGGCTTTCCGGCATCTTCGGCGGATCGGGCCTCGCCACCCGCACCACGGAATATCGCATCGAGCGGTTCGGCGGCATCTCGATCCTCGCCGCCACCTTCGGCGATCATGATGTGGAGGTAGGCGGCTGGTACGAGCGGCAACGCTCCTCCGCCTATCGCCGCTGGTATGCGCTGGATGCGGCCAACCCCTCCTCGCCCTACCGCCGGCCGGAGAACTACGCCGATCCGCTCATCACCCAATATGGCAGCCAGGTGCGGGTGAACGAATATCAGTACCATCTGCAGGATGCGTGGCACATCACCCCCGCGATCACGCTGCAGGCCGGTTTCAAGGGCGCGATCCAGGAGGCGAGCCAGCAGGTGCCGGTGCAGCCGATCCCCGGATCGTTCACCGGATCCCAGGCGCTGCCGGTCGGCAAGATCACCACCAAACGCTGGTTCCTGCCGCAGGTCGGCGGCGTGTGGGAAGTGAGCGAAGGCGCCCAGGCCTTCTTCAACGTGCAGAAGAACATGCGCCAGTTCCAGACGAGCGCGGCGGCCGGCCTCTCCCCCTTTGCGCTCGGCAATCAGGCACTGTTCGAGCTGTTCAAGGACGGCATCAAGCCCGAGACGAGCTGGACCTACGAGGCGGGCGCGCGCTTGCGCCGGCAGGTCGATCTCGGCCCGCTGACCGCGATCGAGGGGCAAATCAGCTATTATCACGTCGACTTCAGCGACCGGCTGCTGGCGATCAGCCCCAACCCGACGATCACCGCGATCATCAGCGGCGCGAACATCCTCCAGAACGTGGGCGACGTGAAGACGGACGGGATCGATTTCGCCGCAACGCTGCGTTTCGGCCAGACGTTCAGCCTGTACAACGCGCTCTCGTACAACCGATCGATCTATAAGGACGATTACATCACCGGCGCCAGCAATGTGGTGCGCACGGCGGGCAAGAAGGTGCCGGGATCGCCCGATTGGCTGAACAAGACGGTCGCGACGCTGAACATCGCGCCGGTTGAGGTACAGCTCGTTGGCGATTATCTCGGCAAACGGTACGCCACCTTCACCAACGATCTGTCGGTCGGCGGCTATTTCACGATGTCAGGCCGGATCGCGGTGGAGGTGCCGCTGTCGCCCACCTCGCGCATCCGCCGGCTGACGGCGGCGCTGAACGTGACCAACATCACCAACAAGCGCGCGGCCTCCACCCTCTCTATCGGCGCGGCCAGCGGCACGTACAACTTTTTCCCGGTGGCCGAACGGCAGGCGTTCGTCACCGTCAGCGCCGCATTCTAAGGGGGCCGGGGCCATGCTGCATCTCGATCGTCGCGGGTTGATCGGAGGCCTGGGCGCAGGCCTGGGGCTGCTCGCCGCCCCGGCGCGCGCCGCCGGGCCGCTCGCCGGCTTCACCCATTCGGTGGCGAGCGGGGAGCCGGGGCAGACTCAGGTGCTGCTATGGACCCGCTTCGTCGGCCGGGGGGAGAGCCGGCTGACCGCCGAGGTTTCCACCACGCCCGATTTCGCCCGTATCGCCAGCGGCGGTCAGGTGACGACCGACGCCTCGCGCGATCATACCGCCAAGCTCGTCGTCACCGGGCTGCAACCGGGCCGCTGGTATTACTACCGCTTCATCGGGCCGGATGGCGCGCGATCCCCGACGGGCCGCACGCGCACCTTGCCGGAAGGGTCGGTGGACGCCTTCACGCTCGGCGTCTTTTCCTGCTCCAACATCGGCTTCGGCTGGTTCAACGCCTACGGCCATGCGGCGGCGCGTGACGACATCGACCTGATGCTGCATCTGGGCGACTACGCCTATGAATATCCCCGCGGCGAATATCCCTCCGCCGCCGAGACGGTGGCCGGGCGGCTCGTCGAGCCGGCGAACGAGGAGATCACGCTGGCGGATTATCGCACCCGCTTCGCCAGCTATCGCCGCGATCCCGATTTGCAGGCGATCCACGCGCGTTTCCCGATGATCGCGATGTGGGACGATCATGAGACCGCCAACGATAGCTGGAAGGACGGGGCGGAAAATCACGACCCCGACACCGAAGGATCGTGGGCCGTGCGCAAGGCGGCGGCGATCCGCGCCTATCGCGAATGGATGCCGGTATCGGACGCGGATTGGGCGGAATATCGCATCGGCACGCTTGCCGCGCTGTTCCGCCCGGAGGAGCGGCTGGACGCGCGCACCCGTCAGGTCGATCTGGCCGGCGCGGCGAAGGGACAGGCGGATATGGCCGCCGCCCTCGCCCGCTTCCGCGATACCGTCTGGTCCGACCCTATGCATACGCTGCTGGGCGATACCCAGGAACGCTGGCTGGCGGACCGGATGCGGACGGCCGCGAAGGAGACGCGCTGGCAGGTGCTGGCGCAGCAGGTGAACGTCGGCTTCGCGATGATGCCGGAGGCGGCCGCCGGATGGGCCAAGGGGCCGGCCGCCGGCTATATCGGCCTCGGCATCGCGGCGGCGAAGGCGGGGCTGCCGTTCAACATGGATAGCTGGAACGGCTATCCCGCCGCCCGCGCCCGCCTGCTGGCGATGGGGCAACAGGCCGATGCGAACCTCGTCGTCCTCTCCGGCGACAGCCACAATGCCTGGGCGTTCGATCTATCGGAAGGCGGCAAGCCGGCCGGCGTGGAGTTCGGCGGGCACAGCGTCACCTCGCCGGGGTTCGAACATTCGCTGCCCGGCATCGCGCCCGCCGACGTGGCCGCCGCACTGGTGGCCGCCAGCCCCGAACTGCGCTGGGCCGACACATCGCGGCGGGGCTATATGACGGTGCGGCTGACGCCAGATCGCGTCACTACCGACTGGCTGTTTCTCGACACCATTCGCCAGCGTTCGCGCGGCATCGCGGCGACCCACCGCGCCTCGGTCGCGCGGAATGCCCGGAGACTCTCGGCATGATCGCG
>CAJYJW010000229.1 GCA_913775025.1 uncultured Sphingomonas sp. | reverse complement strand
GCGGGTGTAGCTCAATGGTAGAGCAGAAGCTTCCCAAGCTTACGACGAGGGTTCGATTCCCTTCACCCGCTCCATTCTAATCATGAATCGTTCGCGGGTTTATGCCGCTCGGCCATCGCGTTTTGGTAGAGGCCTACCGATCGTCGTCGCGCAGTTCTGCTAATGTTCCGTGCCGGAGGTGCGGACCGGGAATGGCAAGGGGGCTATCGATATCCCGTCCTCCACCAGGGACCGCGCCTGCGCGGGGGTGGCGGTGCCGTGGATCGCGCGCTGGTCGCTGTCACCTTCGTGGATCGCGCGCGCCTCGGCGGCGAAGCGATCGCCTACATAATCCGATTCGGCAAGTATGCGGCGCTGCGCGTCCGCCATCGCGACCATCATAGCCTTGATCGCCGCCGGGGGAGGGCGATCGGCCGGGGCTTTGGCCGGTACGGGGGCGGTGTTTCCCTTCGGTGATACGCGTGGTGCCATCACGGCCTTGGCGACGCGAACATCCCCGCATATCGGGCATGACACGAGACCGCGCGCGCGCTGCGACTCGAAATCGTCGGTCGAGCCGAACCAAGCCTCAAAGACATGGCCGACGCCCTCGCATGCCAGATCGAAAACGATCATCGGACGATCGCCGCCGGGATGGAACGACGATGGGCGAGCACGGGGATACGCCCCCGTACCTCGGCTATGCGGGCAAGATCGATATCGACGCAGGCGACGCCCTCGGCATCGTCCATGTCCAGCAGCACCGTGCCCCATGGATCGATCACCAGGGAATGGCCGAACGTCTCACGCCCGTCCTCATGCCGCCCGGTCTGCGCGGCGGCGATCACAAAGGTGCCGGCTTCGATCGCGCGCGCGCGAAGCAGGATGTGCCAGTGCGCCGTGCCGGTCGGAACGGTGAATGCGGCCGGTACGGAGAGGATCGTGGCCCCCGCATCGCTCAGCGTCCGGTACAGATCAGGGAAGCGCAGATCGTAGCAGATGCTGAGACCCAGCATCGCCCATGGCGTCTGCGACACCATGCTCGTGTCACCGGGGCCGTAGGCAGCGGATTCGCGCCAGCTTTCCCCGTTCGGCAGGTCGACGTCGAACAAATGGATCTTGTCATATCGCGCGCGCACGGTTCCCGTGTCGTCGATCACGAAGCCACGATTGACGAGCCGTCCGTCCGGTCTTTCACCGGCCAAGGCGATCGAGCCGAGATGCACCCAGATGCCCGCTTCCGCCGCCGTCGCGCGCACGGTCTCCAGCACCGGATCCCGCGCCTCCTCCACAAGGTGGCTTGCCGCGCGGGTGCGGTTCCGATCGAGCAGATTGCTCATCTCGGGCGTGAACAGCATGTCGGCGCCGTCTGCCTTCGCCCGCAGGATCGCGGCGCGAAGCGAAGCGGCGTTCGCGGCGGGATCGATCCCGGTCGTGCTTTGATAGACGGCGACGCGCATCAGGCGGCGAGCATCGCGTCCAGCTTGCCGGCCCTGTCCAGCGCTGCGAGATCATCGGAGCCGCCGACATGCGTTTCGCCGATGAAAACCTGCGGAACGGTGGTGCGGCCCTTGGCGCGATCCAGCATTTCCGCCCGCTTCGGGCCGCCGTTCGTAATATCATGCTCCTCGAAAGCGACGCCTTTCGCGGTCAGCAACGCCTTGGCGCGCGTGCAATAAGGGCACATGAATTTGGTGTAGATTTCTACATTCGGCATGATCGCGGCGCCTCCAATCCGTTAGAACGGGTGATTGTCAGCGAACATGTTGTCAATCGCCACCCCGTCTTCAACCCGCTCAAGCGGCACCCGCGCCCAGCAGAGCAGCCGTACCTCCGCCGCGCCCGCAAGCTTCAAGGCCGCCGCGCAGGCGTTGGCGGTGGCGCCGGTGGTGAACACGTCGTCGATCAGCAACACCGCACGCCCTTTCGCCGCCGCCGGATCCGGCACGGTGAAGGCATCGCGCACCGTACGCGCGCGCTCCTGCCGCCCGCGCCCGCGCAGCGAGGGGGTGTGGCGATGGCGGACGAGCAGATCGGCGGCGAAGGGCAGCCCGGTGCGACGCGCCAGCGCCTGGCCAATCAAGGCGGACTGATTGTACCCGCGCGCCCAGATGCGCCAGCGGTGCAAGGGTACCGGCACGATCAACGGGGAGGGGGCAGGATCGACCAGCCGCTCCAGCCGTCGCGCGATCGTTTCGGCAAGACCAGGGCGGCGGCCGTGCTTCAGGCGCAGCGCGATCCGGCGGGGCACCGCATCATAAGCGACAGCGGCGCGCATCCCATCCAGGGCGGGCGGCCTTGCGAGACATGGCTCGCATCGGCTGTCCGGCCCCTCCACCAGTGCCAGCGGAGCGCCGCAGGTGGCGCAGGATGGTCCGGCGAGAAAGTCGAGCCCCTGCCAGCAGTCCGCGCAGAAGGCGTGATCGTCCTGCGTTATCGCGCCACACCCTGGGCAACGGGGCGGCAGGGCGAAGGCGACGGCCGTGCCGATCGCGACACGCAAACGGGCGGGGAGGGCGTGAGGCGGGCGCACAGACGCTTGTCCCGCGCGGACGGGCGGTTCACAAGCCCGTTATGACGACGCCCCCGGACCAGATTGAGATATTCGATCGATCGCTGCGCAGGCGCAGGCGGGATCGCGCATTCGCGGTCTACGCCGACCATGGCTTCCTGCGCGATCATATCGTGGAAAGTCTGCTCGATCGCCTGGATACCGTAACGCGCACCTTCACCCGTGCGCTCGATCTTGGCTGCGCCGATGGCGGGCTGGCGCGGGCGTTGCGCGCGCGCGGAATGGATGTCGTCGCGGCCGACGCGGGCTTTCGGTTCGCCGCCGCCGCGGGCGGCGTGCAATGCGACGAGGACAGGTTGCCGTTCGCCGATGCATCGTTCGATCTCGTGATGTCGGCCGGCGTGCTCGATCAGGTGAACGATCTGCCCGGTGCGCTGGCGCTGATCCGCCGCATCCTGAAACCCGATGGCCTTTTCCTTGGCGGCTTCATCGGCGGTGGCAGCCTGCCGCTGTTGCGTGCCGCGCTGATCGCGGGCGATGTGGCGGCGGGTGGCGCTGTCGGCGCGCGTATTCATCCCCAGGTCGATCTGCGCGGCGCGGCGGATCTCCTGTCGCGCGCCGGCTTCGCCTTGCCGGTCGCCGATGGCGAGCCGCTGGATGTCCGCTACGGCGATGCGTTGCGACTGATGTCGGATCTGCGCGGCATGGCTGCTGGGAATCTGTTGCGCATGCAGGGCATCGCGCCGCTCTCCCGCACGGCGCTGGGCGCGACGCTTGCCGCCTTCGCCGAGAAGGCCGGTGACGATGGCCGGGTGACGGAGCGATTTGAGCTGCTGTATCTCACGGGCTGGGCGCCCGCGCCAAGCCAGCCCCGCCCGGCCAGACGCGGCAGCGCGACGCGCTCGCTCGCCAGCGAACTGGGCCGCCGCGACGAGCCCCGGTAAGCTTTTATCAACCATGTTCGTCAGCGAAATGGGGAGACACTGACGGGTAGGAGGCGAACGATGCCTGTTGCCTCTTTCCCACCCCTCAGAGCAGGGCCTCGATCAGGCCGATCAACGGCTTGTCGGCGGGTGGCATCGGCAATGCGTGCATCTCGACCGGTCGAACCCACCGCAGCGCGGAGGCATGGAGCGGGCGTGGATGCCCCTGCCATTTGCGGCAGGCGAAGAGCAGCAGGAGCAGGTGGCGTTCCCCAAGCGGCGCGCTGGCGAATGTGGCGGGGGCCAGGCAGGCCGGCGACACATCGATCCCCAACTCTTCACCGAGTTCGCGGATCAGGGCGGTCTCCGGCGTTTCCCCGGCCTCGATCTTGCCGCCCGGAAATTCCCAGAGGCCGGCCATCGGCAGGCCCAACGGCCGTTGCTGAAGCAGGACACGCCCGTCCGCGTCCACCAGTGCCGCCGCGACCACGGAAAGGATTAACGGCTTGATCTGTGAATCTTTCATACGGATCCTGTCCGGTGCGATGGGTCGTTGCGGCGCGGCGGGCATGGCGTGCACGCGCCTTTTGCGCAACATCGGCGGTAACATCCGGGGGGCGGTCGCGCTGGAATACGGCCTGCTCGCCGGGTTGATCGTCGTCGCCCTGATTCTGGCGGTGAAGACGTTCGCCAGCGCCAATCTCTCCGTTTGGACGAACGTGACAAGTAAAGTGGTTAATGCCGGCTAGTACCGTCGAACGGTATCGACGTTAAACCTTCTGTTACCTGCCCATATTATTCAGTTCCTCAACCCGGCCATCGGAACAGCGGCAGGGTTGGGGATTGGAACACCCCAAGTCTGGAACGACAGGAGACCAGCGTGCAGAAAATTCGCCAGATGATGAAAGACACGAAAGGCGCGACCGCGATCGAATACGGTCTCATCGCGGCCCTGATCGCCGTCGCCGCGATCGGCGCGATGTCCGCCCTCGGGACGCAGCTCAACAAGACGTTCAACAACATCTCGGCGGGCATGAAGGCCGGCACCGGCTGATCCGGTCGCTCAAAGCGAACTCGTCGGGGGCGGTGGAACAGGGTTCCGCCGCCCCTTGCTTTTGGAACAGGAATGTTGACGCCAAAAAGAAACGGCGGCGGGATGTCCCGCCGCCGTTCTCGCGCCTACTATCGAAGGTCAGCCCACCATGCGTAGCGGCTGCCGCACAGTCTGCGCGTCGGTCTGCACGATCGCTGTCGCCGGATAGATCGGCAGCGTGTGGGCGGTGAACGTCACCTGCCGGCCGACCGGCAAAGTGCCCGCACCATCGGACCAGCGCCAACCGACTTCCGCTGCATGCCAGCCATCGGACAGGCGCGCATCGTCCGGCAGGATGCTTTCGCCATCGATGTCCAGCGCGGTCAGGCGGACGCCGAGTCGCCGGTCGTCCGCCGTGTCGACCATCACCTCTGCCGGCACCGCCGAACGCGACGCGAGCGTCAGCGCCGCCGTATCCGCCGGCACCGCATAGACGAAACGATTCCCCTCGACCGCTATCGGTGTCAGCGCGATCCCGTCGGCCAGAAGATGGATCGCCGCGTCCGTCGTGGTGCGGGCGCCAAGGTGGCGAGCCCGCTCCGCCAGCCAGCTGCGGATCGCGCGAAGCCGTTCCCCGCCCGTCACCAACGGCGCGCAATGGCCGTCCGTATCCTCGACGGCGAACTCCGGCCGAAGCGAAACCACATCGCCGGCATTGATAAACGAGTGACGGTTACCAACGTCGAGATAGCTTTCCGCCGGAAGATTTTCAGCGATCAGCACGTCGTGGCTTTCCAGCTCGACATGCCAGTAGGTAACGCTGGTAACCGCCTCGCGGACGATCGTCGTGCCGTTCACCAGAAAACGCGCCTGCACCAGCACGTCATCGAGGAAGATGGCATGGTCCGGCGAGATGCGCAGATCGCGCGACGGCATATTCGGCGCGATCGCGCCCGCCGTGATGCGGATCGGCTGCACGATCTCGGCCTTCGGATGGGAGGCGCAATCGGTGACGCGATGCCCGAGCCATATGACCGGACGTGTCGCTCCGGATGCCGTGACCACTTCGTCGCCGATCGCCAGATCCTCGACCGCGATCTCGCCGCGCACGGTCCGGATGTGTGTGCCAGTCGCATAGCATGGCGTGGACGGGCCGACCGGGGCGGTGACGGCGGTGCTGATCACCGGCGTTGATGAAAGGGTCGGCAGCCCGGTCGGCGCGCCGGTAACGGCAAACGTCACGGGGGTAGCGATGCCGACCACCTGCGCGCTGAAATAATAGACATATTCGTTGTTCGGCGCAGTCGAATAGCCGAGGTAATCCGCTGTCGTCTGCACCGTGCCGACATTCAGAAGATTGAGTGTCGCGGTGACGCTTGTACCCGGCGCGTCGATCGTGCCGTTGATCGTGACGGGGGCAGCGCCGCTCAGCGTATTTATGCCAGTAAAGTTGCCGAGCAGATAGGCGCCCGTGCTCGATTGGGCACTATCGAATGTCGTCTGGTTGAATATCACCGCCATGAGGCTTCTCCCTGCTGATCGAGGCAAGAGCAGCGACGCCAATTGCGGCTGACCTGCTATAAGCAAGATCATGGACGGAAGTTAATAAGATATTACCTCACAATATAAAGACGGTTAAGCACCGTCGAACACAATGTAAAATGCAACTTATTGATTGTGATAATACTTTATACAAAATGTTTTCTCTGTATAGAACTTGGGGAATCTATACTTAGATGGGGTGGATAGCGCCGTAAGAAGGCCGAGGGTGGCACGCAAGATAAAGCATGCGGTGAAACAGGGAGTCACGTGAACTGGAACCGTCATCCCTATCAGACAGGCCGATCGCGATGACATGGTCCGTGGCGGGCGGGGTGGGATTCGAACCCACGGTGAGCTTGCACCCACGGCGGTTTTCAAGACCGCTGCCTTAAACCACTCGGCCACCCGCCCGCAGCCGCATCGGCGGGGCAGGCGTGATGCGGGGAACGCTGGCTCCCTGAGTAGGATTCGAACCTACGGCCGCTCGATTAACAGTCGAGAGCTCTACCGCTGAGCTATCAGGGAACGACAGCGTGGGCGGGCCTATAGCAGCGCGTTCGCGGAATGTGCAACCGGCAAAAACGTCTTTCGCTCAGACGGCGAACTGCTCCATCGTGATCCGGTCATCCAGCGCATGCTCGGGGTCAAACAGAAGGGTGAGCGTGCTGGATCGATCGATCGCGACGCTGACCGTGGCGACATCGCGCACCTCCGCCTGATCCGCCACCGCGCTGACCGGGCGCTTGATCGGGTCGAGCACGCGAAAGGATATGCGCGTGCGTTCGGGCAGGATCGCGCCACGCCATCTGCGCGGGCGGAACGGGCTGATCGGGGTGAGGGCGATCAGCGCGGAATCGAGCGGCAGGATCGGCCCCTGCGCCGAAAGATTATAGGCGGTGGAGCCCGCGGGAGTGGAGGCGAGCACGCCGTCGCATACCAGTTCCGGCATCACGACGCGGTCGTTCACCGTCACTTCCAGCTTCGCTGTCTGTCGCGTCTCGCGCAGCAGGGAGACTTCATTGATCGCGGGGCTCGAAATGCGCTCGCCGTCCACGGTCACCGCGTCCATCCTGAGCGGGGTGACCGTAAAGGTCTTGGCGCGTGCGATGCGGTTCTCGAGAAGGTCAGCGCTCCATTCGTTCATCAGGAAGCCGACGGTGCCCAGGTTCATGCCGAACACCGGCAAGATGCGTCGCCGATCCAGCATCGTGTGCAGCGTCTGCAGCAGAAACCCATCCCCGCCAAGCGCCACCGCCATGGTCGCCTGCTCGATCGGCACCCATTCGTAGCGATTCTTGAGCAGCGCCGCCGCCTCTTGCGCCTGCGGCGTCGGGGAGGCGATCAGCGCCAGTCGAGTCTCGATCGTCATCCGCCGGTCACGCTCATGTGGCGGGCGACGGCGGGCGCCGCATCCCGTTCATCGATGCGAAAGGCATGGCGCAGCGGCTTGATCGCCATCGCATCGTCCAGCAGCGCGGCCATCGCCTCCGGTCCGCCGGAGCGAAGCGCGGCCTTGAGATCGACGCGATCGTCATGCCCGAGGCAAAGATACAGCCGGCCGGATGCGGTCACGCGGACCCGGTTGCAGCCCTCGCAGAAATTCTGCGTCAGAGGCGTGATGAAACCGATCCGGCCTCCCAGCTCCTCCACCCGATCGTAGCGAGCGGGGCCGCCGGTGCGGTCGGCAATGGGGGTGAGGGTATAGCGCCGCGCCAGATCGGCGCGCACCGCATCCAGCGGCAGATAGCGGTCGGTTCTATCCTCCTCGATCGCGCCAAGCGGCATCGTCTCGATCAGCGTGAGGTCATGGCCTTCGGCTGCGCACCAGCGCAGCATGGGCTCTATCTCATCCTCGTTCAGCCCCTTCAGCGCGACCATGTTGATCTTGACCTTGAGGCCCGCTGCCTTCGCCGCTGCGATGCCATCAAGCACCACCTCCACATCCCCCCAGCGGGTGACGTGACGGAAACGATCGGGATCGCGCGAATCGAGGCTGACGTTAATGCGGCGTATCCCGGCCGCGAACAACGCCTCCGACTGTTTTTCCAATTGCGTGCCGTTGGTTGTCAGCGTCAACTCGTCCAGCCCCGATCCGAGGTGACGACCGATCATGCGGGCAAGGTCCGGCGCGCCGCGCCGGATAAGGGGTTCGCCCCCGGTCAGTCGGATCTTGCGCACGCCACGCGTGATGAAGGCGTCCGCCACCGCCGCCATCTCCTCCAGCGTCAGCACCTCGGCGCGCGGCAGGAAAGTCATCGCCTCCGACATGCAATAGCGGCAGCGCAGATCGCAACGATCGGTCACCGACAGGCGAAGGTACGTGATCCGGCGACCGAAACTGTCGGTCAGCGAGCGTGGACTGGGCGCGATCTGCATCATTGTGAAACGTAGGCGGGCGGAACAAGTGCCGCAAGCGGATTGGCGTATCGCATGGGGGCGTCTAGCGTCTGATCCGACAAAGGAGTTTCATCGCATCATGGCGCGGTCCGATCCGCAGGCGGTTGCGCTGCCGCCGATCTTCCTTCTCTCGTTCCGCCATCGCGATGCGCTGGCGGCGGCGGCCGGGCGTGGCGGCTGGCCGGTGATCGCGGCGCGCCGTGCCGGATCGGCCGAGCATCGTTTTCGGGCGAGCGGCGCGATGGTGGCGCTGGTCGACGCGCGGGACGCCTTCGACGCGGGCGTGCAGGCGACCCGCCAGCTTGGGCCGGTGGCGGAGGCGGCGGGTGCCGGCCTCCTCGTCCTCCTCGATCGGGCGGATGTGACGCGGCTGGATGCGCTCCATGCCGCCGGTGCGACCCATTACCTCGCCTCGCCATTCGGTGAGGTGGAATTGATCGAGACGATCCGCTTCGCCGTCCGCCATGCGGATCGGCTGGCCGGGGGTGATCGCGCCGCACGCAATCGGCTAGCTCTCGTACAGGGCGAAACAGAAAGCTGGCACTGGCGCCTGGGTGACGGTTCGGTAACGCTGACTCCGGCGCTTGCCCGGCGGATAGGCTGCCCGGAGGGGCCGGTCGGCCTGCGCACCGTCGCGCTGGCGCTGGGGCGCGAAGGCGTGGCCAATTTGCGCAGGGCTATCGCCCGGCTTCTGATGAACCGCCGCCCGACCGCTTTCGCCCACGAGATGCAAGGCGGCCGCATCGCGCACCATCTGCACATCGCGCGGGATGGCAGCGTGACCGGCCGCATCGAGACGCTGGACGAGCCGATGGAACAGGGGGGTGCCCGCCGCGACGCCCTTACCGGGCTCGCCGATGCGGAAGGCCTCCGCCTGTGGCTCGATGCGACGGTGGATCGGTCGGCCACCACCCGCCCGATGCTGCTGCTGATTGGCCTGACGCGCTTCGATATCGTGAACGCGGCGCATGGGTCGGCCGCGGGGGATGCCTTGCTCCACGCCGTCGCCCGCCGGCTCGAACGGGCCGTGGCGGATGCCGGCGCATATCCCGCCTGCGTTGCACGCATCGCCGGGGGGGAGTTCGCGGTGGCGTTGGGGGCAGGCACATCCATCGCCGCCGCGCGGAGCCTGGCCGAAACGCTCGTCGCGGCCATTGCGCGACCGTTCGCGACCGGGGCGAAGGTCATTCGCCTTTCCTGCCATATCGGCATCGCGGCGGGGGAGGCTGGCGACGATGCGGCAGCTCTGCTGCGACGGGCCGGGGCGGCGCTGGAGGAGGTACGCGGAGCCGATACCGGCGCAATCCGGGCGCTGGATGCGAATGGCGAGGCGGCTGCCGTCCATCGTGACCGGCTGGAACGGGATTTGCGTGACGCCCTCGCCCGTAACGAGATAGAATTGCTCTATCAGCCGCAGGTCTCGATCCCGACCGGGCGGATCATCGGCGTGGAGGCGCTTGCCCGCTGGCGTCATCCCGAATTCGGCGCGCTTGGGGCGGTGACGCTATTCTCGGTCGCCGAGCGATCGGACTATCTCGTGCCCTTGTCCGAACATGTCCAGCGTATGGCGCTGACGCAGGCGGCGGCATGGGGGCAGGGGCTGGCGCACCTGCGGCTGGCGGTGAATGTCACGGCGGCCGATCTTGCCCATCCCGATTTCGCGCTACGCTTTCTGGCGCTTGTCGAGGAGACGGGTTTTCCCTGCGCCAATCTTACGGTGAAAATCACCGAAAGCGGCCTGATCGAGGATCTGGGCGAGGCGGCGGGTTTGCTGAGCGATCTGCGCGCCGCCGGGCTGCGCGTGGCGGTGGACGATTTCGGCACGGGCTATTCCAGCCTCGCCTATCTCAAATCACTCCCGCTCGATTATCTGAAAATCGACAAGCGGCTGGCCGACGATATCGCCGGCTCGCCACGCGATCGCGTGGTGGTGCGCGGGGTGATCGAAATGGCGCGGTCACTAGGGCTCGCGGTGATCGTCGAGGGGGTCGAGAGCGAGGCGCAACTGGGCCTGCTCGCGGCGGAGGGATGTAATTACTATCAGGGGTTCCTCTGCTCGCCGCCGGTGGACGCGGCGGCGCTGCAACGGCTGGTGGCGCAAAACGCTCAGGCGGTTCGCGCCAAGCTCGGATAGCGGCTCGACAGATAGAACAGGGCGGAGGATGTCGCGGCGCACAGGGCCACCAGCGTCATGCCCTCCGCCGCCAGCGCCGCCCCGGCGCCGTAACCACGCCAGGCCACCACCGCGGCGAGCGGAAGGCCCATGCACCAAGCCGCCGTATGGCGCCGGATCGATCGGCTGAACAGCATCCCCGCCGCGAGCAGCAGCCCGAAGGAGGGCAGACCGAAGAAGAGGGCGACCACCATGACCAGCGGCGCCGCCCAGGCGACGCTGCCAAGCCCGATCGCGCCGACCGCCCACATCATGAACCCCGTGAGGCTGCCGGCCACCACGCATGCGGCGATGCGGCCCGTCACGGCGAGTCGTTCGGATAACGTCATGAACGGGGGTATAGCGGACCTATGGTTAACGGACTGCGACTTGTCGGCTGCGTTTTCGATGGAGACAGGCGGTTGGCGCCGCTCCGCGCGCCTCTATCGCGGCATCTGACGGGGTGACGGCTGATCGAGTTTCGCATGAAGAAACCTGATCGTACGGTCCCACGCCAGCTTGGCCGCCGCCGCATCGTAACGCCCGACCGCGGTATCGTTGTTGAAGGCGTGGTTTACCCCGGGATACGTATACGCCTCGACGCGCACGCCGGCCGCCGCCAGCGCCTTCGCCCACGGCATGCCGGTGGCGTTCACCCGATCGTCCAGCCCGGCGTAATGCAGCAGCATCGCGGCTCTGACCCGTGCCGCCTCCGCCGGGGAGGGTGCGGGACCATAATAAGCGACGCCCGCCGCGAGCGCCGGCCCCGCCGCTATCGCCATCCGGTTGACCAGTGCGCCGCCCCAGCAGAAACCGACCGCACCGACGCGGCCGTTTCCGGCCTTGTCCGCCCCCAGCCATCGCACGGTCGCGACCGCATCGTCGGTCGTCGCCGAAAGGTCGAGCGCGGCGATCGCATCGCGCGCCTTGTCTTCATCACTCGGCGTGCCTCCGCTCGCGGAGAGAAAATCGGGCGCGAGCGCCACGAAGCCTGCCAGCGCGATCCGGCGCGCGACATCGCGGATATGTTCGGTCAGGCCGCGGTTTTCATGAATCACGACGACGGTGGGCAGGCGGCCCGGTGCCCCCTTGGGCACGACGCGATATCCCGACAGCATTCGCCCGCCCGCCACGGGCCAGCGCACCGTGGAAGAGGAGAGGCGGGCATCGTTCGCCTGCACGACCGCCGCCGCAGCCGGATCCGCGGCGATCGTGGCGAGCAATGCGTTAGCCGCCGCCGTGCCGCCCGCCAGCGTCGCAAGATCCGCCATGAAGGCACGCCTGTCCCGCCCTTCGTGCGTAAACCGATCGTAGAGCGCGAAGGCGCGGGCCCGGATGGAGTCTTCGGTCATCGCAATCGTCCTCGACAGGAAGGGCTCAACCTAGCGCCGATGGGATCATCACGGCAAGGCGACGCACGGCGAGCAAGGGACCAATTCTGTGCTGGATACGAAAAGGCCGGCGGAGATACCCCGCCGGCCCGATCATCCGCCGTGAAAGGTGTCGGTATGCACCTTGCCGTCAGGCCTGCACTTCTTCCTTCGGCTTGCCCGGCTTCTTGGGCTTCTTCGGCGGTGCGCTGGTGATTTCGAAGGCGAGCGCGTCGTCCTTCAGATGCACCTTGACCTCGCCGCCGTGCACCAGCTTGCCGAACAGCAGTTCCTCCGCAAGCGGCTGCTTCACCTTCTCTTGGATGAGACGACCCATCGGGCGGGCGCCGTACAGCTTGTCGTAACCGCGGACAGTCAGCCAACCCTTCGCCTCGTCATCGAGGCTGATGTGGACCTCGCGGTCGGCCAGTTGCAGTTCGAGCTGGAGAATGAACTTCTCCACCACCCGCGCCACGACCTCGGACGGCAG
Organism: uncultured Sphingomonas sp.; assembly: GCA_913775025.1. Lineage (GTDB taxonomy): Bacteria > Pseudomonadota > Alphaproteobacteria > Sphingomonadales > Sphingomonadaceae > Alterirhizorhabdus. The sequence continues at coordinate 4,850 of CAJYJW010000229.1, read as the reverse complement.
GTAGCCGAACGGGACGATGGCATCCAGGCGGTTGCGGAATTCCGGCGTGAACATCTTCTTCACCGCCTCCTCATCCTCGCCCTCGCGGGTGAGATTGCCGAAGCCGAGCGATTCGCGCGCCATGTCCGATGCGCCCGCGTTCGTCGTCATGATGAGGATGACGTTGCGGAAATCGACCGTCTTGCCGTGGTGATCGGTCAGCTTGCCGTTGTCCATGACCTGCAACAGGATGTTGAACAGATCGGGATGCGCCTTCTCGATCTCGTCGAGCAGCAGCACGCAATGCGGATGCTGGTCGATCGCATCGGTCAACAGCCCGCCCTGATCGTAGCCGACATAGCCGGGAGGTGCGCCGATCAGCCGGCTGACCGAATGGCGCTCCATATATTCGGACATGTCGAACCGCTGGAGCGGGATGCCCATGATGTTCGACAGCTGGCGCGCCACCTCGGTCTTGCCGACGCCCGTCGGGCCGGTGAACAGATAGTTGCCGATCGGCTTGTCCGGATCGCGCAGGCCCGCCCGGCTCAGCTTGATCGCCGAGGACAGGAGCGTGATGGCCTGATCCTGCCCGAACACGACGCGCTTCAGATCCGTCTCCAGCGTCGCCAGCGACTTCTTGTCGTCCGAGGAGACGGATTTCGGCGGAATACGCGCCATCGTCGCGATCACGGCCTCGATCTCCTTGGGGGTGATCACCTTCTTGCGCTTGGATTCGACGACGAGCATCTGCATCGCGCCCGCCTCGTCCACCACGTCGATCGCCTTGTCGGGCAGCTTGCGGTCGTTGATGTAGCGCGCGGACAGCTCCACCGCCGACTTGATCGCGTCGGGCGTATATTTGACGTGATGGTGCTCCTCGAATGCAGAGCGCAGGCCGGACAGGATCTTGATCGTATCCTCCACGGTCGGCTCGTTCACATCGATCTTCTGGAAGCGCCGCAGCAGCGCGCGGTCCTTCTCGAAGTGGTTGCGGAACTCCTTATAGGTGGTCGAGCCGATGCAACGGATCGTACCGCCCGACAGCGCAGGCTTGAGCAGGTTGGACGCATCCATCGCGCCGCCGCTGGTCGCGCCCGCGCCGATTACCGTATGGATCTCGTCGATGAACAAAATGGCGTGGGGCAGCTTTTCAAGCTCCGTCACCACCTGCTTCAGCCGCTCCTCGAAATCGCCGCGATAACGGGTGCCGGCCAGCAGCGCGCCCATGTCGAGCGAATAGATGACGGCGGGCAGCAGCACCTCGGGCACGTCGCCCTCGATGATCTTGCGCGCCAGCCCCTCGGCGATCGCCGTCTTGCCAACGCCCGGATCGCCCACGTAAAGCGGATTGTTCTTCGAGCGGCGGCAGAGAATCTGCACCGTGCGGTCCACCTCCGGCCCGCGTCCGATCAGCGGATCGACCTTGCCGCTCTTCGCCTTCTCGTTGAGATCGACGCAGAACTGCTTGAGGGCGCTCTCGCCCTTCTTGTCGCCCGGCTTGGCCGCTTTCTCTTCCTCCGCCCCTTTCACTTCGCGCTGCTCCGTGGGTTGGCCGGCCTTGCCGACGCCGTGGCTGATGAAGCTGACCGCATCGAGGCGGCTCATATCCTGCTGCTGCAGGAAGAAAACGGCATAGCTCTCCCGCTCGCTGAACAACGCGACGAGCACGTTGGCGCCCGTCACCTCCTCGCGGCCGGATGACTGGACGTGCAGGATCGCGCGCTGCACGACGCGCTGGAAACCGCTGGTGGGCGAAGGATCGGTATCGGTGCCCACCTTCAGCGCATCCAGTTCGGTATCGAGATAGACGCGGACGGCCTCCTTCAATTCGCCGACCTCCACGCCGCAGGCGACCATGACCTTCGAGGCATGTTCATCGTCGATGAGCGCGAGGAGCAAATGCTCCAGGGTCGCATATTCATGGCGGCGGCTGCTGGCCGCCGTCAGCGCGTTGTGAAGCGTCTGCTCCAGTTCGCGGGCAAATGATGGCATGAGCTATATCTCCTTCGGATCCGGGCGGACGCCAGACCCGTCTTCGACGATGATGTCGTTGACCCCCATGTCGGGATGCTGCCCGTCCCGATCAAGAACGGCCGCATCGGGCAATTTTTGCTTGAGTGCGGCGGCGTGGCCCGCACTCACCGCTTGAACAATGCGTCGGCACTGGCGCGGTGATCCACGGCGGCGGCGCGTCGCGCGCGACACCGTAGTATTTGCGCTTCCAGCGCCCGGATGCGTGCGTCGAGTTCGTCCACCGACAGGGGATCGAGATCCTGCTTCGCCAGCAACGCCAGCGCCTCGTCCGTCCGCGCGGGAAAAGTTTCTTCCTCGGCCATGTGCGGATCGTTGACCGGGCGCGCCGCGCTGTCAATAAACCCCCGTCCGATTTGCGACGGGGGAATGATGGCCGATCTACCGAAGACGATGATGGCGATCGACCCGTCGGAAAGCGGCGGCCCGGAGGTGCTGGTCCCGGTTACGCGCCCGGTCCCCAGCCCGGGCGCGGGTGCGGTGCTGATCCGCGTGGCGGCGGCGGGGGTCAATCGGCCGGACGTGATGCAGCGCAAGGGGGCCTATCCGCCGCCTCCGGGTGCGCCGTCCATTCCCGGCCTCGAGGTCGCCGGCGAGGTAGCGGCGGTGGGCGAGGGGGTGGAGCCCGCAACGATCGGCGCGCGCGTGTGCGCGCTGGTATCGGGCGGCGGCTATGCCGAATATGTCGTGGCGGACGCGCGGCATTGCCTACCGGTGCCGGACGGCATGGCGATGGCCCAGGCGGCCGCGCTGCCCGAAACCATATTCACCGTCTGGACCAATCTGTTCGAGCGCGCTTATGCCGCCGAGGGCGAAACGGTTCTCGTGCATGGCGGCACCGGCGGCATCGGCACCACCGCCATCGCGCTGGGCAAGCTATTCGGCCTGACGGTGATCGTCACCGTCGGCGGGGCGGAGAAGGCCGCACGCGCGCTCAGCCTAGGGGCGGATCACGCGATCGATTATACCGCCGATGATTTCGTGGCCGAGGTGAAGGCGATCACCGACGGCGCGGGCGTGAACGTCGTGCTCGATATGATCGGTGGCGATTATCTGCCGCGCAACATCGATTGCCTTGCGGAGGACGGCCGCCACGTCTCGATCGCCGTACAGCGCGGGGCGAAGGCCGAAATTCCGATCTGGAAAATAATGAGCAAGCGGCTGACCCTGACCGGATCGACGCTGCGGCCGCGCAGTGCCGATTTCAAGGCCCTTGTCGCCGATGAACTACGCCGGCTTGTCTGGCCCCATGTCGAGGCTGGCCGGCTGCGTCCGGTCATGGACCGGACCTTTCCCCTCGCGCAGGCCGCCGATGCGCATCGGCGTATGGACGAGGGCCATCATATCGGGAAGATCGTGCTGCTGACCGATCACTGAGCGTCCGTCTTCCCAAGAACGTCAGTGCAGCGTGGGGCCTTCGCCGCCGAGGTCGGCAATGCACTGCTCCAGCAGGTCAAGCAGGGCGTGCGTCGGCAGGTCTGATACCACGTCCTCGAACCAGTCTTCGATCGTGTCCGCTTCGTAGCCCATGTCAGTCTCCATCCGTGTCGTGGAGAGTAACGGCCGGTTGCCACCATGGTTAAATGGGATTTGTCTGTTTCGGCGTCATCCGCGCGGAACCTTCATCGTGACTCTGATTCGGGAAGGCGGGATTGCTCGTTCGATCCGCCTTGCCCTCGCACGGTGGTGTGATTACATCCGACGTCATGCATCGGCCGCTCCGTGAAGGGGCGGCCCTTTTTATTCGTGGAGATCGCCGATGGCCCAGCCCCTCATGCCGCATGCCACCGCATCGTGGCTGGTCGACAATACCGCGCTCAGCTTCGAGCAGATCGCGGCCTTCTGCGGACTGCACATCCTGGAGATCCAGGCGATCGCCGACGATACCGCCGCGACCAAATTGACCGGGCGCGATCCCGTGCGGGCGGGCGAGCTCAGTCAGGCCGAGATCGACAAGGGGCAGAGCGACCCGAGCTATCAGCTCGCCATGCTGAAGGGGCCGGAGCAGGTCCGCCGCACCAAGGGGCCGCGCTATACCCCGGTCTCCAAGCGGCAGGACAAGCCGGACGGCATCGCCTGGATCCTGCGCAACCATCCGGAGGTTTCCGATGGGCAGATCGGCAAGCTGATCGGCACGACGCGCACCACCATCGCCGCACTCCGCGACCGGACGCATTGGAATATCGCCAACATCACGCCGAAGGATCCGGTCACGCTCGGGCTCTGCTCGCAGCGCGAACTGGACTCGCTGGTCGCGAAAGCGGCGAAGGCGGCGGGGATCGAGGCTCCGGTGGATGATCGCCTGGAGGGCGACCGCGAGGCGCTGATCGGCGAACTGCGCGCTCAACGCGAAGCCGCGCACCATGCCGCCGAGCAGACCCATGCCGACGAGGCGACGGGCGGCATCCAGCTTCCGCCCGGCATGGTCGATCCGTTCCGCAAGCCTGCCTGACATACCCATCGCGCCGACGTATCGGCGATCGCTGGGTGGGATTGCCTGATCGCCAAGGCCGTCATACGCTCGCGTCATGAGCGGCCCGGTTTCGGCATGGCGCAACGCCTACAGGCATCCCGCCGAGTGGGATCAGGCCTATGCGCCACTCTCGCTGCCGGACATGCTGGCGCGGATGGCGGCGCGGCGGGGGCAGGCCCCGCTGATCGATTTCCTCGGCCGCAAATATAGTTACGCCGAGACATGGGACGGCACCCGGCGCGTCGCCTGCGGACTCGCGCGGATGGGGATCGGCAAGGGCGATCGCGTCGGCCTGTTTCTGCCGAATACCCCGCATTACGTCGCTGCTTATTACGGTGCCATGCTGGCGGGCGCCACCGTGGTC
>CAJYJW010000228.1 GCA_913775025.1 uncultured Sphingomonas sp. | reverse complement strand
TGCTCGATGTCGGGCTGCTGGCTGCCTGGATGGTCCGGCGCGGCGGCGGCGCGCCCGATGGCGTCCGCTATGCCATCGCCGCCATGGCCGGGCTACTCGCCGCGATCGGCGTGCGCAATGCCGTGGTCGTGCCCCCCGTAAAGGATATGACGGTCGCCATTCGCGACCTGCCGCCCGCCTTCGATGGCTACCGCCTGCTGCAGCTGACCGACCTGCACATCAGCCGCCTGTTCCCGGCGGCATGGACGCAGGCGATGGTGGACAAGGCGAACGGGGCAGGGGCGGATCTGATCGTCGTGACCGGGGATTTCATCGACGGATCGGTCACGATGCGGCGTGCGGATGTCGCGCCTCTCGTGGGATTGCGCGCGTTGGACGGGGTCTATGCGATCCCCGGCAACCACGAATATTTCTTCAGCTACGACGACTGGATGCGCCATCTGGCGGGGCTGGGCATGCGGATGCTGCCCAACGCGCACGCCGTGCTGGCGCGGGGCGATGCGCGGCTGGTGATCGCCGGCGTCACCGATCTCTCCGCGCCGGGGGCGGGGCGACCCGGCCCCGATCTTGCCGGCGCGCTGGCCGGTGCGCCGGCGGGGGCGCCGGTGATCCTGCTCGATCATCAGCCGAAGCGGGCGCGGGGTGCTGCCGGCGCGGGGGTGGCGTTGCAACTGTCCGGCCATACCCATGGCGGCATGCTGCGGGGGCTCGACCGCATCGTCGCGCGCGCCAACGGCGGCTATGTTTCGGGGCGCTATCGGGTGGGCGACATGACGCTCTACGTCAGCAACGGCACCGCGCTCTGGCCGGGATTCGCGCTGCGACTGGGCGTTCCGCCGGAGATGACGCGGATCACGCTGCGCGCCGCCCGCTAACCTCTCTAGCGCCGCAACGGCTTGCCATCCCCGCATATTCCCCGCATGCTGCCCCCAATAAGCGCGCGGCCTTTCTCCCGTACGTCTGCGTAATGGTCGCGACGACACGATAAAGGGGATGAGAGGATGCTCAGCGTCTATGCGGCGATCGCCTGCGGCGTGATCGCGATACTCTACGGAATCGTCACCAGCCGGCAGGTGCTGGCGCAATCGCCCGGCAACGCGATCATGCAGGATATCGCCGCCGCGATTCAGGAAGGCGCGCGTGCGTATCTGGGCCGGCAGTACCGTACGATCGCGATCGTCGGCTTTATCGTCGCGGCACTGGTGTTCGTATTTCTGGGGGCGACGAGCGCGATCGGCTTCGTGCTCGGCGCGCTGCTCTCGGGCGCGACCGGCTTCATCGGCATGAACATCTCGGTGAAGGCGAACGTGCGCACGGCGGAGGCGGCGCGCACATCGTTGCAGGCGGGGCTCACCACCGCGTTCCGCGCGGGCGCGGTCACGGGCGTACTGGTGGCGGGTCTGGCGCTGCTCGCGATCGCGCTGTTCTTCTGGTATCTGACCGGCCCGGGCGGCCGCGCGCCGAATGACCGGGTGGTGGTGGACGCGCTCGTCGCGCTGGCGTTCGGGGCGTCGCTCATCTCCATCTTCGCGCGTCTGGGCGGCGGCATTTTCACCAAGGCGGCGGATGTCGGCGCGGATCTCGTCGGCAAGGTCGAGGCGGGCATCCCGGAGGACGACCCCCGCAACCCCGCGACGATCGCCGACAATGTGGGCGATAACGTCGGCGACTGCGCGGGCATGGCGGCGGATCTGTTCGAGACGTACGTCGTCACGATCGGCGCGACGATGGTACTCGTCGCGCTGCTCGTCGGCGGCACGGCGGCGGAGCTGGGGCGGCTGATGAGCCTGCCGCTGCTGATCGGCGGCGTCTGCATCCTCACCTCGATCGCGGGCACCTACATGGTGCGACTGGGGCGTGGCGGATCGATCATGGGCGCGCTCTACAAGGGGTTCTGGACGACGGCGCTGCTTTCGATCCCGGCGATCTGGCTCGTCTCCACCTACGTCTTGGGTGATCTGAACGCCGTGATCGGCGGCGCGCGGGAGGCGGCGGGCGGCGACGTCGAGGGGCAGGTGGCGCAGGCCGCGGTCGGCGCGGGCTTTACCGGCATGGACCTTTTCTGGGCGATGATGGTCGGCCTCGCCGTCACCGGCCTGCTGGTGTGGATCACCGAATATTATACGGGCACCAATCACCGCCCGGTGAAGTCGATCGCCAGGGCATCGGTGACGGGGCACGGCACCAATGTGATCCAGGGCCTGGCCATCAGCCTGGAATCGACCGCGATGCCGACGCTGGTGATCTGCATCGGCATCATCGTCGCCTATCAGCTCGCCGGGCTGATCGGCATCGCCTTCGCCGCGACCGCGATGCTGGCGCTGGCGGGCATGGTGGTCGCGCTCGACGCTTATGGTCCGGTGACCGACAATGCCGGCGGCATCGCCGAAATGTCCGGGCTGGAGCATGAGGTACGCGGGCGGACGGACGCGCTGGACGCCGTGGGCAACACCACCAAGGCTGTGACGAAGGGCTACGCGATCGGATCGGCGGGTCTCGCCGCGCTGGTGCTGTTCGGCGCCTACACGACCGATCTGGCGGAGTTCTTTCCCGGCCTGCGCGTCGATTTCTCCCTCTCCAACCCCTACGTCATCGTCGGGCTGCTGCTGGGCGCTCTGCTCCCGTACATCTTCGGCGCGTTCGGCATGACGGCGGTGGGCCGTGCGGCGGGCGCGGTGGTGGAGGAGGTGCGCGCGCAGTTCCGCGATAACCCCGGCATCATGGAGGGCACGTCGCGGCCCAACTACGCCCGCACCGTCGATCTCGTAACCCGCGCCGCGATCCGCGAGATGATCGTGCCTTCGCTGCTGCCGGTGCTGGCCCCGATCGCGGTCTATTTCATCGTCGCGGCGGTAGCGGGCCAGGCCGAGGGCTTCGCGGCGCTCGGCGCGCTGCTGCTCGGGGTGATCGTCTCCGGCTTGTTCGTCGCCATCTCGATGACGAGTGGGGGCGGCGCGTGGGACAATGCGAAGAAATATATCGAGGACGGCAATCACGGCGGCAAGGGATCGGAGGCGCACAAGGCGGCGGTGACGGGCGATACCGTCGGCGACCCCTATAAGGATACCGCCGGGCCGGCGGTGAACCCGATGATAAAGATCACCAACATCGTGGCGCTGCTGCTGCTCGCCGCGCTGGCGCATGGCGGCGTGTAGCGGTCAGCCCGCGCGGGCGAACGCCGCCGCCTCCGCGATCTGGGCGGGGGCGGGGCGGATGCCGGTGTAGAGCAAGAACTGCTCGACCGCCTGCAGCACCGCCACCTCGACGCCGGTGATCCGGCGGCGGGGGGCGAGGCTGAGAAACGGCGTTTCGGGCGGATATTGCACCACGTCGAACGCGATCTCGCACCGCGTGATCATGTCGGCCGGGAAGGCGAGCGCATCTGCATCCGCCCCCGTCATGCCGAGCGGGGTGGCGTTGATGAGGAAGGGGGCGGGGCCGGGCGGCGCGATCGCGTGATCGAACCCATAGAGGCTGGCAAGCGCGCCCCCCGCCGCCCGGTTGCGTGACAGGATCGTGCCGTGGCGGAAGCCCCCGTCGCGCAACGCCGCCGCGACCGCTTTCGCCATTCCGCCCGATCCGTGCAGCACGAAGGGCATGTCGCGGTCGATGTCGGCGACAAGCGCGGCCACGGCGGCGTAATCGGTATTGTGCCCGGTCAGCCGGCCGCCATCATTGACGATCGTGTTCACGCTGTCGATCGCGGCGGCGGTGGGGGCAAGGCCGTCGAGCAGCGGAATCACCGCCTCCTTGAACGGCATCGAGATGGCGCAGCCGCGTATGCCGAGCGCACGTATCCCCGCCACCGCGCCGGGCAGATCGGTGGTGGAGAAAGCCTTATAGAGATAGTCGAGTCCCAGCAGCGCATAGAGCCGGTTGTGGAAGCGCGTGCCGAAATTTCCGGGCCGTGCCGATAGCGACATGCAGAGCCGCGTCTCGCGGCTGATCGGCGGCTGGGGCATCGTGCGTCTCCCTACAGATCGGTCATGCCGGCGATGTCGGCGTCGTTCGCGCCCGCCGCGACGAACTGGTCGAGTAGCCAGCGTGCCGCCGGCCCCGGCGCGGCGTCGCGCCGCCAGATGCCGTAGAAGCGATACATTCCGCCCGGCCGCTCCGGCAAATCGAGCCGCACCAGCCGCCCCGCCGCCAGATCCGCCTCCACCAGCGGCAGCGGCATGTTGCCCCAGCCGATCCCCTCGCGCAGCAGCGCATGTTTCGCGCCGAGATCGGCCAGCCGCCAAGTCCGCCGCGCGACGACCGCATAATCGCGCCCCTCGGTGATGCTCGACCGATCGGAGAGGACCAGTTGGACATGATCGCGCGCCGCGCCGGGGGCGGGCGCGCCCGCCGTCAGCGGATGATCGGGTGCGGCGACCGGCACCATCGCAAGCGCCCCCGCCGCCGTGCGTTCCACCGTGTCGCAGGCGGTTGCTTGCGGGCCGGAGATGCCGATCGCGGCGCGCGCCTGCTCAACAAGTGCTGCGACCGCCCCCAACGCCTCGACATGCAGGCGCAGCGTCACGGTGGGGAAGGCGGCGGCGAAGGCGCGCAGTACGGTGGCCAGCCGGGGGGCGGGCAGCATCACGTCCACCGCCAGATGCACCTCCGCCTCATAGCCTTCCAGCAGACCGCGTACGCGCGCACGCAGCCCGTCCATCCCCTCGGCCACGATGCGGGCCTCGGCCAGCACCGCGCGGCCCGCCTCCGTCAGCACCGGGCGGCGGGTGCCGGCGCGATCGAACAGCGGCAGGCCGAGCTGCGCCTCCAGATTGCCGATCCCATAGCTGACGACCGACACCGCGCGATTGAGCCGGCGGGCGGCGGCGGCGAAGCTGCCCGCATCCACCACCGCCAAGAACAGGCGCAGCTGATCGAGAGTGGGCATACCGGGTACGGACATATCGACTTTCTTGAACGATCGTATCGATATTATCCCACTGATCGCGCAAGTCGAGCCCGCCTACATAGGGTTGGACGGTGGGCATCGCCCCCAAACGAAAGGATGCAGGATATGATCGAATTGCGCCCCTTCGCCAGCCTTGGCGGCGCGAACCATGGCTGGCTGGATGCCAAGCACCATTTCTCCTTCGCCGACTATCATGATCCCAAACGGATGCACTGGGGCAATCTGCGCGTATGGAACGACGATCGCATCGCGCCCAAGGCCGGCTTCCCGCCGCATCCGCACCGCGACATGGAGATCATAACCTACATCCGCGAAGGCGCGATCACCCATAAGGACAGCCTGGGCAATATCGGCCGCACCGAGGCGGGCGACGTGCAGGTGATGAGCGCCGGGACCGGCATCACGCACGCCGAATATAATGCAGAGGATGTCGAGACGCGGCTGTTCCAGATCTGGATCATGCCGACCAAGCGCGGCGAGAAGCCCGGCTGGGGCACCCGCCCCTTCCCCAAGGGTGAGCGGGCGGGCCAGTTCGTCACCTTGGCGAGCGGGTTCGAGGAGGATGCCGACGCGCTCCCCATCCGCACCGACGCGCGGGTGGTGGCGGCGACGCTGAAGGCGGGCGAAAGCGCCGACTATCCGATCGGCGCGGACCGGCGCGGCTATCTTGTCCCCGCGACGGGCGCGGTGGAGATCGAGGGTGTGCGGGTGAATGCGCGCGACGGGGCGGCAATCAGCGAAACGCCGGTGCTGCGGGTGACGGCGCTGGAGGATAGCGAACTCGTCCTCGTCGACGCCGCCTGAGGGTGACAGGCCGCCGGGCACCCCCCGCCCGGCGGTTGCTCAGCCTTGCGCCAGCACCCGCCGCATCACCGCATCCAGACGCGCCGTGATCGCAGAGTCACGCGCGGCGGGTGCGGTGATGAGCGCATGGTCGAGTACGGTATCTAGCGGCGACGGATCGCGTACGTCCGGCAGCGCGCGCACGAACGCCTCGACGAAGCGCCGCGCGATCGCGCCGTTCTTCGCCATCTGCGCGATCACTTCCGTCACCTCGACGAAGGCGGCTTCCTCGCGCCAGCCGTCGTAATCGGTCACCATGCCGACGAGCGCGTAGGGGAGCTCCGCCTCGCGCGCGAGCTTGGCCTCGGGCATCGCCGTCATGCCGATCACGTCCGCGCCCCAGGCGCGGTACATCAGGCTCTCGGCGCGGGTGGAGAATTGCGGCCCCTCCATCGCCAGATAGGTCGCCCCCGCCGTCGCCCGCGCGCCCGCCTCCGCCAGCGTCGCCGAGGCGAGCGCGGAGAGGCGCGGGCAGACCGGCTCCGCCATCGAGACATGCGCCACGAGGCCGGTCGAAAAGAAGCTGGCGGGCCGCGCCACGGTGCGGTCGATGAACTGATCGACCACCACGAAGCGCCCCGGCTCCAGTGCCTCGCGCAGTGATCCGATCGAGGAGACGGCGAGGATATCGGTGGCGCCCGCGCGTTTCAGCGCATCGATGTTGGCGCGCGCGTTGACCTCGCTCGGGGGGATGCGGTGGCCCCGGCCGTGGCGCGGCAGGAAACGCACCTCGACGCCGCCGATCCGCCCGAACAGGATTGCATCGGAGGGGGCGCCGAACGGGCCCTCCACCGTCTCCCACCGCGCATCCTCCAGCGCATCGATGGCGTAGAGCCCCGATCCGCCGATGATCCCGATCGTCCAGCCGCCGTCGCTCATTTGACCACGCAATAGCCGCACAGCTTGTTGCCATCGAGATCGCGGAAATAGGCGAAGTGGAAGGGCGACTTGTCGCCGCCGCGCGGGCCGGGCGCGCCTTCGTCCGTCCCGCCGAGCTCAAGCGCCTTGGCATGGAAGGCGGCGAGCGCATTGGCGTCGGGCACCTCGAAGCCGATCGTCACGCCGTTGCCGACACTCGCCTCACCACCATCGAACGCGCCGAGCACGCCGAACGCACTCTTGCCGAATTGGCCGTAGATGCGCCCGCCGGACGGATGCTCGAAAAACGGCTTCATGCCGATCGAGCCGAGCAGCGCGTCATAATAGGCCTTGGCCTCGTCCAGCCGGTTCGATCCGATCGTGGCGTAGTTCAGCATCACCGTCTCCTGTGGTCGCCGGCATCTTAGGCGCGCCGCGTCTCGAAGCAACCGGCGGCCTCAGGGCTGACAGCGGCGGCCGGATCGCCTAGAGGCCGCACGCAATCGCCCCGCCACAGGAAACATCATGTCCGACGTCACGATCAAGCGCGCGCTCCTTTCCGTATCCGACAAGACCGGCCTCGCCGAACTGGGTGCGGCGCTGGGGCGGCATGGGGTGGAACTGGTCTCCACCGGCGGCACCGCCAAGGCTTTGCGCGACGCGGGGCTAAACGTGCGCGACATCTCCGACCTGACGGGCTTCCCGGAGATGATGGACGGCCGGGTCAAGACGCTGCACCCCAAGGTTCATGGCGGCCTGCTGGCGGTGCGCGACAATGCCGAGCATGTCGCTGCCATGGAGGCGCACGATATCGGCGCGATCGATCTCGTTGTCGTCAATCTCTACCCCTTCGCGCAGACGGTGGCGAAGGGGGCCGGCCGCGACGAGGTGATCGAGAATATCGATATCGGTGGCCCCTCGATGGTGCGGTCCGCCGCCAAGAACCACGCGCATGTCGCGATCGTCACCGATCCGGCGGATTATGCCGCGCTGATCGCCGATCTCGACGGCAACGCGGGCGCCACCACGCTCGACATGCGCCGTCGTCTCGCCGCGAAGGCCTATGCCGCGACCGCCGCCTATGATGCGGGGATCGCGCACTGGTTCCAGACGGTCGATCAGCAGCAGGCCTTCCCCGATCGGCTCGCCTTCGTGGCGGATAAGGGACCGGAGCTGCGCTACGGCGAGAACCCGCATCAGTCCGCCGCTTATTACGCCGATGCGTCGTCTGCCGTGAAGGGCATCGGGCAGGCGCGGCAGGTGCAGGGCAAGGCGCTCAGCTACAACAACTACAACGACGCCGATGCCGCGCTGGAGTTGGTGAGCGAGTTTCGCGACGGGCCGCCCGCCGTGGTGATCGTCAAGCACGCCAACCCCTGCGGCGTCG
>CAJYJW010000227.1 GCA_913775025.1 uncultured Sphingomonas sp. | reverse complement strand
AGGCCATCTCGACAGCCGCGTCAGCGACGTGATGAACACGACCGCCGACGCGCCCGGCGCGAACGACGACGGATCGGGCGTGGCGTTGGTGATCGAGGCGGCGCGCATCCTTTCGCGGGAGAAGCTGGCCGGCACCGTCATCTATGCGCTGCTCTCCGGCGAGGAGCAGGGCCTGTGGGGCGGCAAGCTGCTCGCCGCGACGGCCAAGGCGCGCGGCTGGCAGGTGGCGGGGGTGCTGAACGACGATATCGTCGGCAACACGCACGGCCAGACGAACGGCGGCGGCGCATCGGCCCACGTCACCGATCGGGTGCGCGTGTTTAGCGAAGGGGTGGGCGCGGCCGAGACGCCCGCTGCCGTCGCCGCCCGCCGTGCGATCGGTGGCGAGGACGACGGCCCCTCGCGCGCGCTCGCCCGCCTCGTCGCGCGCGTGGCCAAGACAGCGACGCCCGGCCTCTCCGTCATGGCGGTGCGGCGGCCGGATCGCTTCGGGCGCGGCGGCGACCAGACGCCGTTTCTGGAGGCAGGCTATCCCGCCGTCCGTTTTTCCGAAGCGGTCGAAAACTACGATCGCCAGCATCAGGATCTGCGCGTCGTCGATGGGCGCCGCTACGGCGATACGATCGAAGGCGTCGATTTCGACTATCTCGCGCGCGTGACGGCGCTGAACATCGCGGTGCTGCGCGAGCTCGCCAATGCCCCGGCCGCCCCCGCCATCGCGACCATCCGCGGCGCGCTGTCGCCGGATACGGTGATCTCCTGGTCGCCGGTGGCGGGCGCTGCGGACTATTGCATTCATACCCGCCCGGCCGACCGGTACGACTGGGAGCAGCGCCGCTGCGTCACCGGCCCCGGCCCGCAAACGCTGGTGGGAGTGAATATCGACGATACCTTCTTCGGCGTCTCCGCCCGTGCGGCGGACGGATCGGAGAGCGCGATCACCTTCGCCGGCGCGCCGCCCCGCCCCTGAGCGGCCGCAGGATCAGCGCTCGGTCTCCACCACGGTCGTGGTCGTCGAGGTTTGCGGCGTGGTGACGGTGGTGATCGTGATCTGCCCCGGCGGCCCCCGCGTCACGACGGTGCCGGGGCTGACCGAATAGGTGTAGGTCGGCGCGGATCGATCGACTACGGGATCGGATGCGCTCGCGTCTTGATAAGGCCGGGGCGGCTGCGCCCAGCCGATGTCGGGGGCGGCGTCGATCACCGTCCCCTCCGCGTCGATCAGGACAGCATCGTCGTAATAGCGGACCCATGTCGCTCCGGCCGGCGGCGGGGTCAGGCCGTAGCCGGCCCAGTCGCTTACGCCATAGGCCGGGCTGGTGAACGCCGCCGGCAATCGCCCGCCCCGGCGATAGCGATAGTCCGCGCCACGCCCGCCGTCCCACGCGGTACGCCGCGCGGGTCCGTCTGCCTGATCGGCGTTCGGGCCGGCATCGCGATCGGCGACCGGCTCGCCCGGCCTCGGCAACAGGGGCATGTCGGCCGGGTCGATCGGGCGGGGCACGGCTCGAATGGCGGGCGCCGTGTCGGACCAGCCGTCCCGCGTCCATCCACCCGAGAGCGCGGGCGTGGGCGCATCGGGTCCGGGTGGCGCGTCGGCGAAGGCCGGGCCTGACAGCATGAGGGCGCTTATCGCCATCCAGTAGATCCGCATCCCACCCCCTGTCCGACGGAACGGTCGCCCGATCGCCCATATGGGCGACAGGACGATCAGCCCTCGTCGATATGCACCGCGATCCGCTCCGCCAGCAGGCTGCACCCCGCGACATCCTCGGCATCGAAACGGCCGGGTGTCGGGCTGTCAAGGTCGATCACCGCCACCAGCCGCCCATGCCGCACCACCGGCACCACCAGTTCCGAGGCGGATGCGGCATCGCAGGCGATATGGCCGGGGAAGGCATGGACATCGGCGATGCATTGCACCGCAAGCGTCTGCGCCGCCGTGCCGCAAACCCCCTTCCCATAAGGAATGCGAATGCAGGCGGCCTTGCCCTGGAACGGCCCCAGCACCAACCCTTCCGGCTTGGCCCGATAGAAGCCCGCCCAGTTGAGCGCGGGCAGATACTCCCACAGCAGGGCGGCCACATTGGCCATGTTCGCGATGGCATCCGGTTCGTCCACCACCAGCGCCTCAGCGGCCTGCAGCAGGTCGCGATAGAGCGAGCGTTTGTCTCCGGTATCGATATCGAACGCGAACATCGCCTCTCCTGCTTCCGGTCAGGGCCACCCGCGCCCCGTCCCCACACAACCCGCGGTGTCTTACCCGCAACCGCCGCACGGCGCGAGGTGGCGGGCCGCTATGGGCGTGGACGGTCGGTTCACTCCCGCACCTTCCCGCGTCCGGCCTTGACCAGGGATCGCTTCGCCTTTCCCTCGACACGGCGCAGCTGGGAGCCTTTCGTCGGTTTGGTCGGCTTACGCTTTTTGGGGATGAAGGTCGCCTCCCGGATAAGGGCGAACAGACGCTCGCGCACCTCCTGCCGGTTCATGAGCTGCGATCTGGCGCCCTCGCTGCGCAGGACGATGACACCCTCGCGCGTCATCCGCGAACCCGCGAGCACGGCTAGCCGATGCTTGACCGCATCGGGCAGGTTCGGGGAGTTGGCGAGGTCGAAGCGCAGCAGCACGGCGCTGTCCGTCGTGTTGACATGCTGGCCGCCCGGCCCGCCCGATCGCGTGAACGACTCGATCAGTTCATCGCTATCGATGGAGATCGAACGGGTGACGGGGATCGCGACCATCCGCCGCGACTACACCAAGTCCCGCCATCGCTCCAACGCTGTGAAATGGATGCGTACCGATACCGGAGGCCGGTCTATCTGGAGAGGCCGCGCCTAGAGCGGGAGCGCGATCTGCTCCGCATCCTCCCTGACGCGCCCGACCAAGGTGGTCATGATGTGCTCCGCCACCTCGCGCTGGCCAGCCTCGCGCAGGCGGTCCTGCGGCACCGTAAGCGCTACCAGCGCCCACCCCGGCGCCGTGGCGATGGCTTCTGCGATGGCATGCTGATCGATCATGACGCTGGAACCTCCTACGCCCGGAGATAGAACAAATAAGGAACATAGGGCAAGAGGTGCTGTGAACTGATCGCGTCTTGCAGAGAGGCGATTTGTCGCGACCGCCTAGTGGGGCTGCACGGCCAGATGGTTGGCAAGAAAGGCGGTGCTGTCGTCCAGCACCGGCGCCAGGCCACGGAACGGACGGGACAGCGCCATCACGATCCCGCTGTGGCTGAGGCCCGGATACCGGCGCAAAGCCACGTCCGGCGCACCGGCCGCCCGCAGCCCTGCGGCGAGGCGGGGCGTATCGGCGGGGTTCACCACCGTATCGGCCGTTCCCGTCGCCAGCCACATCGGCGGCGCGGTCGGGCTCACGAAGGCGAGCGGCTGGATGTCGCGTGGATCGCGGGCATCGCCGAGCGCGGCACGGGCAGGCGGCCAGCGGAAGGGGTATATATCATACGGCCCCGCCAGCCCGATGCTCGCACGAACGACGTGGGGCGGGAGCCCCACGCGCGAGGACCACCGCCTGTCCAGCGCCAGCATCGCCGCGATATAGGCGCCGACCGAATGCCCCCCCACCGCCAGGCGCCCCGGATCCCCGCCGAAGCGGGCGATGTTGCGCGCCGTCCAGCCGAGCGCGTCGCTCGCATCCTGCATGAAGGCGGGGAAGCGGCCGTCCGGCAGCTTGCGGTAATCGGGCACCACCACCACGAACCCCCGCATCGCATAGGCCTTGGCGACGAAGCCATAATCCTGCCGCCGCCCGTCGATCCACGATCCGCCGTAGAAGAACAGGAGCACGGGATGCGGGCCGCGCCTGTCCGCGGGCGGCACCCACACATCGAGCGCGAGATCGGTCCCCGGCGCGAATCGCACGGCGGTGGCCGCCCGCACCGCCCCCGTATCGGCCAGCAGCAGGCTGTTCGCGACGTTGAGCGCCTGCACCGGCGAACGAAGGTAGAGCAGGCCCAGCGCCCCGCCGATCGCCACCGCCGCCACCCCCGCAGCAATCAGCAGCCCCCGCAAAAGCCGGCGCGGGCGCGTCATTTCGGGGCGGCGGGCCATACGCCGTTCCAGTCGGCGGCGGGCGGTTCGGCCACATAGGCCTCGGCGCGCGCCAGCATCAGTTCGGACGGACGATCGCCCGGCACGCGCAGCAGCGCGGCGCGAAACGCCTGCGCCGCTCCCGCCCAGTCCCGCCCGGCCATCCGTTCGCGTCCGCGCGCATAATGACCGCGCAGGCCGGGCACGTCCTCCAGCATCACCTGAAAGATCTTGGCGGGCCGCTGCCGCCCGCGCACGAGGATCAGGTCCAGTTCGCGCAACGGGAAGCGGGTGCCGATGGCAGCGGCGGTCGCCTCGCACACCAGTATCTCGACGCCGTAGCCCTTGGTCAGATCCTGCAAGCGCGAGGAGAGGTTCACGCTGTCGCCGATCACCGTATAGTCCATCCGCTTCGGGCTGCCGATGGTGCCGGCCACCACCTCGCCGCTGGCGATGCCGACGCCGAGGCGGAGCGTGGGCAGAGTGCGATCCGCCCGCGCCTCGTTCAGCTGGCGGAGCGCGCGCAGCATCTGCACCGCGCTTTCGACGGCATTCTCCGGGTCGCGCCCGGTCGGCAGCGGCGCGCCGTAGACGGCCATGATCGCATCGCCGATGAACTTGTCGAGGACGCCGTCGTTGGCCGCCACCGCCTCGACGAATTCGGTGAAGGCTTCATTCAACATGTCCACCGTCTCGCGCGGGGTCAGCGCCTCGGCCATCGTGGTGAAGTTGCGGATATCGGCGAAGAGGATGCTGGCGTTGCAGGCGGTGCCGAACATCAGCTCGTCGCCGCGCTCCAGCACCTGGTCGACGACCTTCTGCGTCATGAAGCGGCGCATCGCCCCCTGCATCCGTTTGCCCTCGCTGATGTCCTCGATCAGCAGCAGGATGCCCGCCGGGCCGCTCTCGCCGATCAGCGGCACAATCTGGATGTTGGTCGAGATGACGCGATCGCCGATCGTCACCAGATCGACGTCGATCAGTGACTTGCGCTCGCCGCGTTCCAGCACCGCCTCGATCTCGGTGAGCAGCCAGGGGTTCGTGTCGCTGAGCAGCTTGCGCGCATCGACCCCCTCCAGCATGTCGGCGGGCACGCCCAGGATGTGGCTCGCCGCCGCGTTCAGCTTGCCGATCTCCGCCTCGCGATCGAGCGTGACGACGCCGGTCGACATCGAGCGGAGGATGCTCTCGTTATAATTGCGCGAGGCGACGACCTCGGCGAACAGCGTCGCATTGTCGATCGCGATCGCCGCCTGCGCCGCGAAGGCGACCATGCGGCGCACGTCGTCGTCGCTGAAAGGCTTGCCGTCACGCCGGTTCAGCGTCTGCATCACGCCCAGCCGGCGTCCGTCGCGCGCGGTGACCGGCATCGTCAGAATGCCGCGCGTGCGGTAGGCGCTCGCCGTATCGACCGCGCGGTTGAAACGCGGATCGGCATAGGCGTCGGCGATATTGAGGATCTCGCCGGTGCGGAACACATGGCCCGCCAGCCCCTCGTCCGCCTTCATGCGGATTTCGCGCAGCGTCAGCCCCTCGGCGACCAGCGACCAGAGTTCATCCGTGCGCTCGTCGTAGAGCATCAGCGTCGATCGGTCGGCGTCGAGGATGCGGCTCGTCACCTCGACGATCCGCGCGAGCAACTGATCGAGCTGCATCTCGGAGGTGATCGCGGAATTGACCTCGATCAGCTCGCGCAGGTCGGCGTTGATCCGCTCGGCCGAATCGATCGCCAGCGTCCACCGTTCCGCCAGCACGATGAAATGCGAGAACAGCCACATCAGCAAGCCGAGCGGCAAGGCATAGTTGCCGAACAGCAGCCGTTGCGGAATGATGCCCGAAAAGCCGAGCGTGGCGTTCAGCACGAACGCCGTCATGATCGCGAAGCCGACGAGCAGGATCGGCGCGCCCGGCCGCCCGCGCCGCCCCGCGCGCAGCACCACCACGCTCGCCGCCAACAGCGCGATCCCCGACACGATCGGCCAGACGATCGCGATCCGCGAGGCGGCATAGGTGGTGGAAATCAGGAAGGCGACCGAGCAGGCGAGGAAATAGCTCCCCACCAGCCCCAGCGCGATGCGGGCGAGCCAGCGCGGAGTCTCGCGCGGATAGAGGGTGGCGATATAGGCGAACAGGAAGCCGATCGCCGCCGTCGTCGCCAGATATTGCAACGCCAGCATCGCCCTGAACGGCAGGCCCGGCAGCGCCAACAGCAACAGGTTGTCGTAGCTTAATATCGCGGTGCCCGGGATGCCGCAAAAAGAGGAGAGCGCCAGCAGTAGCGAGGCGCGATCCTGCCGCCGGAAAAGATAGGTGATGAGCGCGTTGAGGCCGAGCAGGATGAGCGCGCTGTGCAGGATCAGGCCGCGCATCCATTCCAGCGCACTCCAGCGGCGCATCCCTTCCGACAGGCCGAAGACGGGCGCGCCGGACAGGCCGGTATCGCGGTGGAGAAAGGCGGCGAGCTCGATCCGGAGCGTCACTGGCGCGCCCGTCGCCACGATCGGAATCTCATGGCTGCGCATGTCGTAGCGGGTGCCGGCGGCGTCCGTGGCGAAGCGCCCGCGCGTCTCCACCAGCCGCCCGTCGACGAACACGCGATCCGCCGCATAGGCGAGCGGCACGTAGAGCGTGTAGCGCCCGGCGGGCAGATCGGTCAGCCGCAGCGTATAGGCGGCCGCACCGAGGGCGGGGAGCGGTGCCCCGCCGGCGGTGCGAAGCCCCGCCCACCCGTCCGGCACCGGCGCGATCGCGGTGATGCCGGGCCTGACACCGCCGCCCCCAATCCAGTCAAGCCGCCATGTGCCGCCAAGCTCGACCGGGCGATCGAGCGGCCCGTGTCCGCGATAGGAGACGCGACCGCCCTCGGGCACCGGCGCATCATGCGCGATCAGATCGCGGAACATTGGGGCGACGAGCGCGAACATCAGCGCCAGCACCAGCACGCCGAACAGCAGCCGCATGCGCGGCGATGCGCGCGCGGCGGTGCGGGCGGGCGCGGCGAGGCTCATCGTAGCGTCAGCTTCCCTGGCCGAAGCGCACCGTCGCGCTCAGCCCGTAGAAGCGCGGATCGCCCGCCACGAAGGTCGCAAGGCCGATCGCGTCGCCGGTATTGCCCGCGTCGCGAACGTAGCGACGATCGAACAGATTCTCGACATAGCCCTCGATCCGCCAACGCCCCCCCTCCGGCGCGTAGCCGAGGCGCAGGTTGGCCAGCGCATAGCCGCGCTGCCGCTCGTCCTGCACCGTATCCGCGACGAGGCTGGCGGGCGGACGCTGAAGATCGGGGCGATCATTGTCATCGTCGAAGAAGATGCAGCTCTGGTAGGTCAGGCTCGGCGTGACGGTGATGGCCCCCGTGCCGACGGGCAGCGATGCGATCACCCCCAGCGACGCCATATGATCGGGCGCGAGGCGGAAGCGGTTGCCCCGGCGCACGCCCGAGCGGAAGCGGCTGTGGTTATAGGCATAGTCGGCGAAGGCGGTGAGATAGCGATCGGGCATCCAGCGCGCCTGCACCTCCGCGCCGTAGCTGCGCGCGCGGCCCGCGTTCGTCGGCACCAGTTGCGTGCCCTGCTGCACGATCGTCTGGAAATCGCGATACTCGTAGAGGTAGGTCGCGCCGTCGAGAAACAGGGTGCGCCCCGCCAGCACCGTCTTCGCGCCCGCCTCATAGCTGTCGACTTGTTCGGCGGGCAGCGTCGCGAAGGTGGCAGGGCCAAAGGGCACGGCGGGGCTGGTGCCGGACAATATCTGCGGACGCCGCCCGCGCGCATAGCTGAGGTACAGGCTGGTCGCCGCCGTCGGCGCGTATCGCGCCGTCACCCGCCACGAAAAGCCGCCGTTGGAGAGCGTGGCGCTCTCGGTATCGCCGTTGTTCGCCGTCGGCTGCGTGCTCAAGCCGAACAGCGGCACCGGAAAGGCAGCGGACGGCGGGATCGTGGCCGCCCCCGGCACCGCCAGCGCACCGAGCAACGCATCGCGCACGGCGGGCGGTTGCGAAAGGGCCGCGAGGAACCCCGCCGCCACCGATCGCCCGCCGATGATGCTGGCGGCATAGCGGGTGCGCTTGTCGTCATGCGCGTAGCGGATGCCGCCGCCGATCTCGATCCGGTCGGTCAGCCTGTAGGTGGCGTCGGCGAAGACGTCGATGGCATCGGTCCGCGCGCCGTTGGTCGAAACCTCGCCCCCGGCCGCGCGCAGGTTCGCGCCGATCGCCGCCGCCTGAGCCGGTGACAGCGCGGTGCCGGTCGCCCCCGCGATCCCTTGCAACAGCGCGCCGGTGAAGGCCGGGTTGGCGAACAGGCCGATCGGCGCGGGGTCGGTGGCCGGGCGGCCGGGGATGCCGCCGTTCAGCGCGCCCGCCAGACGCGCGATCAGCCCGCGCTCATCGAAGGTGGCGGGCGTGCGCTGCGATCCGCTCTCGTGAAAATAGCTCGCGCCGATGAAGACGGTCAGGCGGTCGGCCTGATAGGTGAGGCGTAGATCCTGGCTCGCCTGCCTGCCCACCACATCGTCGGCGGCGGTGAGGATTGGGAGCGAGAGGCCGTCCGCATCGAAAACCCCGTAGGCGTCGAACCGGCGATAGGCGCTGACCGAATCGATCTTCCACCGATCGGAGAGTTCCCACGCGGCAAGCGCCGTCACCCCCCACACCTCGCGCCGGGTGCCCAGCGGGCGTCCGCCCTCGAATCCCTGCGCCGGGGCAAGCGACGCCCCGCTGTACCGCCCGGCATCGCCGATCACCGCGCCCGTCAACGGATCGGTCGGGCGGTAGCTGATCGACTTGAACGGCGTGCCGGCTTGGCGGTCCAGTTCGTAATTGCCGATGAGGTCGAAGGTCAGGCCGCCGCTTTCCGCCCGAAAAGCGGCGCGGGCCGCGCGCGTATCGACAGAATTGAACGCCCGCCCGCCGAGCAGCGAAGGCACATAACCGTCCCGCTCGCGCAAGCGGCCCGACAGGCGAAGCGCGGTGTTGGCGGACAGCGGCACGTTGACCATGCCCTCGGCCAGCTTGCTGTCGTAATTGCCATACTCCACCCGGGCGCGGGCGGCGAAATCGCGGGGATCGGCCTTGTTCTGGATCAGATTGACCGCACCGATCAGCGCGCCGCGCCCGTAGAGCGTCGATTGCGGCCCCTTGGCGACCTCGATCCGCGCCATGTCGAATAGCTCGACATAGCTGCCGCGGGACTTGGAGATCGAAACGCCATCCTGAAAGATCGAGACGCGCTGCTCGCTGAACGAAGCGCCGCTGTCGGAGGTGATGCCGCGCAGCACGAAACCGGGATTGTTGGGCGATTCGTTCTGCACGGTGAAGCCCGGCACCAGCCGCGCGAAGGCCTCGAAATCGTCCACCCCCAGCCGCGCCAGATCCGCGCCGCTGGTCACGGTGAGGGCGATCGGCACGTCGATGGGATTTTGCGGGCGCAACTGCGCGGTGACGACGATGTCCGCCGGCGGCGCGGCGGGCTCGCCACCCGCGCCGCACTGCGCCAGCGCGGGGCCGGGCACGATCAGGCAAAGCAGCGCGGCAGACGAAAGACGGTTGACCATAATCCCCCCGGGGTCATGGTCCTATTCTCATCAAGTGATCGAAACGTCGAGCGGATATGTGGCCAAGCATCGCCCGCCCCTTCCGGTCCGCCAGTCGGTCCGGCGGCCGGGTCGCGTCTGCTCAGCGCGCGTTGAACCAGGTCGAGAGCCGCCCCATCGCCTCCTCGATCCGGGCCGTACTCTCCGAACCGAAACAGATGCGAAGCCGCCCCTCGCCCGCCTCACCGTAGAAGCTGCCTGCTTCCACCACGACATGCGCCTCCTGCAGCAGCGCCTCCGCCAGCGCCGCCGAGGAAAGGCCAGTTTCGGAGGCGTCGGGGAAGGCGTAGATCGTGCCCTCCGGCGCGGTGCAGCGGATGCCCGGCATCTGGTTGAGCCGCTGGACGACCAGATCCCGCTTCGCCCGATCGTCCGCCACCATCCGTTCGACGGCGGGCAGCCCGTTCCGAACCGCCTCCAGCGCGCCATATTGGATGAAGCTGTTGACGTGGGTCACATCGTTCATCGTGACCTTCAGCATCGCATCCACCAGCGGGCGCGACGCGACGGCATAGCCGATCCGCCACCCGTCCATGGCATAGGCCTTGGTGAAGGCGAACAGCGAGATGGTGCGTTCGGCCATGCCGGGCAGGCTGGCGATGCTGATATGCCGGGCCGATCCGAAGGTGATATACTCGTACACCTCATCGGAGATGACGAACAGATCGTGGCGGATCGCCACCCCGGCCAGCGCCTCCAGCTCCTCGCGGGAATAGACCCGCCCGGTGGGGTTCGCCGGATTGATGAGGACGATGGCCTTCGTGCGCGGGGTCACCTTCGCTTCGATCGCCACCGCATCGATGCGGTAATCGTTCGCGGCGTCGAGCGCCGCCAGCACGACGCGGCCGCCCGCCATCTCGATCTTGCCGATATGCTGCGGATAATAGGGTTCCAGCAGGATGACCTCGTCCCCCGGATCGATCGTCGCCATGATCGCCGCGAACGAGCCGTGCGTCAGCCCGTTGACGATCAGGATGTCGTCGGGCGTCGCGGGCATCGCGTTGAAATCGTGCAGCTTGGCCGCCAGCGCCTCGCGCAGCGGGGTCAGGCCGCGCATCTCGGAATAATGCACGTGGCCGTCGCGCATCGCGCGCACCGTCGCCTCGATCACTTCGGCCGGCGTGTCATGGCAAGGGCGACCGAATTCGAGATGGATCAGGTCGACGCCCTTGGCCTCTAGGGCAAGCGCCTTCTCGAACATGCCGAAGCTCTTCTTCGAGCCCCCGGTGATGCGTTGCGCGGCACGTGCCATGGTCATGTCCTCGGATATGCGATGTTCGGACGGGTCCGCCCGGTCGGGTCAGTGATCGGATGTTGAGCCCGAGCCGTCGGTATCGGGCGTCGCCCCGCCTTCCGTCTCGCGGACGGCATCGTCTGTGCCGCCGTCGAGCGCGATCGGCGCGAGATCGCCGGTCGGGTCATTGGGGTTCTCGCCGCCCTCTTCGAGCCCATGTCTTTTGCCGCCCATACGCTTGCCTCCGATTGGCCGCGTCAGCGGCGTTCGCGCGTTGCCGCTTCGGTCGCCGTCCGTTCGGCCCATGTCGGTCGCGTCATCTGGAAGGTATCGGTCTGCCGGCTGTACCAGCCCGCGCCGTGCAGGCGCGCGATCAGCTTCATCGCCGGCGTATCAAAATGCAGCCGATCGGGATCGAGGATCACGGCATCCGCGACGTGCGCCACCAGCACCTCGGCGATCACGACCGATTGCGCCGGCCCCGTCTCCAGAAAATGCAGCGTGCGGCATTCGAAACTGGCGGGCACGCCCACGATACGCGGCGGGCCGACGACGCGGCTGGGCGCGGTTTCGAGTCCGGCCAGCGCGATCTCGTCCACCTCGGGCGGGGCATCGATGCAGGTGAGGTTCATCGCCTCGGCATGGCCCTCGTCCACCAGGTTCACCACGAATTCGCCCGTGGCGCGGATGTTGGCGGCGGTGTCCTTGAACCCCGGCACCGCGCTTGCGAGCAGACCGAGCGCGATCGTCGGCGGCGTATCGCCCATGACGTTGAAGAAGCTGTAGGGCGCGGCGTTCAGCACGCCATCCGCCGAACGCGACGTGACCCAGGCGATCGGCCGTGGCGTGACGCAAGAGCCGAGGATCTTGTACCGCTCGGATTTTTCCAGCTGTCGAAGGTCGAATTCCAAGGGGCTCAGCCTTGCCGCACAACGGCGGTTTTGGGCGCCTCGTCCACGCTCAGGCGGAATATGTCGGGGCGGGCATAGTGACCGACGACGTCGAAGTCATATTTGCCGCGCACCACCTCTTCCAGATCGATGTCCGCGTAAAGGATCGTCTCGCCTTCGAAATCCGGCCCGGCAAGAATCTGGCCGAGCGGACTGACGATCACGCTGCCGCCCCGCATCAGCACGAGATCCGGGTCGTCGCCCAGCGCACACTCATAGTCCGCCGGATAGGCCGCGCGGGTGATGTGCTGGCAGGCGGAAAGCACGAAGCAGCGCCCCTCCAGCGCGACGTGGCGCATCGAGGGCACCCACGTGTCGCGATCGTCGGCGGTGGGGGCGCAGTAGATCGACACGCCCTTGTCATACATAGCCAGCCGCATCGCCGGCATATAGTTTTCCCAGCAGATCACCGCGCCGATGCGGCCGAGCGAGGTTTCGACCACGGGCATCGTCGATCCGTCGCCGAAGCCCCACACCAGCCGCTCCGCGCCGGTCGGCATCAGCTTACGGTGCTTGGCGACGATTCCGGCCGCCCCGTCGAGGAACAGCGCCGTGCAATAGAGCGTCCCGCCGTCCCGCTCCAGGCAGCCGAGCACCACGAACAGCCCCGTCTCGCGCGCGGCGTCCAATACGATCGCCAATTCCGGCCCGTCGAGCGCCACCGCGCCTGCATGATAGGCGAGAAAGGCATCGCGCCCTTCCGGCTTGCGCATGCCCACGGGCGTGCCGAACGAAGCGCCCTTGGGATAGCCGCCGATGAACACCTCGGGAAACACCGCCAGCCGCGCGCCGGCCGCCGCCGCCTCGCGGATCAGCGCCGCCGTTTTCGTGGCGGTGGCGCCGGGATCGAAGGGAATGGATGCGGCCTGAACCACCGCCGCCTTGTACCGCGTCATGTTCGTCTCCGTGTCGCCCGGGACAGTGAGGCAGGTTGACGGGGAAAGCAAGATACTTTAAGTCTATAACATCATCGGGAGGGCGTGATGGCGACCGAGCAGTACGACCAATATCGCGAGGATGTGGCCGGCCGCGCCAACGTCGCGGACACCGAGGATCTCGTCGCCTTCTACCGCGATCTGGAGGATCAGCACGCCGGCGCGCTCTGGACGGTGGCGAACAAGATCGAGCCGTGGGAGCCGCAGTCCGGCTCCGTGCCCATCGTCTGGCGCTACGATCGGCTACGTCCGCACGTGATGCGCGCGCTCGATCTCGTCACGCCGGAACAGGCGGGCCGCCGCGTCGTCTATCTCGGCAACCCCGGCCGGCGCGACGTGACGGCGGCGGTGGGCTGGCTCTATTCCGGCATCCAGGTGATGAAGCCCGGCGAATGCGCGTCGAGCCACCGCCACTCCGCCTCCGCGCTGCGCTTCATCATGGAAGGAAGCGGCGCTTTCACCAACGTCGATGGCCACAGGATGACGCTGGGGCGCAATGATTTCGTGCTGACGCCCAACGGCACCTGGCACGAGCATGGCGTGGCGGAGGAGGGTACGATCTGCACCTGGCAGGACGGGCTCGACATCCCGCTGATGAACGCGCTCGACGCGAACTTCTACGAGGTGCATCCCGATCTCAATCAGGCGGTCGGCTTCCCGATCGACGATTCCACCGCGACTTGGGGCAATGCCGCGTTGCGCCCGGCGGGCGAGACATGGTCCAAACGCTACTCCCCGCTGCTGAAATATGAGTGGGCGCCGACCTATGAAGCGCTGCTGCGCTATGCCGGCGCGAGCGATGGATCGCCGTACGACGGCATTCACATGGACTATGTGAACCCGGCGACGGGCGGCCCGCCGATGTCGACGATGGGCGCATCGATGCAGATGCTGCGCCCCGGCGAGCATACCAAGGCGCACCGCGAGGTGGGTAATTTCGTTTATCAATGCGCCAAGGGCAGCGGCTATTCGATCATCGGCGGCGTCCGGCTCGACTGGAAGGAGCGCGACATCTTCGTCGTCCCCTCCTGGATGTGGCACGAGCACGCGAATGCCTCGGCCAGCGAGGACGCGTGCCTGTTCTCGTTCCACGATCTGCCGACGATGCGGGCGCTCGGCCTCTATCGTTCCGAAGGGTTCGCGGACAACGGCGGGCATCAGCCGCTTTACGCCTGACCCCCGTCTCTACCTACCATTTCTGCTGAAAGGCCTGCCATGCGTCTCGTGACCTACCGTGCAACCGTCGAAACGGAAGGCCGCGTCGGCGTCCTCGTCGACGATCTGGTCATCGATGTGGCGAAGCTTGGCGCGCGTGCGGGCGAGGCGCTGCCGCACCGCATGCTCGATCTGATCGATCTGGGGCCGGCGGCGATCGCCACGCTCTCCGCCCTGATCGCGGAGGCGAAGGGGCGTTGGCCGGTCGGCGGCGCGCTGCCGCTCGCCAACGTCACCTTGCTGGCTCCCATCCCGCGGCCGCGCAAGAATATCTTCGGCATCGGGCTTAACTATATCGATCATGTGGCGGAAAGCGCGGCGGCGCTCGATACGTCGCCCGATCTGCCCAAGCAGCCGGTGATCTTCTCCAAGCCGCCCACCTCGGTGATCGGGCCGAACCAGGCCATCGTGCACAACGCCGCGATCACCCAGCAGCTCGATTGGGAGGTGGAGCTGGCCGCGATCATCGGCACCAAGGCCAAGCGCGTGACGCGCGAGCAGGCGCTCGCCCACGTGTTCGGTTATACCGTCATCATCGATATGAGCGCGCGCGATTGCCGCCGCGCCGGCCAGTGGATCTATTCCAAGGGGCAGGACACGTTCGCGCCGATGGGCCCGTGCATCGTCACCGCCGACGAAATTCCTGATCCGCAGACGATGGATCTGTGGCTGACGGTGAACGGGGTCGAGAAGCAGCGTTCGAATACCAGCCACATGCTATTCAAGGTGGACGAGCTGATCGCCGATATCAGCCAGGGCATCACGCTGGAGCCGGGCGACATCATCGCTACCGGCACGCCGGAGGGCGTGGGCGCCGGTCGCTCGCCGCAGGAATGGGTGTGGCCGGGCGACGTGATCGAGTGTGAGGTCGCCGGCATCGGCCGTCTGCGCCACCCCGTCGTCGCGGGGTGAGGCCCGAGGCGTCCGGGCGGTCAGGCCGCCCGGACGCCTTCCTCCGCCGGCGCATCGGGCCGGGGCCGCATATCGTCGGGCCAAGCGTTCGGGCGGCCGCTCTCCAGATCCATGCAGACGAGCGTCACGCGTGCGCGCAGGCGTTCGCCATCCTCGCCCAGCACGGCCACATCGAGCGTGGCGGAGCTGCGGCCCACCGCCGCCACGTCCAGCCGGAACTCCAGCCGGTCGCCCAGCCGACTCGGCGCCTTGAACTCCACGTCCAGCTTCACGGTCGGCACGCCGATCCCGCGTCGGAGATGCATGTCCGCGAAGGACACGCCGAGCGCGGCGAAATAATCCTCCACCGCATCGTTCAGCATCTCGAAATAGCGCGGATAGAAGACGATCCCGGCGGCATCGACATGGGCGAAGCGCACGATCCGGTGAACGGCGAAACTCATTCGGCGGCATCCTTGGTCCGGGCGAAGATCGAGGTTTTGACCGTGGCGAGCAGGCGATAGAGCGCCTTCAGCTCCTCCTCCCCCACCCCGCCCAGAAGCTCGCCGATCAGGCGATGATGGGCAGCCGCGAGTTCGGCGAAATGGACGCGCCCCGTCTCGGTCAGCGCGACGATGGAGGAACGCCGGTCATCGGGCGCGGGCCGCGTGACGACGAGATTCGAGGACTCCAGCTGCCGGACGAGGCCGGTGACGTTGCCGTTCGACACCAGCAAGGTACGCGACAGCTCGCCCATCGCGATTCCGTCGGGATGCCGCTCCAGCGTGGCGAGCACGTCGAAACGGGGCAAGGTCGTGTCGTGATGCTCGATGAACTGCCGGCGCAACGTCTTCTCGATCACCGTCGAGCAGCTCAGCAGCCGCAGCCACACCCGCACGTCGAGCCGACGCGCAAGCGCGCCGTCATGCTTCTCGCGTATCCCTGCGCCCGTCATCCTCTGCCCCGTCGCCTGCCTTGCGGCCTCTGCTATCGGCGATGCAACATCTGCCCAAGTTGCGCCATCCCCCAGCGATAGACCGGGGGCACCGCCAGCGCCTCGTGCCCTGTTTCCGCGGCGGCGCGCAGGGTCCAGTTCGGGTCCGCCAGATGCGGCCGGCCAAGGGCGACGAGATCGGCACGCCCGCCCGCCAGGATCGAATTGACGTGATCCGCCTCGAAGATGTTGCCCACCGCCATCACCGCGCATCCCGCCTCGTTGCGGATGCGGTCGGCGAACGGCGTCTGGTACATGCGGCCATAGACGGGCCGGGCGCCGGGCGCGGTCTCGCCCGCCGATACGTCGATCAGGTCCACGCCCGCATCGGCCAGCATCCGGGCGATCTTCACCGCCTCCGCCGGCGTGACCCCCGCCTCGCCTACCCAGTCGTTGGCGGAGATGCGCACCGCCAGCGGCCGATCCCCGGCCCAGGTGGACCGTACAGCGCGCACCACGGAAAGCGGGAAGCGCATGCGATTTTCCAGGCTGCCACCATAGTCGTCCGTTCGACGGTTCAGCACGGGCGTGATGAAGCTTGAAAGCAGGAAGCCGTGCCCGGCCATCAGCTCGATCATGTCGAAGCCTGCATCGGCGGCACGTCGGGCGGCGGCGGCGAACGCCTCGATCACGCGCGCCATATCCGCCTCGTCCATCGCACGGGGCACCTGCCCGCCATCGCGATAGGCCTGATCCGAGGCGGCGAGCGTCTGCCAGCCGCCGTCCACGAGAGGCCGGTCCGGCTCGACATCGCCCGGCTGCGTGCTGCCGCGTGCGCCCGCATGGCCAATCTGCGCGCAGATCCGCGTCGCGCCGTTGGCGTGGACGAAATCGGTCACGCGTCGCCACGCCGCTACATGCGCATCGGTATAGAGCCCCGGGCAGGCGAGCGTGATGCGCCCGTCCTCCGACACGGCGGTCATCTCGGTGATGACGAGCCCCGCCCCGCCCAGCGCCCGCGCGCCATAGTGGACGAGGTGAAAGTCGGTCGGCGTCGCATCCGGCCCCGCCGCATAGGTAAGCACGGGCGCCACCACCACGCGATTGGCGAGCGTCAGGTCGCGCATACGGAACGGCGCGAACATCGGCCGCACGCCCGATGCCTCCGCACCCGTCGCGCGGCGCGAGAACCAGTCCTCCACGCGGCCGAGCCAGTCGGGATCGCGCAGGCGCAGATTTTCGTGGCTGACCCGCTGCGATCGGGTGAGCAGCGAGTAGGCGAACTGCTCCGGCTCGAAACCGATGTAGCGATCCAGCGTCTCGAACCATTCGGTCGAGTTACGCGCCGAATTCTGGATCTTGAGCACCTCGGTGTGGCGTTCCTCCTGATAGTCCTGGAGGGCGGCGGCCATCGCATCGCGATCGTCGGGCGCGGTGCGATCCATCACCTGCGCCAGCTTGATCGCATCCTCCAGCGCCAGCTTGGTGCCCGACCCGATCGAGAAATGCGCGGTGTGGGCGGCATCGCCCAGCAGCACGACATTGTCGAACGACCAGCGGCGGCACAGCACGCGGCGAAAATTGATCCACGCCGCCGAACCGCGCAGGTGCGCCGCGTTGGTCAGCAACGGCTCCCCGTTCAGGTGGCGTGCGAAGATGCGCTCGCACGCGGCGATGGTATCGGCCTGCTCCATCGTGTCGAAGCCCAGCCCCCGCCACGTCGCCTCCGAACATTCGACGATGAAGGTCGACCGCGTTTCATCGAAGCGATAGGCGTGCGCCCAGATCCAGCCGTGCTCGGTTTCCTCGAAGAGGAAGGCGAAGGCCTCGAACAGGCGCGGCGTGCCCAGCCAGATGAACTTGTTGGCGCGCGTGTCGATATCGACCTCGAAGCGATCGGCATATTCGGTGCGGATGCGGCTGTTCACCCCGTCCGCCACGACGATCAGGTCGTAATCGCGCCACGCATCGAGGTTCGCGTCGATCTCGGTCTCGAATTCCAAGCGGACGCCCACTTCGCGCGCCCGGTCCTGCAGGATGTTGAGCAGCCGCTTGCGGCCGATCCCGATGAAACCGTGCCCGCCCGAACGGACCGATCGATCGCCGACGGCCACCTCGATATCGTCCCAATGGGCGAATTCGGCGGCGATCGTCTCGGCGCTCTCGGGGTCGTTCTCGCGCAGATTGGCCAGCGTCTGATCCGAAAAGACGACGCCCCAGCCGAATGTATCGCCGGCCTTGTTGCGCTCCACCACCACCACGTCGTGCGCCGGATCGCGGCGCTTCATGGATATGGCGAAATACAATCCGGCCGGGCCACCACCAAGACACGCTACACGCATGACCGTTACCTCCGATGGTTTAGGCCTAAAATAAATGGGCGATGCGCGCAAGCGTCCTGTGATCGATCGCCTCAGGAACCGTCGAGGTTGGCCTGCAACTGGCCGAGCAGCCTGAGCAGCTGATCGAAATCGCGTCGGGAAACTCCGCGGATGATCTTCGCATAGACCGGCGCGGTGATCGCCCTGGCCTCCGCCAGCTTTTCGTTGCCCAGCGCGAGCAGCGACACCGTCGTGATCCGCGCATCCTCATCGCTGGCGGCGGCGGCCACGAGACCGGCGGCGGCCATCCGCTGGACGATTCGCGTCATCGTGGAAAGTGGGATCACCGCATTATCGGCCAATTCGCGGACGCCGCGCGGCGCGCGCTCGCCGAGGATCATCAATACGCGCCATGCCGGCACGTCGAGCCCAATGCCGCGCAGACGCGCCGCGATCACCGCATTGTAGCGGCCGACGAGGCGGTTGAGCAAATAGAAGGGGTAACGGTCGACCTGAAAGTCGTCGGTCCCCGGATCGCCAAGCCGGCGATTGTCGCGCGTGTCTTCCACGCGGATCGCCTAGCGCCACGCCCCCTTGCCGACAATGCGAAAACGTGAAAGACTAAGTTGCAAATGCACGTTTCAAGCTTAAACATTCCGCCGACGTTCGAGGATGAGGAGTATCCCCATGTCCACCACGATGCTGCGCGAGTTCGCCGAGGCCGTCGCGGCCCGCCGGATACGGACGATCGACCTCACCATGACGCTTTCGGAGGATACGCCCCTCCTCGTCCTGCCGGAGCCTTTCGGTCAGACATCGGGCTTCAAGCGCGAGGAAATCTCGCGCTACGACGATCGCGGCGTCGCCTGGTACTGGAATAACTTCACCGTCGGCGAGCATACCGGCACGCACTTCGACGCACCGATCCACTGGGTGACGGGGCGGGACCTCGACGCCAACACCGTCGATGCGATCGCGCCCGCCGATTTCGTAGCCCCCGCCGTCGTGATCGACGTGTCGGCCAAGGCCGCCGCCGATCCGGACTATCTGCTGACCGTCGCCGATATCGAGGCGTGGGAGGGCGAGCACGGTCGCATCCCGCCTCGCCATTGGGTGCTGCTGCGCACGGACTGGTCCAAGCGCGACGCCGAGGGCTACACCAACCGGCGCGAGGATGGCGCGCATACCCCCGGCCCCTCGGCGGAGGCGGTGCGTTTCCTGATCGAGGAACGCGACGCGCATGGTTTCGGCGTGGAGACGATCGGCACCGATGCGGGGCAGGCGCACCTGCTGGAGCCCGCCTATCCGGCGCACACGCTGTTCCACGGCGCCGGCCGCTACGGCCTGCAATGCCTCACCAACCTCGATCAACTGCCGCCGTTGGGCGCTGTCCTCGTCTCGGCGCCGCTCAAGATCGAGGGCGGCTCGGGCAGTCCCTTGCGCGTCCTCGCCTTCGTTTCGGAGTAGGGTCATGGCGGAGCGTTCGTTCAAGAAAGAGGTGGAGCAGCTTCGCCTGGGCGCGGGCGAGGTGTTCGAGGGCGAGGGCATCCTCGCCGTCACCAAGGCACTGCTGCAGGCCGGCGTCGCCTATGTCGGCGGCTATCAGGGCTCCCCGATCAGCCACTTGATGGACGTGTTCGCCGACGCCGATCCGCTGCTGCGCGAACTGGGCGTCCACTTCGAATCGAACGCGAGCGAGGCGGCGGCGGGCGCTATGCTCGCCGCCTCGGTCAACTATCCGCTGCGTGGCGCGGTGGCGTGGAAATCGGTGGTCGGCACCAACGTCGCCTCCGATGCGCTGTCGAACATCGCCAGCGGCGGCGTGACGGGCGGCGCGCTCATCATCGTGGGCGAGGATTATGGCGAAGGCTCCTCGATCATGCAGGAGCGGACGCACGCCTTTGCGATGAAGTCGCAGATGTGGCTGCTCGATCCGCGGCCCAACCTCACCAGCATCGTCGACATGGTGGAGCGCGGGTTCGAGCTGTCCGAGGCGTCGAACACGCCGGTGATGATCGAGCTCCGCGTGCGCGCCTGCCACGTCACCGGCCAGTTCACCGCGCGCGACAACCGCCGTCCGCCGCTCACCGTGGGGGAGGCCGCCGCCGCCCCCCGCCGCGACCTGAGCCGCATCGTGCTGCCGCCCGCCAACTTCCTGCACGAGCGCGAGAAGATCGAGCGCCGCTGGCCCGCCGCGCTCCGCTTCGTGGCGGAGAACCGGCTGAACGAATGGTTCGGGCCGGAGCGGGACGATATCGGCATCATCGTGCAGGGGGGGCTCTACAACACGCTGAACCGCGCGCTGGAGCTTGCCGGCCTGTCAGACGCGCACGGTGCCGCGCAGGTGCCGATCTACTGCCTGAACGTCACCTATCCGCTGATCCCGGATGAGGTGACCGCTTTTTGCGCGGGTAAGAAAGCGGTGCTGATCGTCGAGGAGGGGCAACCCGAATTCATCGAGCATGAACTCAACACGCTGCTGCGCCGCGCCGATCTGCAGACGCGCGTGATCGGCAAGGACATATTGCCGCGCGCCGGCGAATATAGCGGCGAAGTGCTGCGCGACGGCGTGATCGCCTTTCTAAAGGCGTGGGCGCCGGCCCGCGCGCCGGAGACGGTGCTGCCGCTGCCCGCCGAGCCAGACCTGGCGCGCGAGGTGCCGCAGCGCCCCGCCGGCTTCTGCACCGGTTGCCCCGAGCGACCGATCTTCTCCGCCATGAAACTGGTGCAGGAGGAATTGGGCGAACTGCACGTTTCCGCCGATATCGGCTGCCACCTCTTCTCGATCCTGCCGCCGTTCCACATCGGCAACACCACGATGGGCTACGGCCTGGGCACCGCTGCCGCATCCGCCTTCAAGCCCAAGGAAGGCGAGGGCAGCCGCCGCGCGGTCGCGATGATGGGAGACGGCGGCTTCTGGCACAACGGCCTCACCTCCGGCATCGGCAATGCGGTGTTCAATCAGGACGATACCGTCACCATCATCGTCGACAACGGCTATTCCGCCGCCACCGGCGGGCAGGACATTCTCTCGTCGCGCGCCGAGAACGCAACGCGCAAGACCAATAACCCGATCGAGCGCGCGGCGCGGGGGCTGGGCGTCGGCTGGGCGCGCACGCTGACTCATACCTACGACGTGGCGCGGATGCGGGACACGCTGCGCGAGGCGCTGACCAGCCCGGAGAAGGGGCCGAAGGTCATCGTCGCGCAATCCGAATGCATGCTCAACAAGCAGCGCCGGGTAAAGCCGCTGATGGCCAAGGCCGCCAAGGAGGGCAAGCGCGTGGTGCGCGAGCGGTTCGGCGTTGATCCGGACACGTGCACCGGCGATCATGCCTGCATCCGCCTGTCGGGCTGCCCCTCGCTCAGCATTCGCGACAATCCCGATCCGCTGCGTCAGCATCCGGTGACACATATCGACAACAGCTGCGTGGGCTGCGGCAACTGCGGCGAGGTGGCGCATGCCGCCGTCCTCTGCCCGTCCTTCTACAAGGCGGCGATCGTCACCAATCCCGGCCGGTGGGAACGCTGGCGCACCCGCATGTCGCGCGGCGCGATCGCGTGGTTGCAGCGCCGCCACAGCCGATCCATCGCCGCGAGGGCCTTTTGATGACGACGCTTGCGACGATCCCGGCGGACCGCGACCGCATCACTGTCGCCATCCTCGCGCTCGGCGGGCAGGGCGGCGGCGTGCTGGCGGACTGGATCATCGATCTGGCAAACAGCAACGGCTATGTGGCGCAAGGCACGTCGGTGCCAGGCGTGGCGCAACGCACCGGCTCGACGGTCTATTATATCGAGATGGTGCGCCGGCGTGACGCGGGCGCGAACCGGCCCGATCCGGTGCTGGCGCTGACCCCGGTGCCGGGCGACGTGGACGTGGTGATCGCCTCCGAGCTGATGGAGGCGGGCCGCGCGATCCTGCGCGGCTTCGTGACCGACGACAGGACGACGCTGATCGGTTCCACCCACCGCATCTACGCCATCTCCGAGAAGTCCGCGCGCGGCGACGGCACCGGCGCATCCGATCGCATCCTCGCGGCAGCGGAGCGGCGGGCGAAGCGATTCGTCGGGTTCGACATGGATGCGGCGGCCAACCGCGCCGGCAGCGTCATCAGCTCGGTGATGTTCGGCGCGCTGGCCGGCAGCGGCGCGCTCCCCTTCCCGCGCGAGGCATTCGAAAATGCGATCCGCCATGGCGGCAAGGCGGTGCCCGCCAACCTCAAGGGGTTCGCCACCGGCGAGGCATCCGCGGTCGAGGTGCGCACGGCCGTGGAGGCGGCGGCCATGCCGCCCGCGCCCACGACGCCGGCCGGCCGGGCCTTGGCCGATCGGATCGCCGCCACCCTGCCCATCCCTGCGCACGCGATCGCGCTGGAAGGCGTGCGCCGGCTCATGGATTATCAGGACGCGGCCTATGCCGGCGTCTATCTTGATCGGCTTGTCGCCATCGCGGCGGTGGACGATGGGCAGGACGCGCATCGCCTCACCGCCGCCGTCGCGCGGCATCTGGCGCTGTGGATGGCCTATGAGGACACGATCCGCGTCGCCGACCTGAAAGTGCGCGCGACCCGCAGCGTGCGAGTGGCGAAGGAAGTGCGCGTGAACGATGCGCAACTGCTCCACGTCACCGAATATATGCATCCCCGCCTGCGCGAGGTGTGCGAGACGCTGCCGCGCGGGATCGGCGGCGCGATCCTCGCGCGGCCCGCGCTCCGCACGTGGCTGGAGCGCTTCTTTACCAAGGGCCGGCACGTCGAGACCACCAGCCTACGGTGGTTCCTGCTGCTGCGCCTGCTGGCCGGCATGCGGGGGATGCGCCGTTCCACGCTGCGTTACGCCGAGGAACAGGCAAGGATCGAGGACTGGCTGGCGCTGATCCGCGAGATCGCGCCGCGCGATGCCGCGTTGGCGGCGGAAATCGCGCTGACCCAGACGCTCATCAAGGGCTATAGCGACACGTTCGAGCGCGGCCTGCGCAACTTCCACGCCGTCGTCGGCGCGGCGCGCGGACTGGTCGGCACGCCGGACGCGGCGGAGCGGGTGCGTACGCTGCGGGAGGCCGCGTTGAAGGACGATCGTGGCGAGGCGTTGCAGCAGGGGCTTGCCTGCGGGGGCCGCGCCGCCTGATCTGGCCCCCACCCTCAGTCCCCGGCTTCCAGCGTGCGGATGGTGAACTGAGACACGAGCCGGTGGACGCCCGGCAGGGCGGACAGGATGACGCGGTGAATACGCTCGTAACTGTCCGTCTCGGGCACCAGCACCTTGAGCAGATAGTCGGACACACCGCTCATCAGATGCGCCTCGCGCACCTCACGCGTATGGCGCAGCGCCGCCTCGAACGCCTCCATCGTCTGCCGCCGCTGGTCGACGAGCGTCACCTGGACGAAGACCGTGGAGGGATTGCCTCGCGCCGCAGCGGATAGCCGGGCGCGGTAGCCCAGGATCATCCCGGCCGCCTCCAGCGCCTTCACGCGCCGATGGGCCGCCGAAGGAGACAGGCCGACGCGCGCGCCCAAGGCATCGTTGGTTCCCGCCGAGTCCTCCGCTAGAGACGCGAGAATTTTGCGGTCCGTCTCGTCCATCGGGATAATCTCCTGCTCTAAATCGCTGGTATGCACAATATTTGCGAAAACGCCCGGAACGAAGCGCGATGCGGGAATTAGCGGCGCGAAATACGGTTTATCCCGGCCCGGTTGCAGGACATGGAGAGACAGATGCGCGTCGGCGTTCCAAAGGAAATCAAGAACCACGAATATCGCGTCGGCCTGACGCCCCCCTCGGTCGCCGAGCTGGTGGCCGCCGGGCATGAGGTAGTGGTGGAGACGAAGGCCGGCGGCGGCATCGATTTCGAGGATCAGGATTATGTGGATGCAGGCGCCACCATCCTGCCCGATGCCGCCGCCGTCTTCGCCGGCAGCGACATGATCGTGAAGGTCAAGGAGCCGCAGGCCTCCGAGATTGCGCTGCTCCGCCCCGATCACCTGCTCTTCACCTACCTCCACCTCGCCGCCGACAAGCCACAGGCGGAAGGCCTCGTCCGTTCGGGCGCGACCTGCATCGCCTATGAAACGGTGACGGCGCCGCGCGGCGGGCTGCCGCTGCTGAAGCCCATGTCGGAGGTGGCCGGCCGCATGTCCGTACAGGTCGGCGCGCATTATCTGGAGAAGGAGCAAGGCGGACGGGGCGTATTGCTGGGCGGCGTGCCGGGCGTCGCGCCGGCGAAGGTCGCGATCCTGGGCGGCGGCGTATCGGGCATCAATGCCGCGCAGATGGCGGTCGGCATGCGCGCCGACGTGACCATCTACGACATCAATAACGACCGGCTGGCGGAGCTGGACATGTTCTTCTCCTCGCAGATCAAGACGGCCTACGCCTCCAAGGCCGCGATCGCGGCAGCGGTGAAGCAGGCGCATCTGGTGATCGGCGCGGTGCTGGTGCCGGGCGCCGCCGCGCCGAAGCTCGTCACCGCCGAGATGGTGAAGACGATGAAGCGCGGATCGGTGCTGGTCGATATCGCCATCGATCAGGGCGGCTGCTTCGAGACGAGCCATGCGACTACGCATGAGAATCCGGTGTTCGAGGTGGATGGCGTGCTTCATTATTGTGTCGCCAACATGCCGGGCGCGGTGGCGCGTACTTCCGCCTTCGCACTCAACAATGCGACGCTGCCTTTCGCGCTGCGGCTGGCGAATATGGGCGCGGAGGCGGCGATGGCGGCGGATCCGCATCTCGCCGCGGGGCTCAACGTGTCGGGCGGCAGGATCCGCCACGCGGCGGTGGCCGACGCACTCGGCATGCCGCTCAACTGAACGATCGGCCGCCCCCACGCCGGGGGCGGCCGATTGCCGCCATGGCGCCTTTTTACCCGTTCGTCATACCCCTCCGTCATTCGTCCACTGGTAGTGCCACGTCCTCCGTTTACATTCGTAATCATATGTGCTGATCTCGTCAGCCATGAGGGGGAATGGGACGATGATCCTGCGATCGATACTGACGGCGATCGTCGCGCTGGCATTGCCGGCCGCTGCCGCTGCGGAGGCGGTACTGGTCCATGCGGGGCAGTTGCTCGTCCAGCCTGGAGAGGCGCCGCTGCGGCAGGCGACGCTGGTGATCGACGATGGCACGGTGCGCGCCGTCCGGCCCGGCTTCGCGACCCCTGCGGAAGCCGGACTGCCCGCCGCGCGGGTGATCGATCTGTCGCGGGCCTTCGTGATGCCGGGCTTCATCGACCTGCACGTCCACCTCGCCAGTTTCGCCGGTGGCGAGAGCTATCTGCGCAAACCCTCCGACTATGCCGCGCTGCGCGCCGCCGCCAACGCCCGCACCACGCTGATGGCTGGCTTCACCACGGTGTGCGATCTCGGATCGATCGGCTATGCGGTGCTTGCCCTGCGGGATGCGATCCGCGACGGGATCGTGCCCGGCCCGCGCATCCTGGCTTCGGGCGATCCGATCAGCCCCACCGCTGGCCATTCGGACAATCACGGCTATCGCGAGGAGGTGATGGCCGCCCTCCCCCGCCGGGGCGTGTGCGACGGGGCGGACGATTGCCGCCGCGCGGTGCGCGAGGCGGTTCGCCGCGGCGCGGATGTGATCAAGGTGATGGCGAGCGGCGGCACCCTCGATGAATCCGATGCGCCGACCGATCAGCAGTTCAGCGATGCGGAGCTTATCGCCATCGCCGAGACGGCGCACGCGTTCGGCCGGAAGGTGACGGCGCACGCGCACGGCAAGGGCGCGATCGATGCCTGCATCCGCGCCGGCTTCGATTCGATCGAGCATGGCATGTGGGCCGATGCCGAAACGCTGCGGCAGATGAAGGCGAAGGGGGTCTGGCTGATCCCCACCGTCTACCCCATCACCTATGTCGGCACCACGCCCGAACAGGTCCGCGCCGGCCCTTTGCGCAATCTGCCGCCGGTGTCGCTCGCCAAGGTGATCGCGCTTGGCGATCAGCCCAAAAAGCTGGTGCGGCAGGCGCAGGCGATGGGGGTGAAGATCGCGCTCGGCACCGACGCATCCATCTATCCGCACGGCCAGAACGCGCATGAATTCCTCGAATATGTCGAGGCCGGCATGACGCCGATGCAGGCGCTGGAGGCAGGCACGACGCGCGCCGCCGAGGCGGGCGGCATCAAG
Source organism: uncultured Sphingomonas sp. (assembly GCA_913775025.1). Classification (GTDB taxonomy): domain Bacteria; phylum Pseudomonadota; class Alphaproteobacteria; order Sphingomonadales; family Sphingomonadaceae; genus Alterirhizorhabdus. The sequence goes on along the minus strand of CAJYJW010000227.1, from coordinate 10,004 downwards.
GGCGCGGGGTCGCTCCGCCCCGGCATGCCGGCGGACGTGGTGGCGATGGCGCGCAGCCCGCTCGACGACATGGCCGCCGTTCTCGATGTCGCCTTCGTGATGCGTGGCGGCACCGTCTACAAAATGGATGGCCGCGAGATCCCCTTCATGCCGCCTGCTTCCCCCGCGGCACCCGCCGCCCCGCATTGATCCCCCGGAGACCGACGCCATGTCCCGACGCCTGCCCCTCCGTATCGCCGCGCTTGTCGCGACGGCGCTGTTCTCCGCCCCAAGCCTGGCCGAGCGGTGGACGTTCGAGCATGTCACGCTGATCGACGGCACCGGCGCCCCCGCCCGCCCCGACATGACCGTGGCGGTGGACGGCGATCGCATCGTCGAGGTCTCGCCCAGCGCGCGCGCCGCCCCGGTGCAGGGCCGGCGGATCGACGGGCGCGGTAAATATCTGATCCCCGGCCTGATGGATATTCACATACACCTCGCAGGGTCCGCCTCGGGGGCGGGTGCGATGCCGGCGGGCGCGCCGACCGTGGACCGGACGGCGGCGATGCAGGCGCTCGCCAGTTACATCTATGCCGGCGTGACGACCGTGCTGGACGTGGGCAACAACCCTGCCAACACGCTGCCGTTGCGTGCCGAGGAGCGCGCGGGCCGCATCCAGTCCCCCCGCATCTTCGCGACCGGCAACCTCGTTACCTACCCCGGCAGCCATGGCGCGCGCATGGGCGTGCTGATCGACAGCTGGCCGCAAGGGCGGGCAGCCTTGGAAGCGCAGGTGGAGAGCCAGAAGCCCGACGTGCTCAAGATCAGCTATGACGACGAGGGCTGGGGATCGCGCCCGATGATCCCGATCATGTCGCGGGATCTTTTGCAGCATGTGATCGAATTCTATGCCGACCACGGCGTGCGCACGACCGTCCACGTCTCCAACGAGATGCGCGCGCGCGAGGCGATCTTCTCGGGCGTAGACACCCTCGCCCACACCCCCGCGCAAGGTCCGGTGACGGACGCGTTCGTCAAGCTGATGGCCGCCAAGCAGTTGCCCGCCGCCAGCACGATGACGATCGGCGACAATTACGCGCGCGTCCACGACCATCCCGAATATCTCGATCAGCCGCTTTACGTCGCCACGATGACGCCCGCCGCGCGCGCCGACCTCAAGAAGATCGCCGCCGAGGGGGGCGAGACCGCGCTCAAGGGTAGCGCGCCGCTCTACCGGCGCGGCTGGCGGCTCTACTGGCAGACGCAGACGCCGATCCTGCAGGACAATCTGCGCCGCATTGATGCGGCGGGCGGCGTGATCGCGACGGGAACGGATGCGACCAATGGCGCCGCCCTCCACCGCGAGATGGAGCTGCTGGCGCAGGCGGGGCTGCCCAACCTCCACGTCATCCGCGCCGCCACGTTCAACGCCGCGCGCCTGCTGGGCAAGCAGGATGAGATGGGCAGCGTCGCCGAAGGCAAGCTCGCCGATCTGGTCCTGCTCGACGCGGATCCTGTCGCCGATATCAATAATAGCAAGCGGATCGCGCTGGTGATGAAGAACGGCGCGATCGTCGATGAAAGCACGCTGCCGCTTGCCGGTGGCCGCCAGCAGCGCCGCTATACGCCGCGTTGAGGAGGTTCAGCCGGCCAGCGCGCGCAGTTTCGCCAGATCGGCGTGGCGGCTCGGGATGTCGCTGCGCGGGGCGGCGCAGCGCAGATCGCGCAGCCGTTCCAGACTGGCCAGCAACACGGAGAGCGGCGGCCCACTGGCGGTGATGCCGTTCAGGCGCACCGGCGACAACGCCCCGGCCGGCTGCTCGATGAACCGCTTCACCAGCTGATCGTGGTGCTGCCGCGCGGTGGTGGCGAACAGATCGCACACGTCGAGAAAGGCGGCGGCGCTGGCGCGGAACCATGGCGCCCGCCCATGCGCGTCCGCCAGCGCGAGCAGTTCGTCGAGCAGGCTACGCCGCCGCATACAGTCGCGTAGGCGGCGCTGGTCGGCGGGCATCATGTACGCCATCTTGTCGTGCAGCATCTGCGCATAGGTGGTGTCGCTCGCCCGGCACAGGCCGAGCAGCAGATCGATCTCGTTGATGCCCGAGGAATCGCCCGCATTCGCCCCGCGGTAGACGGTGCGGCCGACGCGGTATGGCTTGTAATAGGGCCGCACGCTGTAGAAGAAGCGATCGATATCGAGTTGGTCGAACAGCCTTGCGTTGAAGCGTATCACATCGCTGAGCGCGCCCTTCGCATCCTCATAGAGGACGTCGATCACCGGGCTGGATACGCCGAGCGGCAGGATCCGCTGTAGCGCGTCCGCCGCGCGCTGCAGGCTGAGGATGCCGCGCGTATTCTCATCGATGAACAGGAATTCGTCGGCGAGCGACGTGAAGCTTTTGCGCACCCCCTCGACCGCCAGATTATGCGTCGCCAGGTGCGCGGTGGCGAAACGGGGCGCCATGCCGGTCGCCGCGCCCACGTGCAGCGCCAGCGCCGATGCCTCGGCCAGCGGAGAGCGTTCCTCCACATCCGGGTTGGTCAGCTCGTGCCGACGAAGCGCGCCGATGTAGAAACCGACGTTGCCAAGCAGCCCGAACGCCGCCTCGAACCCCTCGTCGGTACTACCCTCCGCAAGCAGCGGCGCGATCAACGCGCGGCCTTCGTCGTGCAGCGCCGTCTTGATCGCATCGCCGACCCCTGCGACGTTCGATCGATCCGCCTGTGCGAAGTACAACGTCTCCAGTTCGGTATTCATCGCGACGAACGCCGTACGGATCCAATGCTCGAATGCGTCGGTATTGGTCATCGTCAACGCCCGGTTACCGGCGGCTCCGTCAGTAGTTGATCCCCGGATTGGTGCCCGGGTGGATCAGGCCGACGACGTCCATACCCTCGTCCGCCGTACATTGCAGGGAATGGACGTGCTTGCGCGGGAAAAAGATCACGTCGCCGGGATTCACCCGCGCGCGAGACGTTTCGTTCCAGATCGTGCCGCCGCCCGAAAGGATGATCAGCGCCTCTTCGTAGAGGTGGCGATGCATTTCGGCGCGCGATTTGGGAATATGGCCGACGAACTGCGCGGTGTTGTTCAGGCCGTGCCGTTCGTCGACCAGCATCTGAAACCAGCGCGGTCCCATCGCGTGGCGGCTTTCCTGATCGATGCCGACGACGCGATCTGGCCAGGCGGCGTCGAAGTCGTCCGCCATCGCCGCACGTTCGTCCAGCCGGTCGCCACCGGGGCAGACCGAGGCATAGATATCGAGCGGGGCGCCCGTGCACGTCAGCCGGAACGTCTCGCCCCGGCGGATCGATACGCCGGACCCACCAAGCGCCGGGAAGCGTCGGTCGCCGATCGCGATCTCGCCCTCCCCCGCCCGGATCCACAGCGCCACGTCACCCACGTCGCTCGCCAGAACGGGGGAGTCGCCCGAGGCCAGCCGCAGATGGACTTGCGACTGGTGCCGCGCGCCCAGCGCGGGCGACACCAGGGTCGTCAAGGCCCATGCCTGCCCCGCCACGGCGGGCGGGGGGGTGACGACGTAACAGTTGCCGTTCAGGCGGGCAAAGCCCTTCTCGTCCGGCTGGGAATAGGCGACCTCCGGCTGTGCCGGATCGGCCTCCTCGTCGCGATAGCCGCCGGGCAGGTTGCTGTGCGCGCCGTCGCAGAAGGGCGCCGTGCCCGTCTGCTTGCAGCCGCAGAACAGAACCTCCTCGTCCCGCGGGGCGGTATATTGCATCGGCTCGAAGCCGGTGCCCGCATGCGAGCGGCCATCGCAATAGGGCTGCCGCTTCGATTGCCCGCAGCTACACCACAGCACCTTCTGCCCCGCGCGCAATTCCTTGTAGAAGGGCTTGCGCGCGGCGACGACAGCCTGTTTCTCCGTTTCGATCGTCATGGCAGAAGGCTCCGGTGGCGGGATATCAGAACTGCTTGGTGGCGGTGATACCGATCGTGCGCGGCTGGGCGAGGATGCGGTAGGTCGGCTGCGCGGTCGCCGCGACGACGTACACGTCGGCGCGTTTGTCGAACAGATTGTTGACAAAGAGGGCGATGCCCAGCTTGCTGTCCTCATCGTCCGCGCCCACCCGCACGTTGACCAGGCTGAAGGAGCGCTGGATGCGATAGGTCGACAGCGTCGGGCGAAGCTCCGTGCCGGCCTTGCCCTTGAAGCTGTAATCGCCCCGCACATAGGCAGACCAGCTGTCGTTGAGCGGCACGGTATATTGGCCGGAGAAGTTCGCGGTCAGCGTGGGCACGCGCGGTATCTTGTCGCCCGCCAGACCGTTCGCCACGATCGTGGTGGACCGCTGATCCTCGGTCAGCTCATGCTTGGGCAGCCAGTTGAGGCCGCCGGACAGGCTCCAGCGCTGGGTCGGCCGCGCCTGCACCTCCAGCTCCAGCCCCTCGAAACGCGCGTCGCCAGCGTTACCGATGAAGCCGAACGTGCCGGTGGGGTCGCGCCCCGTCACCTGGATGTTCGACCAGTCGATGCGATAGACGGATGCGTTGACGATCAGCCGCCGGTCGAACCACGTGGTCTTGATGCCGGCCTCGTAGTTCCACAGCGAGTCAGAATCATAGCCGTCCGGCACCAGCACCGAGGCGGACTGGTTGGTGCCGCCCAGGCGATAGCCTTCGGACGCGAGCACGTAAAAAGTGATGTCGTCACTAGGCTTGATCGAGATCTGCGCCTTCTTAATGAGGCGGTTTTCCTTCACGCGACGATTATAATCGGCCGGCAGCGTGCTGCCGAGCAGCGGCGACTGGAACAGCGTCGAGCCGAAATCGGTCTGCTTGGCCTCGAAATAGCGCAGGCCGCCCATCACCTCCAGCCAGTCGGTCAGGTCGAGGGTCGCCTCGCCGAAGAGCGCGCTTTCCTTGATGCTGCGCGTGTTGACGCGGGCGAAGCCGCACGGGTTGCACCCTTCGATCCCCGCGCCGGGCGTGATCGAAAAGCCGGTCGGCGGCGTCGTCGCGACGATCGGGAAACCCTGCGCGTCGACGATCGGCGAATAGCTGCGGAAATCGGACGCGCGATCCCGGTAGAAAGCACCGACGAGCCACTGGAAGGGCCCGGTGCCGCTGGAATTGAGCCGTATCTCGGCGGTCTTCTGGTTCAGTGTCTGCGTCTGATCGGTAAGCTCCGGGAACAGATCCGCCCGACGGCAGGGGACGCCACGCAGGCAGATGGCCCCGGCCGGGCCGCCGCCCAGCGATATGATCGAAAAGCTGTTTTCGCGATAATATTGGAAATCGCGCTTATAGATCGATCCGGTGGCGGTGAGCACGCCGAAGCCCAGATCGGCGGTACCGGTCAGCGAATAGATCTGCTGCTCATCGGGGCGGGGCGTGCGCACATAGAAGCCGGCGTTATAGGGGCCGGTTTGGAAGCGGGCGAAGCTCGGCACCACATCCTTATAGCCCTGATCGCTCGGATCGCCGCGTTCCCGGAACGTGTCATAGGGCTGGGTTTCGCTCGCGCCCTTGGTGAAGCGCTTCTGATACCAGGCCATCGCATCGAAGGTCAGCCAGTCGTTCGCCTCCCAACGCAGCATGGCGCGCACGCCGCGGTTGCGATCCTCGTTCACGTCCTTCAGGCCGAGGCGCACATTGTCCACATAACCCGGCGTCAGCACATAATAGCCGACGACGCGCAGGCCGAGCTTGCCGTTGACCAGCGGCAGGTTGACCATGCCGAGCGCGTTCGCGCCTGTGCCGCCATGCGCGACATTGTTCAGCTCCACTTGAGCGGAGCCGCCGAAATCGGTCAGTTGCGGCTTCTTGAGGATATAGCGCACCGCGCCCGTCTGCGAATTGGCGCCGAAGGTCGTGCTCTGCGGCCCCTTCAACACCTCGACGCGATCGAGATCGTAAAGCTGGAGGTCGCCGATCTGCGAACCGGAGTCGCCGGTGGAGCTTTGGATGCCGGGGATCGGCACCTCGTCATAATAGACCGCCACCTGCTCCTGCCCGGCGGACTGCACGCCGCGCAGCGTGTAGCGCTTCTGGCCCGGCCCCTGATCGGTGAAGGTCAGGCCCGGTACGCGATAGGCGAAATCGGTGAAGTTGGTCGCGCCCTGCTTGGCGAGCGCATCGCCGCTGATCGCGCTGATCGAGGCGGGAATATCCTGCAGACGCTCCTCGCCGCGCTTGCGGGCGGTCACGACGATGTCGGCGGTCACGTCTGCCGACGCCCGCGCCTCCGTGCTGGTATCGATCGACGTCGCGGTCGTGGGCGCGTCCGCCGGAGAAACGCCGGTGGGTTGCGCCAGGGCCGGGCTTACGCCGAGCGCAAGGGCGAGAGCGGAACCGGAAATCAGGTACGATGAGCGCATAAGGTCTCTCCCCCGAGAAAGTGTGGCGTCGTTCCTGCGAATTTTCTGTTGTGCCCTCATCGAAACGCAGATTGCTTTAACTGTAAAGCGTTTTCATACTCGTTTTCATATTCCTGCATGGTCAGAGCGGGGTCTGTAGCAATTCCGCAACAGTTTCCACGCCACGCATGAAATTGCCGATCCGCAGATTCTCGTCCGGCGCGTGCTGATTGTTGTCCGCGTTCACCAGCGGCAGGAGGATCGCCGGCACCTTCATTCCCGTCACTAACGGCGCCGAGGGGACGCTGCCGCCCATCAGCGGGATCACGACGATATCTGGGCCCAAACCCGCCTGCGCCCAGCGCGCGGGGCGCGATGCCGGATCGGTGAACAAGGCGTCGGACAGCCATCGCGATTCCAGCGTGGCCAGCATCGGGCGGGCGGCGCGTTCGGCATCCGTCGGCGCCTTGTCCACCAGCGTATAGCCCGCCGCTTCGATCGTTCGGCGCACCAGGCCGACCTCGCGATCGAAACCGATCCCCGGCACGGTGCGGATGTCGAAGGCGGCGATCGCCCGATCCGGCACGATCGATTGATCCAGTGCGCCCATCGATCCTGCGGCAAGCCCGATGATGTTGAGCGACGGCCGCGCCATCGCCGCGCGATACCCCTCCCCCGCGCGCTCCGCCGCGCCGATGCCGAGCGTGCGCCGCATCGCGGGCTCGTCGTCCGGTACGGCGAAGCGTCGGGCGGCGGCGAGAAACACCGGATCCACGCCATCTTCATATCCGGGGATCAGCACGCCCCCGGCATCGTCCTTGAACCGGGCGATCAGCCGGGCGAGCCTCTGTGCGGGGTTGGGCGCATAATTGCCGAAATGCCCGCTGTGCACCGCGGTGCGCGGCCCCCAGATCGTCAACCGCATCACGCCGCCGCCGCGATGGCCGAGCACCAGCGTCGGCCGGTTGGAGGGATGCATCGGCCCGTCCATCATCACGACCGCATCGGCCCCCAGCAGCGCGGCATTGCGCGCCACCACGTCCTTCAGCGTCGGCGGCCCGCCCTCCTCATGGGAATCGACGATCATCTTGATATGGACGGCGGGGGTGATCCCGCGTGCGCGCAATCGCTTCACCGCGGCGATCATCATCAGGATCGGCGCCTTGTCGTCCGCCGCCGAGCGCGCAAACAGCCGCCATTCGGGATCGATCGGGCCTTCCGCCAGCCTGTCCAGCGGCAGCATAGGGCAGGTTGCGGGATCGGCGCATTGCCTCAATACCGGCTCGAAAGGGTTCGGCTGCGCCCATTGCTCCGGCCGGGCGGGTTGCCCGTCCATATGCGCGTAGAACAGAATGGTGCCCGCGCCACGACGCGCCTTGCCCCATTCGGCATAGACCATCGGCGTCTCGCCGTCCGCCAGTTGCCGGGTCGTCCAGCCATATCGCCTGAAGGCCGTCTCCAGCCAGTCCGCATTGCGACGGATCTCGACGGTGGATCGGGTGGTGACGTTGGGCAGGCGGATGAAGGTGACGAGCTCGTTCAACCCGGCCCGCGTGGCCGGATCGATCGGCGGGGCCGCCTGAAGCGCAGACGCTGCGGCCAACAGCCCCGCGAGGGCAAGCCGCCGTAGCGCCCTCACGCCAGCAACCCCCGGTTCGCGACCAGCGCCGCGACGAAGGCGTCGGCGTCCGCCTCGTTGTTATAGGCATGGAAGCCGGCGCGCAGACGTCCGTCGCGGTTGGATGTAACGATGTCCCGCCCCGCCAGGGCCGCGACCAGCGCATGTTGATCGTGCGTCGGGATCGAGATGAGCGGCCCCCGCCGCGCATCGTCCGTCGGATTGTCGTACCGGATGCCTTCGGCCGCCAACCCATCGAGTGCGTGCCGCGTCACCTGCCGGATCTGCGCCTCGATCGCGTCGAGCCCTGTTTCCATCACCAGATCGATGCCGGCCCGCGCGGGCGCAAGGCTCGGCACGGGCGGCGTGCCCGCCTCGAACCGGCGCGCGGTGCGGCTGGGATCGTTGGCGAAGATGTTCATGGCATCGATATCGGCCTGGGCGAACCAGCCGGAGGTGCGGGGGACCAGCCGGTCAATCAATCCAGGCCGCACATAGAGAAAGCCGATGCCGCCGGTGCCGAGGAGATATTTGAGCATCCCGCCGACCAGAATGTCGACATTCAGATCGCGCGGCCGGATCGGCCGGGTGCCCACGACCTGATAGCTGTCCAGCATCACCAGTGCGCCATGCGCATGGGCGACATCGCAGATCCGCCGGATCGCCTCGTCTGGCAGGCGCGCGCCATGGCGGTAGCAGACGTGGGACAGCGCCACGAGCGCGGTCCGTTCGTCGATCAGCGCCGTCACCGCATCGGCGGAAACCATGTGATCGGCATTCTCGGGCACGTGAATCACCTGCGCGCCCGCCCGCTCCTGCGCGTGCCATATCTGCGCGCCGGTCGGAAAATCCGCATCGGTGACGAGGATCCGGTTTCGCGCGCCGCCGAAATCGATCGCGCTGGCGAGCGCATTGAGGCCGGCCGAGGCCGAGGCGGTAATCGCCACATCGTCCGCCTCCACCTCCAGCAGCCGCGCCATGCCGGCGCGCACGGCCTCCAGCTCGCCCACCCAAGCGCCCCAGTCCGCGCCACGCCGCATGCGCAGATCGAGATAGTCTTTGAACGCCTGCGCGACGCTGTCAGCGAGCAGCCCGTAGGAGCCGCTGTTCAGATAGACGAGGCGGGGAAGGGAGCGGAATTGCGCCCGAAATGCGTCAATATCGAACGTCGACATAGCTTGGGCTCCAGGATGCCGCGCGTCGCCGGCGGCGATCGCGTCAATGGGTGAGGAGATGGATCATGAGCACGACGATCGCCGCCGGCGCGCCGATACCGGTCAGCGCCTGCCAGACGCGATGGCGCGCCGGCGACAGATCGGTTCGCCCGACCAGCGAACGCCGCAACGCCCAGGCCGCGAGCAGCGCGATCAGCAGCGCGTTCAGCGGCAGCAGCAGTTCGGCGATGCCGAAATCGAGCAGATCGAAGAATGTCTTGCTCGCGGCCCCCGGCACGGCGGCGAGCGGATGCACGTCGCGCAGCGCGTTGAACGACAGGCCCGACGGCAGGCCCACCGCGCCCACCGCCGCCGCCGCGATCAGCGCGATGGTGCGCCGCGAACGCCCCGTCGCCTCGATCAGCCAGGAGACGACCGGTTCAAGCATGCCGACGCCGGTCGTAAACGCACCGAGCGATATCATGGTGAAGAAAACGAGGCTCACGATCCGCCCGCCCGGCATCGTGCCGAACGCGACCGGCAGCGTTACGAAGACGAGGTTCGGGCCTTCCGACGGAGTCAGCCCGCTCGACAGCACGATCGGAAAGATCGCGAGCCCGGCCAGCAGCGAGATACCGATGACCGAGCAGCAGACGATCCCGGTCGATCGCGGAATCGAAACCCCCTCCGGCAGATAGGCGCTGTATGTCATCAGCACCCCCGCGCCGATGGCCGTGGAGAATAGCGCCTGACCGAGCGCCGTCAGGATGCTGGCCCCGGTCAGCGCGCCGAAATCGGGATAAAGCAGGAAGGTAACGCTCGGCCCGAGGCCGAAATGGATCGCGTTATAGGCGACGAGGCCCAGCAGAACGACCGTGAGCACGACCATCTTGATCCGCGACACGACCTCGATGCCGCGCTGCACGCCAAGC